>NZ_VPAK01000021.1:0-64020 GCF_013419295.1 Acinetobacter sp. YH12094
CTGCCATACTGGCAGGGCTTTCAATACTATTGAACACTCTTCAGTTGTTGTCAGAGTATTCGTCTGATGAGCTGAATGCGATTGCTCAGATCGCATTCAATTTATAAAAAATGTGTAGATACCTATGCCTTTAGATAAGGGAGGGAAAGCTGCAGAGCATTACGTGGGCCGGTTTGCGCCATCGCCAACCGGCCCTTTGCATTTTGGCTCTTTAATTACAGCAGTCGCAAGCTACTGCGATGCCCGTGCCCATCAGGGGCAATGGGTGGTTCGTATCGAAGATACCGACATTCCACGTATATTTCCCGGCAGCGAAGAACACATCTTACGTTGTATTGATGCATTTCAATTCGAACCAGATACCGAGATCATTTTCCAAAAAGACCGCCTCGAAATCTATGAGCAAGTCATTGCACATTTGTATTCCCAAGACTTGATCTATGCCTGTCAATGCACCCGAAAAATGCTTGGTTCAAATCATATCTATCAAGGCACATGTCGTAATCTTGGCCTTCCCCTTCAGGATCAGGCCATTCGAATCAAAGTCGATGCACAGAACATTTGTTTTACCGACCGCTTACAAGGGACGCATTGCTCCAATCTGCAACAAGATTTGGGCGACTTCGTCTTAAAACGCCGTGATGGCATTATCAATTATCAACTTGCTGTCGTGGTGGATGACTACCTACAAGGGATGACCCATGTCGTACGTGGAGCTGATCTTTTGGACAATACCGAACGTCAAATTTGGCTCGGACAGGTTTTGGGTTATCCACGCCTTGAATACATGCACTTGCCATTGGCAATGAATAATCAGGGACAAAAACTGTCAAAACAGAATATGGCTCAAGCTCTTGATTTAAACCAAGCAGCACCTTTATTGCAACAAGCATTGCAGGCCCTACATCAACCGCCAGTCGACTTAGACACGCCGCGCATTATGCTACAACAGGCGATTGCGCAGTGGGATATTCAACAAATTCCCCATGGCACAGCATTGCCTCAAATCTATCAATAAACCCACATCCCTATCTGAGCCAATCACTCGATATTCAATTGAATTATGCTTTAATAAAGTGATCAATTGACCATTGGAGAGCCTAATGTTTTTTATTTTTGGAGTTGGTCCGAAAACCAAAGTCATTGAAAAGAGCCAATTTACTTGCCCTGTCTGCCGCAGCAGAACTCAGTATGAGTTGAAACAGCAACGTAATTATTTTTCTTTATTTTTTATTCCATTGATTCCACTATCTAAAGCCAAGGCGAGCTTGGTCAAATGTCTCCATTGTGGAACGGAGATGCCGGCGAGTGTACTGCACCATGCATCTCCCGATCCGCAACGAGATACGAATTTAGAAGCTTGATTCTTCTTTACTTGGGTTCACTTCTTTGGTCGTCGCATCGATCTTTAAGATCAGACTCACCATAACCGCACAGATAATCAGAGAAGACCCTCCATAACTAATAAACGGTAAGGTCAAACCCTTGGTAGGAAGCATGCCCATGTTCATGCCGGCATTCACCAAAATTTGCAGCAAGAAGATAATACTAATGCCATAAGCCAAGTAGCCTGCACGTAAGTATTGATGACGTAAAGCACGATGACCAATGCGAATACAGCAGATCAACATCACAAATGACAGCGTCAATACGGTCAAAATCCCAAAGAAGCCAAATTCTTCGCCCAAAACCGCCAACATGAAGTCAGTATGAGCCTCAGGTAAATACGACATTTTTTGAATACTATGACCCAAGCCGACACCAAACCATTCACCGCGACCAAAAGCCATTAATGCATTCGACAACTGGTAGCCTGCGCCTAATGGATCATTCCATGGATTTGAGAAGGACATCAAACGTTCTAAACGATAAGGTTCAAATAAAATCAAGAACACAAAGGCCATGATGATCGCACCAAAGGCAATTGCGAACTGAATCAACGGTGCTCCTGCGAGGAAGAATACCCCTAGCATGGTTAAGGCAATCACCACCGTCGCCCCTAAATCGGGCTCAGCCATGACCAAACCGACAGTTGCAGCCATAATCACTGCCAAACGTACCAAGCCCTTGATGTTATTGCGGACTTCTTCGGCACGCCGTACCACATAGTCTGCGGTAAATATCGCCATCATGACTTTGGCGACTTCCGAAGCCTGTAAGGTAAAACCTGCGATCCGAATCCAACGCTTAGAACCATTGACTTCAGTACCTACCGCCAAAACGGCAGCTAACAGGACAATGGTCACAATCCATAAAAAGAAGGTGTTGTTAAACCACACATTTAACGGCACTTTATAGGCGATATACGCAGCCATGGCGGCAGCGGCAATCGAAATCCCGTGTCGTGAAATGTAATGGAAGGCATTTTCATGCATGCGCTCTGCATAAGGCATCGAAGCAGATGCCACCATGATCGACCCAATACACAACAATGCCAAAACACAGAACATTAAAACATTGCGCACGTTGACCTCGGCAGGTAACCGAGGAATCCAACGCTCTACAACTTCATTTATTCTATTTATGGTCGTCTGAGCTAACCCAGCCATACAACTTTCCTTATCGTTCTTTTAAACGAGTGCATTCACACAATCAACAAATTGGTGTCCACGCTCACTGTAACCTTTAAACATATCAAAACTTGCGCACGCTGGAGACAATAACACCACATCATTGGCTACCGCATTTTGTTGGCACAGCTCAACCGCTTGTTTCAAACTTTCAGCATGAATCAGCGTGGTTGTCCCTTCAATCGCTTTTTCAATAATTGGACGATCTTCACCAATCAATACCGCAACTTTGGCATATTTTGAAAGTGAATCACGCAGCGCAGTAAAGTCCTGCCCTTTGCCTTGACCACCTAAAATAATCGCCACTTTACCGCCTTTGGCTTCAATCGCAGCACCAAGACCATCAATTGCAGCTAAAGTCGCACCAATATTGGTGCCTTTAGAGTCATTATAATAACGAACACCATGCACTTCTTTGACAAATTCACAACGGTGCTCTAAGCCTTTAAAGGTTTTCAAAGTTTCCAACATGCCTTCGAGTGGTAAACCAATCGCTTCACCCAAAGCCAAACATGCCAAGGCATTTGCCACATTATGAGTGCCTTGAATATACATGTCTGCACTTTTCAGTAAACGCTCACGACCACGTGCCAACCAAATTGTGCCATCAGTATCGCGTAAAATACCGAACTGATTCATATCTGGTGCATTTAAGCCAAAGCTTTGCATTGGAGTAGCATCTGGAACCAATGGACGTGTTAATGAGTCATCACGGTTATACACCACTTTTTTCACCGCTTGGAAAATACGATGCTTCGCAGTGTGATAGCCCATCATATCGCCATGACGGTCCAAATGGTCTTCACTCATGTTCAACACAACAGCCACTTCTGCTGCCAAGTTCGACGTGGTTTCTAATTGAAAACTTGAAAGCTCTAAAACATAAAGCTCAGGATCATCTTTGGTGAGATCCAAAGCTGGACGGCCCAAGTTTCCACCCACTGCCACTTTTTTGCCTGCATCTGCTGCCATAAGACCAAATAAAGTCGTTACGGTACTTTTCGCATTCGAACCTGTAATCGCGACAATTGGCTTATCTGTCGCACGACGTAAAATTTGAATTTCTGAAACCACAGGAATGTTGGCTGCAATGGCCGCCTGAATTTGCGGTAATTTTGGATCTAGCCCCGGGCTGATAATAATTTCTTCTGCTTGGAGTAATAAATCTTGATCCAACTGACCGAAACTAGTTTGTACATCACTTGGAATTTGATCATGACCCGGTGGGACTGCTCGTGAATCGGTGACTGCAACGCGGTAGCCATGGCTATGTAAGAAATTCACTGCGGAAACACCAGAAATCCCTAATCCGGCAACAACCTTCAATCCACCACGCTGTATTAACATTTTCGCCCCATTTTTTGGTCGGTTTTTAAATCTGACAAAATGTTAGCACTTTGCTGTTTTGAATGCTTTTTATGTTTTCACTTTCTCGCAGTTTTTTTGTGTCCGCTCGTAAAAAAACCGCCCATCTTGGGCGGTTTCTTCAAGCAATTGACGGTGAGCTTATTTCCATTTCACCGCTTGTACTTCAGCTTTTTTTGCAGATGGATTATCCGAAGCTGAACATCCACAACCGCCTGCACAGCCTGCGGCCATTTTGGGCTTTAACCATTTGGCTAAACTGTTCCAACCACGGTTTGCACAGTGCTCAGAAAAAGTTGTGAAGACTGAGTTCGATGTTTTTGGAAATACCTTCTTAAACACCACGACAGCACTCCAAATCACCAATACCGCAATAATTATTGATTCAAGCATGTCTCTCTCCTTTGTTCAGCTTTTGCCATTCACAATTCACGATCCAAAATAGCGTGTTGCAATTTGATACGTGATGAATGCCATTAGATAAGCCAAACCAAATAAATAGATAGTCATGAAACTCACCGTTTTCAAGGAGCCAGTTTCACGTTTAACTGTCGCCAGTGTCGCCAAGCAATGTGGCGCATAAATAAACCATACCAATAATGATAGACCGGTTGCCAATGACCAACCCAATGACCCATCGCTACTAATTAAATTTGCCAGACCTTGAGACATGGCATCTTCATCTGTTGCAGACAAGGCATACACCGTACCCAATGCCGCCACAACGACTTCACGTGCCGCCATCGCTGGAATTAAGGCAATACAGATCTGCCAGTTAAACCCTAATGGTGCAAAAATCGGTTGTAATACATGCCCAAGCATACCTGCCAATGAATAATCAATATCCGGCAAGGTTGCGCCTTCTGGCGGTTGCGGGAAGGTACACAAGAACCATAACAAAATCGATAAAGCGAAAATGATGCCACCGACACGTTTCAAGAAAATCTTGGCACGGTCCAGTAAACCAATCCAAACACTCTTAATATCTGGGAAACGGTAGCTTGGAAGTTCCATCAATAAGGCATGCTGTGATTTATCTTTTTGGAAGAATTTCAGCACTGTTGCCACAATTAAGGCACTCACAATCCCTGCTGCATATAATGCAAATAGCACCAAGCCTTGTAAGTTAAAGACGCCCCAGACCATTTGCTGTGGAATAAATGCTGAGATCAGCAAGGCATAAACCGGTAAACGTGCCGAACAGGTCATCAATGGCGCAACTAAAATCGTTACCAGACGATCTCGGGGGTCTTGAATACTCCGAGTTGCCATGATGCCCGGTACAGCACAGGCAAAGCTCGACAGCAAAGGAATAAAAGCACGACCACTCAGTCCGGCTTTAAACATCAGCTTATCTAGCAAGAATGCTGCACGTGGTAAATAACCTGATTCCTCTAAAACCAAAATAAAGAAGAATAAAATTAAAATCTGCGGCAAGAACACCACCACACCACCTGCACCCGCAATGATCCCATCAACCACCAAGCTGTTCAGTAGTGGATGTGAAATGTGTTCACCAACCAATTCACCGAACCAACCGAAGAAGGTTTCAATACCGTCCATAAACGGCGCAGCCCATGCAAACACCGCTTGGAAGATAATAAACATCATCACCGCTAAGGTAATTAAACCAAAGACTGGATGTAGAAAAATTTTATCAAGGAAGTCTGAGCGTTTATCTTCATGATCAACAAACATCACCACGTCTTTTAAAATTTGTTCAATTTTTTCGTGGTTAGTTCCAGAAAGATTGGTATCACTTAATGACGCATCTGGTTTTCTGAAACCTTCAGCATCCAAAGCACCCATTAAGTTTTCAATACCCGCATTACGTACAGCAACGGTTTCTACAACAGGAACGCCCAAACGCTGAGACAGCTTTTGGGTATTGATTTGCATGCCACGACGGCGTGCTTCATCCATCATATTGAGGACAAGTAAAATTGGACGACCCAAATCGATCATTTCCATGACCAAACCGAGGTGCAATTTTAAGTTTGTCGCATCAACTACACATAAAAAGACATCTTGATGCCCTTCTTCTGCAATTTTACCTTGCACGACATCACGCGTAATCGCTTCATCAGGACTCGTCGCTTCTAAGCTATACGTCCCCGGCAAATCCAAAACTCGAACAGATTTACCCGATGGCAACGTAAATTGACCAACCTTGCGCTCAACCGTTACCCCAGCATAGTTCGCAACTTTCTGACGTGTACCCGTTAAATGATTGAATAATGAAGTTTTACCACAGTTTGGATTACCAACGAGGGCAATACGTAACGCATCACTCATGCTGATGCACCTTCCATTGCTATTTCCACTTTTTCAGCTTCTATTTTTCGCAGTGCGAAACGAGTAAACCCAACTTGAATTAAAATCGGGTCACCACCAAAAATACCTTTGGTAATCACCTGTACTTTTGTTCCGGGAACAAAACCCAAAGTCTCTAAACGGCTAGCGACTAAATCAGCCGGAGCATTGTTGCCATTCTGGTTACGATGTACCTTATGAATGACTGCGCTTTGTTTCACTTTCAAATCAGATAATCGCACGCAACTAACCCTAAAAAATTTTGAATATTATACAAACAAATGAGAATAATTAACAAATCGGATTCGATTTCAATTCTCATTTAACAATCTAGCATCGACACGACTATTTTTTTAAATTACATTGCATTAAACCATTGTGATTTCTTGGTTTAATTTCGAAAATGAGCGGCACATGTTAAATAAAAAACCACGTATTCCAACCCCAGTCCAAATTCCAGAATCACTCAGTTTTTTACACGGATATCGTGATGATTTAATTGCTCAAACCGTCAGTCCACACACTCGAAATGCATATTTATCTGATTTAATTCAATGCAGTGAGTGTCATACGCATATCATGACAGATTGGAGTAGTGACGACATTTCAGATGTCTTGCTCAGCCTGACTAAACAAGGAAAAAGCCCACGCTCGATCGCCCGCTCACTTTCTGCACTGCGTTCATTTTTCAAGTTCTTGCGTGAACAAAAAATACGCAGTGACAATCCTGTTGCAATCCATAAAACACCCAAATTGGGTCGTGCCCTACCAAAGGATTTATCTGAAGCAGATGTTGAAGCCCTGATTAATGCCCCAGACCTCAGCACCGCATTGGGTCTACGTGATCGTGCCATGCTCGAAGTGCTGTATGCCTGTGGTTTACGTGTCTCTGAGTTATTAAATTTAAGATTAGAACTGATCAATCTTAAACAAGGCTATTTACGAATTACCGGTAAAGGCAATAAAGAACGCTTAGTTCCTTTAGGTCAAATGGCGGTGGAATGGATCGAGAAATATTTAGCCGAAGCGCGCCCCGTCTTATACAAAAGCGCAACCGATGCTTTATTTCTCACTCAACTCGGTGGAATGATGAGTCGCCAAAACTTTTGGTACGCGATTAAACGCTATGCGCTCATTGCAGGCATTCAAGCCGAATTATCACCACATACCTTACGCCACGCCTTTGCCACGCATTTGCTCAACCACGGTGCCGACTTACGTGTAGTGCAGATGCTGCTCGGCCACAGTGACTTGTCTACCACGCAAATTTATACCCATGTCGCGCAGATTCGTATGCAAAAATTACATGCAGACTATCATCCGAGAGCTTAACGGCAGGAAATATCAGACCAAGAAGTTCTATCGTGGCCGATATTTTTTGCTATGCTTACTCACCTGTTTGATAAAGCTAAAAGAAAAGGGTTGTTTATGTTATTTACCCGTTCAAAAATTTTTCTCGCATCGACACTTGTTGCCAGTATGGCGTTAGTGGCTTGTTCTAATTCAAATAATGACGAAAAGAAAGATGCGACATTAACGGCAAGTACGCCTGCAACTGGTGAAGCTTCGAATTTATCTGAACGTAATGCTCAGCAGCGTTTAATTGATACTTTGCAATCCAATCTGCAAAAAGCCAATATCAATGCCAAAGTCACTGGGGTGAAAGCGACTGAAGTTCCTAATTTGTTTTGGGTAAGCTTTGAAGGCATGCCTGCGGTCTATGCTACAGCTGATGGTAAATACATTTTCCAAGGCGACGTGGTTCGTTTAGGTGAAAAACAACTCTTTAATGTAGGCGATACACTACAAGCAGAGGCCAACAAAAAATTATTTGATCAATTAAAAACTGAAGACCTACTGATTTATAAAGCCAAAGGTAAAACCAAACACGTAGTTTATGTGTTTACCGATGTCAGCTGTCCTTATTGCCATAAATTACATGAACAAATGGATGATATTAATGCCCGTGGCATTGAAGTCCGTTACATCGCTTGGCCACGTGGTGAACAACACATGCCAATGATGGAAAATATCTGGTGTAGCAAAGACCGTCGTGCCGCATTTGATAAAGCTATTGCCGGTGAGCAAATCGAGCCTGCATCATGTAAAAACCCAGTGCGCAGCATGTATGAAATGGGTCTAAATATTGGTGTGAATGGTACGCCAGCGATCTATAACGCAGAAGGTAAACACATCGGTGCGTACATGTCGGCTTCCGAACTTGAAAGTGCGCTTAAATAACTAATTTTTATAGGCTAAATGAATGTTTTTTATGGGTGGGAATAAAGTGATTTCTACCCTAGAGTCCGAACGTTTTTTTAGCTATGATCTAAACTCACTTAAAGCAATGATGAAATAAATGGAGTGTGACGTGAAACCAGTTCGTCTGGCAATCCTCGGTCTTGGTACTGTGGGTGGTGGTGCCCTTAAACTACTAAAAGAAAATGCTGCTGAGATTAAACGTCGCACCGGTCGTGAAATTGAAATTACCCATGTGGGTACGCGTCGCCCTCGTCCTGATTTAGAACTACCTGCTTCAGTGAAGCAAAGTGCTGATTTATTAGATATCGTCCGTCAACCCGATGTAGACGTTGTGGTTGAAGTTATGGGCGGCATTCACCCTGCGTATGAAGTAATTCGTGAAGCAATCGTTCATGGCAAACAAGTGGTTACAGCCAACAAAGCTTTATTAGCTGAACACGGCAATGAATTATTTAAATTGGCCGATGATCATCACGTTCAGATTGCTTATGAAGCAGCTGTCGCAGGCGGTATCCCAATTATTAAAGTCCTCCGTGAAGGTTTGGCAGCCAATAAAATTGACTGGCTTGCAGGTATTATTAACGGTACAGGTAACTTTATCCTGACTGAAATGCGTGAAAAAGGTCGTGCCTTTGCAGACGTTCTCAAAGAAGCGCAAGAACTCGGTTATGCCGAAGCAGATCCAACTTTCGACGTCGAAGGAATCGATGCAGCGCACAAGTTAACATTGCTGGCTTCTATTGCTTTTGGTATCCCACTCCAGTTTAACAAAGTCTTCACTGAAGGCATCAGCAAAGTCACTGCGCAAGATGTCAAATATGCAGAAGACCTTGGTTTCCGTATTAAACATTTAGGTATTGCAAGTCGTGCTGCAACGGGTATTGAGCTTCGTGTTCATCCAACGCTGATCCCTGAAGACCAACTGATTGCCAATGTAAATGGCGTTAAAAATGCTGTATTGGTTCAAGCCAATGCTGTTGGTCCAACGCTTTACTATGGCGCAGGCGCAGGTGCAGGCCCGACAGCATCAGCGGTGGTTGCTGACGTTGTCGATATTGTCCGTGACATCTCATATACCGAAGATGGCGCAGGTACAATTCCACAGCTTGCTTTTGAAGCACTGACCGATTTACCAATTCTTCTACGTGAAGAAATGACCACAGGATACTACATCCGTATTAATGCCGAAGATCAAACTGGCGTTCTTGCTGATGTCACTACGATTTTAAGCCGTGCAGGAATCAGCATCGATGCGATCATGCAACAGCCGCGCTTAAAAGACCTTATTCCTATCGTGATTCTGACTGATCCAGTCAAAGAATCTAAAATGGATGAAGCCCTTCAACAAATTCAAGCATTGCCTGTCATTCATGGCGAAATTGTACGAATTCGTTTAGAATCGCTTGATAATTAATCGGGTCGAGGGGAATATTTCAGTTCCTCTCGCCAAGCTCTACACACAATTGGAACATCATCATGTCTAATGCCAATCGTTATACTGGTTTAGTTGACCGCTATCGCGACCGTTTACCCGTATCTGCAACTACTCGCGCAATTTCTTTGGGCGAAGGTAATACGCCACTGATTAAGCTTGAGAACATTCCACGCATTATTGGCAAAAATGTTGAAATTTATGTGAAGTACGAGGGCTTAAACCCGACTGGTTCATTTAAAGACCGTGGTATGACCATGGCCGTAACAAAAGCAGTGGAAGCAGGCTCAAAAGCGATTATTTGTGCCTCTACAGGTAATACATCTGCTGCCGCAGCGGCGTATGCTGCACGTGCGGGTATTAAAGCATTCGTGTTAATCCCAGAAGGCAAAATTGCCATGGGTAAAATGGCACAAGCGATGATGTATGGCGCGGTAACGATGCAAATCCACGGTAACTTCGATGACGGTATGCGTCTTGTAAAAGAAGTTGCGGATCAAGCACCAGTTACGATTGTAAACTCAATCAACCCATACCGTCTGCAAGGTCAAAAAACCATTGCTTACGAAATCGTGGATGAGTTAGGTCGTGCACCAGACTACCACTGCCTACCTGTAGGTAATGCGGGTAACATCACAGCACATTGGATGGGTTATACCGAAGCTGTGGCGAATCAGCCTAAAGAAGAATTTGTACAAGTAGTTTATGATCCTGAAACTGATCAATTCACAGGTCCAAAACCTGCGGGTCTACCAACAATGGTGGGTTACCAAGCTGCTGGCGCGGCACCATTCCTACGCGGTGCACCTGTAGAAAACCCTGAAACTGTAGCAACTGCGATCCGTATTGGTAATCCACAAAGCTGGAACCATGCTAAAGCCGTAGTCCGCGACTCAGAAGGTTGGTTTGACGAACTGCAAGATGCTGAAATCTTAGAAGCACAGCGTCTACTATCTATGTACGAAGGTGTATTCGTAGAACCTGCTTCTGCAGCGTCTATCGGTGGCGCGATTCGTGACATCAAAGCAGGTAAAATTGCTGAAGGTTCTGTGATCGTATGTACTGTAACAGGTAACGGTTTAAAAGATCCTGACACTGCCATCAAGCAATGCCAAGATGCCGTAATGTTGTCGATTGATGCAACTATGGATCAAGTTCGTGATTCAATTCTGTCAAATATGTAATTTATATGCTGACTGAATAAAAAAAAGCCCTGCTCTTGCAGGGCTTTTTTTATATCTTGCATTCACTTCAGCATTTAAACGTTGAGTAAATCTAAATACTGAAAGAATGAAAAATCTGAAATCTTGTTAAATACGTTTTGGTAACTGGCTCGCCCAGTTCATTAAACGAGTCGCATCATTGGTTCGTGCCACTGAAGAATCCGCACCCAATAACACCACCACCGCTGGACGGTTATTCAGTGTGGTATGCATCACAACACAGCGCCCTGCTTCATTAATAAATCCTGTTTTTGAAATATTAATATTCCAACCACCATTACGCACTAAAGCATTAGTATTGTTTGATTTCAACACGCGGTAGCCCAAATTAAAGTCATAACTTGGTGTGGTTGAAAATTGACGAATCAAACCATACTGCGAAGCGGTATTCACCAAAATCCCCAAGTCACGTGCCGAAGCGACATTGCCTGGGTGCAAGCCAGTCGATTCCATATAATGAGTCGAGTTCATCCCTAATGAGCGTGCTTTCGCATTCATCGCTGAAATAAATGCAGAACGACCACCTGGATAAGTACGTGCTAATGCCGAAGCCGCTGGGTTTTCAGATTTCATCAAAGCAAATAGCAAAGCTTCTGCGCGGTTCATACTGTCGCCAGCACGCAGCGTTGAACTTGAGCTTTTACAGCCTGAACATGAGAAATCAGACTGTTGTAAGGTAATCTTTTCAGACATGTTTAATCGGGCATCTGAAATCACTACTGCTGTCATGAGTTTGGTAATTGATGCAATCGGTAAAGCGGTATTGCTATTTTTGCTATATAGCACTTCACCAGTTTGACCATCCATAACCAGTGCTGCACGCGCATTTACAGAGGGCTGTCCTGCGTATTGATTGGTATCAATAATACGGACCGTTTTCGATGGTGCTGTCTGTACCACACCGCCTGTACTACGTACAGAAGTAGTCACTTTCGTTGACCCTTGAGGAGATGGTTCTTCAGCGCTATAAGACACGTCACCGTTGAGTAACTGGTTTGCATCTTCAGATGACCAGCTAATATTTGACTGCTGATTTGCAGCACTATTCATCACAATTTCAGCAGAACTGAAACTGCTCATACTGAATAAAATTGACATGCCCAAAACGTGCATGAAGGATTTATTTAATTTTTTCACCATTGCTCACTCAACTCAGGATACTAAACATTTGCGCAAGACCAGCAATATGCCGTACATTGGTCACAACTACGAACATTTTTTGCTCACACATTGTGTATGAAGTTTTTCATTTCATATAAGAATAGGATTGCTAATTTTGTCGTTTCATTGCAAGCTTATTTTGCTTTATGTAACAAAAAAAACAGATTTTGATTTGAGGGAGAGTGTAGGTGATCACAGTTTTGGTGGTAGATGACCATGAATTAGTCCGTACTGGTATTTGCCGTATGCTCGAAGACCATGCAGATGTCCAAGTCATTGGACAAGCCGAATCGGGTGAAGATGCGATTACACTTGTTCGCCAACACCATCCAAATGTTGTTTTATTAGATGTCAATATGCCAGGTATCGGGGGTGTAGAAACTACACGTCGCCTACTTCAAACAGCGCCAGATACAAAAGTCCTCGCAGTCAGTGGACTTGCTGAAGAACCCTATCCGTCTTTATTGTTAAAAGCAGGTGCCAAAGGCTATATCACCAAAGGTGCACCAGTTACTGAAATGGTCCGTGCGATTAATAAAGTGATGCAAGGCGGCAAATATTTCAGTGCAGACATTGCAGAACAACTGGCCAGCTCATATTTGTCTGATACACAACAATCGCCTTTTGACGCCCTGTCTGAGCGTGAAATGCAAGTTGCCATGATGGTGGTCAATTGTATTAGTGCACAAGAAATTTCCGATAAATTATTCGTTAGTGTTAAAACAGTGAATACCTACCGTTACCGCATTTTTGAAAAACTGAATATTGATAGTGATGTCAAACTAACTCACTTGGCGATTCGCTACGGGTTAATCAAACCTTAACACAACGTACATCCTGTTACTTATGACACAGCGTTCAATTCATAGTGAATTGAACCAGTATCATTTGGGTCTTTGGTACAGTGCTTATCGCTTTATCATCAGTGCCTGTCTGTTACTGGTCTTTTTACTGACCTACACTCAATTCACTTCAGATTATGAATACCCACGTTTATACCTATATGTATTGACGATTTATTTGCTGTTTACCAGCATTCAATTCATGTCACTTGGACGCTTCAAAGTCCGTATTCCAAACCAGCTACTGCTGTTATTCATCGTAGATGTGATTTCGCTGAGCTTACTGACCTTAGCCATCGATGGACCCAATTTACATTTGAGTTTGCTGTTTGTGATTACGATTTTTGCAGCATCCCTGTTATTAGATGCCCAAAAAGCTTTGGCCATCACCCTCATCGCTGTGATTTGCGTGGTGTATCAACTGTTTTTAGGTTCAATTCTTGAATTTACCTCACTCAAAAATTTAACCAACAGTGCGATTTTGGCTTTTTTATTTTGTGTGGTGTATGGCAGTGCGCAAATTGCCGTGAAACGTTTCCAGTTACTAGAAAATCTGAATTTTTCGCAATCCTTAGAGCTACATCGACTACAAAACATTAACCGCTATATCTTGGAGCAGATTGATACGGGCTATTTGGTGTTGGATGAAAACTGTCATGTGGTGCTGAGTAATCCTGCTGCTTGCCATTTACTCGGCATGCCAAATTTTTATCATCATGATCAATATCCACTGTATACCACGCAGCCCGATTTATTTGAATTACTCAAATTTGAAGATTTAAAAAGCGGTGAAAAATTCCAATTTGAATCCCAACAAAGCCAATACCACATTCAGGTACTCGTACAAAAACTCGTTGTGCCGCATCAAATGCTGACCTTGCTGATTTTACAAGATGCACAAAAACTCAATCAGCAAGTGCAACAACTAAAATTAGCCGCTTTAGGGCAACTCTCCGCCAGTATTGCACATGAAATTCGCAATCCTTTAGCCGCAATTGTGCATGCCAATGATTTATATCCGCAAAGTGATACCGAACAACAGCACATGTTGAATCATATGATTTCACGTCAAGCGGTGCGGATTGACCGAATTATTCAAGACACCCTAAATATGGTGCGTAATAAAGAAACCCACCCTACTCGTCTGAATTTAGAACAATTTTTACCGCTGTTCCTGCACGAAGATCTGGCAGACATTCAACAGAACATTCGGCTCAATGTACAGGCCAAAACCTTGATCGATTTTGATGAGGCACAGTTTAGACAAATTTTAATCAACCTGATTCGTAATGCGATTCGCCATAACAATCCGGACATGTCGTATATCGAAGTGGTGGCGCGTACGGATCAGAAAAAAGTCCAGATCGATGTCCGAGATTTCGGTCATGGGGTTGCTTTACAAAACCGCGCACAGTTATTTCAACCATTTTTTAGTACCGAAATTACTGGAACTGGTTTAGGATTATATCTTGCTCATAGCTTCTGTGAAGCGAATCAAGCACAGCTTTCCTATGTAGAAAAAAAACAGGGAGCTTGCTTTAGGATTGAGTGCTTACAAGCTGTTATTTAATTGTTTTTAGGGGAAAACTGTGGATTCACAACCACTGGTATTGTTAGTTGATGACGAAGAAGACTTATGTATGCTGATGCAGATGTCTTTATCAAGGATGGGGGTTAAAACGCATGTTGCACATCGCCTCGACGAAGCTAAAAAAGCCTTGTCTACCTATAGCTACGATGCCTGCCTAACCGATCTCAACTTACCCGATGGTAATGGTCTACAGCTCTTAGATTGGATGAATGAACACTGTCCTGCCCTGCCCGTTGCTGTGCTTACTGCCTATGGCAACATGGACATTGCCATTGCCGCATTAAAGGCGGGAGCATTCGATTTTGTCAGCAAACCGATCAATCCCAAACATCTTGAACAACTGCTACAAAAAGCCCTGAATAAGCCATTGGCTGAAGACATTACTTCGCAAGATGCTTTAGAGCATAAAATGTTAATTGGTGAATCGCTTCCAATCCAGCAATTGCGTCGAACTCTAAAGAAAATTGCACGTTCACAAGCACCTGTTTTTATTACGGGTGAATCTGGTACGGGTAAAGAGGTCGTAGCCAATCTGGTTCACCGTTTAAGCAACCGTAATGAAGGGCCCTTTATTGCTATTAACTGTGGGGCAATTCCCACAGAGTTAATGGAAAGTGAACTTTTTGGCCATAAAAAAGGCAGCTTTAGTGGTGCCACCCAAGACAAACAAGGTCTGATTCAATCTGCACATGGCGGTAGCTTATTTCTGGATGAAATTGCCGAACTACCTTTAGCCATGCAAGTTAAATTGCTACGCGCAGTACAGGAAAAACGTATTCGTCCTGTAGGTTCAGACTGTGAAATTGACGTTGATTTCCGTGTGATCAGCGCCAGCCATCAGGACTTAGAAGCACTCGTCCAACAAGGTCGCTTCCGCCAAGATTTATTCTTCCGCATCCATGTGATGGATTTAGTGTTGCCTGCCTTACGTGAACGTGGCGACGATATCCTCTTATTGGCTCAACATTTTATTCAAAAAATTAGCCATGAATGGGAAATTGCCACTAAGCCTCTGACTGAACGAGCGAAAAACTTCCTACTCAACCAATATTATCCGGGTAATGTCCGTGAACTCCGCAATATTATCGAACGTGCCATGACCCTCTGCGATGATGATCAGATTGATCTTCAACATCTGCAAAGTGCGCCATTAAGACAACCAAGTGCTCAGTTCAATTCCGCTCCAACAACGAATGAATCCGCTCAGCTAGGTGCAAACAGCAACGAACAGAGTGTGGTCCCTCGCAAACTACCTGAAGAAGGCTTAGAGCTCTTTTTAGAAAATATCGAAAAAGAAGTGCTCATGAATGCGTTGAACATCACCCACTGGAACCGAACCCTTGCCGCAAAAAAATTAGGCATGTCATTCCGTTCATTGCGCTATCGTTTGAAAAAATTCGGTTTAGATACCGAAGACGAAGAGTAAAAGTTTTCCAGCGTATTGCTGTTTATTTTTGATTCAGCAATAACTCTGCAACATGATCGACATAGTGATCTTCACGTGCATCATGTTGCAGCGGATAGTTATAGTCTGGCTGCACTCCAATTCCTTCAATCATTTTGCCATTCGGTGTCAGATATTGCGACACAGTCATTTGTAAAGCCGCACCATTACTCAATGGAAATAGTTTTTGAACCACACCTTTACCATAACTTTTCTCACCCGCTACCCATGCACGTTTATGCTCTTTTAATGCTGCGGTAAAGACCTCTGCGGCAGAAGCAGAACGATTGTTGATTAAAATACCAACTTTCATATTTTGAAATTCAAAACTCGGTAAAGCCTGAAACTGTTGGTCACCCTCAGATCGACTTCGAGTCGACACAATAATGCCCTGATTCAAAAATAAATCGGCAGACTCTACTGCTGCGGACAGTAACCCCCCAGGGTTATTTCTTAAATCAAACAATACCGCTTTGACACGCGAACCATGACTTTCAATCAAACGCTTTATTTCATTGGCTGTATCTTGTTGAAAAACTTTAACGTGTAAAACTAAAACCTGATTATTTAATAATTTAGATTCTATATCTGTTTCAACTTTAGTGTTTCTGACCAAATTGATCGGTTGACTTGCAGTTATCAACTGTAGATTCAGCGTCGAGCCGATACTGCCGGTAAGCAGGTGTCGCACTTGATCTTGATTGAGTTTTTTGAGTTCTTGATCATCAATTTTAAACACCGCTGCGCCATTTTTCAGACCTAGCTTCGCTGAATCGGCATCAGGCTTTAAATTGGTGATGACCCATTGCTGTAAACCTACATCAAAGCGCAAATTGAAATCGACACTCGCAATATCCCCTTCGGTGTATTGCAAAAGCTGCTTATAGTCTTCAGGTGAAAGATATCGTGAATAACGGTCTAAACCACTGACCATGCCTTTGATGGCTTGTTGGAATAATGCATCGTCATTTTTTTCAACTACATAATTTTCTTTGACAATGCCATAGATTTGAACAAATTGTTGGATCGATTCGACAGGTACTTCGGCATAACTTTGTTCATAGCTGCCATCAAACTCATCGAAAGCCGACTTTGCTTTATCGGCTCCCCATGTCGAATGACTAGAACACAGCAGCAAGGCTGTAAGGCTTACAACTGACGTCCAGTGTGCTTTAGTCATTCATGCTTCCTTACATTTTAAGCTTCAAGAGTAATCAAGTTACGACCTTGCATTTCTGTTGGTACAGGAATGTGCATAAGCGTTAAAAGTGTCGGTGCTACGTCAGCCAAAACACCACCTTCTGCAATTGTTGCATTGGTCGGGCCAACATAGATAAACGGCACAAGTTCAGTGGTATGTTGAGTATGCACCTGACCACTTTGGTAATCTTGCATTTGCTCTACGTTACCATGATCGGCGGTCACTAACATGTGACCTTTATTTGCCATCACAGCTTCATATACACGACCTAAGCACGTGTCTACGGCCTCAACTGCTTTGACTGCTGCATCAAACACACCAGTATGACCAACCATATCACCATTGGCATAGTTCACCACGAGTAAGTCGTACTCACCTGAGTTAATTGCGGCAACCAACTCATCAGTGACTTCATAAGCACTCATTTCTGGTTTTAAGTCATAAGTCGCAACGTTTGGTGATGGAATTAAAATACGTTTTTCACCCGGATATTCATCTTCACGACCACCACTGAAGAAGAAGGTCACGTGTGCATATTTTTCAGTTTCAGCAATACGCAGTTGTGTTTTACCCAAATTAGACAGGTATTCACCAATCGAGTTATGCAACGCTTCTGGCATATAAGCCACAGGTGCATCAATTGTTGCTTGGTAACGTGTCAACATGACAAATTTTGATAAAGCGGGAACCACTTTACGTTCAAAACCTGCAAAATCTTTTTCCACAAAAGCTTTGGTAATTTCACGCGCACGGTCAGCACGGAAGTTCATGAAGACAACGCTATCACCATCTTGGATCGGTGCTAAATCACCAATACGCGTCGCTTTCACAAATTCATCTGATTCTTCAGCAGCATAAGCCTGCTCTAGACCTTCAACAGCAGTCGCTGCTGTACGCACTGCTTCACCTTCAGTTAAAAGACGATAGGCTTGCTCAACACGATCCCAACGGTTGTCACGATCCATTGCAAAGTAGCGACCAATCATGGTGGCAATACGACCTTGACCCGGATACTGAGCAAACAGTGCATCTAATTTTTCAAGCGAAGGTTGTGCACTTTTTGGCGGTGTATCACGACCATCAAGGAATGCATGAAGATAAACTTTTGCACCGCGTTTTAATGCCAATTCAGCCATCGCCACAATGTGATCTTCATGTGAATGCACGCCACCTTCAGACAATAAGCCCATGATGTGCACTGCACCATTGGCAGCTTTGGCTTTTTCAACCGCATCAACTAAAACATCATGTTCAAAGAATGCACCGGTACGAATATCTTTGGTAATACGAGTAAAGTCTTGATACAGCACACGTCCTGCACCAAGGTTCATGTGGCCCACTTCAGAGTTACCCATTTGTCCATCAGGTAAACCAACGTCTTCGCCAGAGCCTGAAATCAATCCATGCGGATGCTTTTCCTGCATTGCAGTCAAGTTAGGTCGTTTTGCTGCTAAAAAGGCATTGTCCTCGACCGCTTCGCGATGACCCACACCATCCATAATTACCAATACGTGTGGGATTTTGCCAGCAGTTGCATCCGTCATAATGAACACTCTTTCGTTTATAAATTAATCATACTATCTTACCGAATTTTCGGTGAAGACTCTATGTGACAACCATGGTTTATCTAGGTCATCAACATTGTTTTACTCAATCTTGCATGCACTTAACGTGCGCGGTGCAGCAGATAGCCACCCGCTACAAACATCAAAATAATTGGTATAAAGACGAACCATGCAGGCGATGGTGCGTACACCAAACTTGCATAACCTAAGAAATCTTGTAAGTAGTAAAAGCCCAGTCCAGCAAATAAGGCAATCACCAAGCGGAAACCCATCGACTGTTGACGTAAAGGTCCAAAAATAAAAGAACACGCGATCACCACCAAGGCAATTAAAGTAAAGGGTGAACCAAACTTTTGCCAAAACGCCAATTGGTAAGTCTTCGGGACTTGGCTATATTCATGCATATAGCTCATAAAGCTCACCAATTGACTCGGTGATAGGTCTTCAGGATCAATGGTAACCATATGCACATATTTGGGTTGCAAGGCCAATGAAAGCGGCTGTTCAGCATTTTGCTTCGCCACGGCATCACCCGTCGCTAAGAGATCGACTTGGGTTGAATTTTGCAGCGACCAAGAGCCATTTTTGACAAAATTCCCTTGCTCCGCATCCAAAGTGCCTCGCAAACGATATTTTTCATCAAAATCAACAACCTGAACATCTTTAATTTGACCTTGCGAATTAGCATAGTCAATATAAATAAAGCGCTGGCCTTCACGTGACCAATAGCCTTTGACTTCGCCCAGTTCAGCCGCAGTGCGGTGACTTTTGACGCTTTTGGCTTGTTCATTGGTATAGGGAATGACCCATTCGCTTAATGCAAAGGATAAAACCACCAAAATGAGTGCCGAACGAATCACCCAGCCCACAATCCGCCATAGGCTGATGCCGACCGAACGCATCACAATCAATTCACTGTTTGAAGCTAGAGTCCCTAAACCCAGTACTGCACCAATCAAGGCTGAAATCGGCAAAATTTCATATAAATAATTCGGTGAACTCCATAACACATACTGCAAAGCATTCCATGCGTTATAGCCTTCTTTCAGCGAGCCCAATTCACCTAAATAAGTAAAAAGCACTTGTAAGCCAGCCAATACCGCGGTCGCACCAAGCATGGCTAAAGCAGTAGTTTTGGTCACATGTTTTGCAACTATACGACGTGCCAACATTTTAAGACCTCACTCGCTGAATTTGTTTCTTAATTTTGGGCGCTAATTTTTGTTTACGCGAGAACAATGCCGCTGCAATGCCGTAAATTACCAAAACAAGTGGATAAGCCCAGATGCCCATTTCTTCTTTACTGATCCGCGTTTTGATCGCCATTAAAGCCACGATTAAACTGGCAAAAATAAGTAAGGCTGGGAACAGTTTTAGGTAACGCCCTTGACGAGGACTTACCTCAGACAAAGCAGTGGCAAGCAATAACGCCACCAAAATAGCGAACGGCACAAAGATTCGCCAACCAAGTTCACTGGCAACCACAGGATCATGACGGTTATCCCATAACTTCGAGGTTGGTAAAGCTTCTACTTCGGTACTTTCAAATTTTGCTTCTTTATCATTTTCTAAACGTAAACGATAACTTTGGAATTCAGCTTGAGAATAACGCGGTTGCCCCGGATAGATTTCGTAACGGCGGCCTTCAACCAAATCAACCACATTGGCATTGTCATCGGGCACTTCGACGCGGGTCGCTTCTTTTGCCAAAATAATGACATCAGGCTTGCCCTCTTTTTCTGCACGCTGATAAAAGAAAATATCTTTTAAGTTTTTACGGTCTTCTGACAAGTCCCCTGCATAAATGGTATAGGGCCCAGAGGAAATAAACTCTTTCGGTCGAACCAAGTCAAAGCCTGTTCGTACCGCTTGCGAAGTCGTTAATGCTTCAAACTGACGGATGCCCCAAGGCGACGCCCACAGCATCAAAAATGCTTGAACAGCCATAAAGACCACGGTCATCGGCACCAATAAACGTGACAATTGATTACGACTGACACCGCTACCATTGAGCACAGCCATTTCATGATCGACATACAGACGACCAAAGACCAACATCAGACCAATAAAGAAACCGAGCGGAAGAATTAAGGTTAAAAATTCAGGCAAACGGTAGCCAATGATGCTAAATAAAATACTTGCATCTAAACGACCCTGCGCCGCCACACCAAAGTACTTGATCAAACGACCACCCATCATGATCAAGGTCAATAAGGCAATCACAACCAGTGATGTCGACACCACTTGCTTGACCAGATAACGCCGAATAATCAAATTAATTCTTCCAAAAATAGGGCCAATAAAAACTAGCGTTAGTTTACCCGAATGTAGAAAATATAAAACCTATACCCTTGTTGCTCATTGAAACTCTATTCATATAAATGTTTCAATGGTTTAATGGTTTATAAATTTAAAAAGGCATAAATACCGCACATGAAACTTTCTATTAATACGTCATTCCAAGCGAATGCGTCCAGCCAATATTTGTTGATATTAGTAGATTCTGAGCACGTTACAAATGCAGCTACTTCATATCAAATCAATGATTTAGATAATTTAATTGAAGCAACTCAATTTAAAGCAGCACTCAATGAAAGCCTGCCTTTGGTGGCGAACATTGCCGCTTGTCGCAATAGCGCTCTTTTAGGCCTCGGCAAAGTTGCTGAATTACAAGT
Organism: Acinetobacter sp. YH12094; assembly: GCF_013419295.1. NCBI lineage: Bacteria > Pseudomonadati > Pseudomonadota > Gammaproteobacteria > Moraxellales > Moraxellaceae > Acinetobacter > Acinetobacter sp. YH12094. The sequence goes on from NZ_VPAK01000021.1 coordinate 21,645, forward strand.
CAATAAATTTGCAAAAATTGCACAAACTATTATTAAAGCGTCACAAAAAAAATTCAAACAGATCAGTGTCGATATCTCTGCCCTACCACAAGAACAACATTATTTATTTGCACTTAGCCTGACCCAAGCGGCTTATGCCTTTGATGAATACAAATCAAAGAAAAATGAATTTGTTTTGGAGCAGATCCATTTAATCGCTGCTGAAAGTCCATTAACCACTGCACAGCTTGACTTAATTTCTGCAGTTCAATCAGGTCAAAGTTTTACTCGTGACTTAGGTAACCGTCCGGGCAATATCTGTTTCCCTGAATATTTGGCCGAACAAGCTCAAGCACTTGCAGCTGAATTTCCGGATCAACTCAAAGTGACTGTACTCGATGAACAGCAAATGGCTGATCTCGGTATGGGTGCTTTCCTTGCTGTGAGTAAAGGTTCTGACCGTCCAGGCCGTATTATTACCATCGAATACCTTTCAAATCGTGAAGAAGCCCCTGTAGTGCTTGTTGGTAAAGGCGTGACTTTTGATACGGGTGGTATCTCACTTAAACCAGGTGCGGGCATGGACGAAATGAAATTCGACATGTGCGGTTCTGCATCAGTTTTGGGTACCATCCGTGCGCTGTGTGAAGCGAAATTACCGATTCATGTGGTCGGCGCAATTGCTGCTGCAGAAAACATGCCGTCTGGTCATGCCACTCGCCCGGGCGACATCGTGACAACCATGAGCGGTCAAACCGTTGAAATTTTAAATACCGATGCCGAAGGTCGTTTGGTTCTGTGCGATACCTTGACCTATGTAAAACGCTTTAATCCTGCACTGGTGATTGATATTGCAACCCTCACTGGTGCATGTGTTGTGGCATTAGGTTCAGTCCTTACCGGTATGTTCACTCCGGATGATGAACTTGCGGCTGAATTGACTGCTGCGGGTCAACATAGCTTTGACCGCGTATGGCGCATGCCAGTGATTGAAGATTATCAAGAACAACTTGATTCTCCATTTGCAGATATTGCCAACATTGGTGGTCCAAAAGCAGGTTCTGTGACCGCTGCATGTTTCCTTCAACGCTTTACGCGTGAATACCGTTGGGCGCATTTAGACATTGCTGGGACTGCATGGAACTCAGGTGCAAATAAAGGCGCAACAGGTCGTCCTGTACCATTATTAATGCAATTCTTAGCGAATCGTGCTCAATCGAATGGCTAAAGTTAGCTTTTATTTATTTGAAAAAAGTCCTGAACGACAAGTCGAAAGCACTTGTCGTTTATGCCGTAAGATTCTGCGTCAGCCTGTACGTATTTGGCTACATTGTGCTGACCCAGACTTACAGCAACAACTTGATGAACGCCTGTGGAGTTTCGATCACACAGGTTTCATTCCCCATGGTATCGATCAAGCCGAGGCAACGGTCTGTATTTCTGCCCAATTGCCTGAGCAAGCCGACTGGATTGTGTTTAATTTTAACGATCAAGCACTTGAACAGTTCGCAAGTTTTAGTCACATTATCGAAATTATTGAAAATAACGAACCCGCTAAAATTATCGGGCGTGAAAAATATAAACAATATCGACGTTTGGGCGTTCAACCACAGACCCACAAACTTTAACGTGATATTGGTTTTACCCTATTTGCAAGGAGATGCACCATGGCATTGAATGTCGGTCCAGACTTTAAACAGCGCTGGTTAAAAGTACCTGAAGCTATTCGTCAGACCTTTATTGATGACCTTGGTCGCGTTTGCGATGTACTCAATCCCAGTACAGACATTCAACAATGGCTGGTCAATGACCAACAGCAGCAGCAAGTGTCTTTTGACAAAATTGAGTCTGCCTATGCAGATTTGAAAGCACAGCTGATTGAAGATGCTCGCATTCGTAAACAATTGGCTTTAGAAAAAGCCTTAGAAGAAAAACGTGAAGCTGAACAAGCCTATGCAGAACAACTGAAACGTGACGAAGAGTTACGCTTTGCTGCACAAACGCAAGCGCTCACCATGATGCAGCATAATCTTGATCGTGAAGTACAACACTATGCCGCTCGCTATCATAAAAATCCTGAAACGGGTTTAGCAGGATTAAGCCAAAGCTTATCGGTCAGCGAAGGACAAATGTTGTCAGAACTTGAAAGTGTACGCGTGCGTTTGGAACTTGAGGCAGAAACGCAAATCGAAATGGCAGTCAGTGATTTCCGTGCAAAATTGAAAGCTGCAGCACAAGAAGAAATTGACTATATCTTAGAAAACTCCAATTTTTCGACAGAATCTACATCATCCCAAGCATCGTAAGCTGTCGATCGAAATCTGGTCACTGTCATTAAACTGACATGTATTTGCAACATGATGTTCATATGGCTGAAGCATTGTCCCTCAAAATACAATGCTTCAGGCATCCTAAAAATATAATCATGCATCCAGATGGGAATTCAATATGGACATCATTCACCAGATTACCCAGAAAATATCCTCTCTATCTGCTGGAGAACAATGGGACATTCGTGCCAAAGATCTTTGGCTGAGTCATTCAGACTTTCATAGTATTTCGGTGTATCTCAGCCGTGAATCAGAAAAAGGTGGTTTTAGCATTCAGCAACTGCCCCGCAGCTCGATTTTTCAAACCCTTGATGTGGTGACCGTTACAAAACACTAAGTTGTCATCGACTCCATAAAAAAAGCCCACAACAGTGGGCTTTTTTTATGTCTAAGTTTGGCTTAGACCAAATCTGCAACTGCAGAAACGGTATGTCCTAGGAAATAACCAATACCAAGTAATAATCCAATCCAGATGAAACCACCCAGCACGTTATAGAACATAAATGTACCGAGGCTCATGCGCGCAGACCCAGCGGCAAAAGGCGCAAAAGAACGTACAAAAGGTACAAAGCGTGCGACTAAAATCGTTTTACCGCCATGCTTCATAAAATATTTATTGGTTTTGACCATATATTCGGGCTTAAAGTAACGTGTGTGCTTATTAAAGTACTTAATGCCTAACACGCTGCCCGTATAGTAATTGACGCAGTAGCCCAAGACCGATGCGACAAATAACATCAGCCCCATGGTGTGTAAATGCACCACTTCCGTTGTTGAGCATAATGCGCCGATGGCAAGCAACAGGCTGTCTCCTGGCAGGAAGAACATAAATACTGAACCCGTTTCTGAAAATATCACCAGAAATAAAATGGCATAAATCCACACACCATAATTTTCCAATAACATGGGTAACCACTGTTCCAGATTCAGTAAGAAATCAATCATTATCACCTGTCTGATTATTCATCGTATTTGAAATACCGCGACGCATTATCACCAAAAATAAAAAAACAGTCTAATTTTTCAATCAGACTGTTTGGTTTTCTTCGGTATCAACTTATTTCAAGAAGCCATTTTCAGCGAGAAAATCTAAGCTAATTTTAGATTGCGCCGTGGTCTCAGCGGCTTTATCTCCGAGCAATAAACGCTCAATATAACGTGCTAAAACATCCACTTCCAAGTTCACTTTAGCCCCAGCTTTCCACGTACCGATATTGGTTCGTTCAGCCGTGTGCGGAATTAAATTTAAGCTCAGCACATTGCCACGTAAATGGTTAATCGTCAGGCTAATACCATCCACGGTCACAGAGCCTTTTTCTGCTAAATAGCGTGCAATTTCTTTCGGTGCGGTCACTTCAAAATAAATTGAACGTGCATCTGAACGAACTTGAGTGATTTCACCCACTGCATCGACATGACCACTGACAATATGTCCACCAAAACGCGTGGTCGGCAACATGGCTTTTTCCACATTTACTACCTGCCCTGCTTTCCAGTGTTCCAAGGTGGTCCGATTTAAACTTTCACGTGATACATCAGCTGCATACCAATTGCTGCCAAAGTCAATCACGGTTAAGCAAATGCCATTGGTGGCAATAGAATCTCCCAAATGCACATCCGACATGTCTAAATCTGTCTGGATACGCAAGCGGACATCGCCACCCACGTTTTGAATGCTTTCAACTTTACCTAGACTTTCAATAATGCCTGTAAACATGTTCAATCCCTGAAAAATATGGGGCGATGATTTTTACCACAAATCAAGTTGCGTACTCACACCAGAGGTATCGACACCACCTAATTCTGCAAAATGGTGCAATTGACTCAACAACTGACGGATCGGTGGACCTGATTTGGCATGCGTATCCGTGATGACAATAAACTCTAGTACGCGCGCACGTTCAGACTGACGCTGCTTGCTCACACGGTAACGTGGCACATCTTGCGTCAATAAGCTTACTCGACCACGTTTTAAATTGGCTTGTAACAAATCTGTGGCACTGATATTACCATCGGTTGAATAGCTCGTCAGGATGTAACGTGCATTGATGGTTTCTAATAATTTTTCATAAGCTTCTTTCGCATGCTTCGAAGAATTATATGGACTTGGACGCTCTTTTCGCCATGCACGATCGATTCCGCTCTTAAAACCCTTGGTGTCTGGTGTTGGTAAATCCACCTGATCCCATAACGTTAAGGCATTCAACACATGGTAGTTACTGCTATAAGCATGTTGGTTATATGGTGGATCGAGATAAGCCACATCTACTTCAAAGCCGCTCATTTGATTGGCCAAATGCTGTGCGTCGACACACCACATTTCAGCAGCGGGTTTTTTCGGATCACCAATTTCACAAAAACGACTTGGGGTCAGCCATAACAATGAACCGATACGATCTAAGGCTGCTTGGGTTTTACCACCCCAACCATGATGAAAGCTTTTAAATACACCGCTGGTATTGCTGACAAAACTTGCTGAATACAATAACGGTGCCAACAAAGCACTCATTTCCACATCATCAATCGCGCCTTGAGCCTGCCAAGTTGCAATTTGCTGACGAATCGCATCGATACGCATACCATTACGACGTTTAAAGAATAAACGGTCACGTGCCGGATCGTAGATTTCATCATTACGTGGACACAAGTTATGGGTCACCCAACCTTTAACTTCTGGCAAACGGTTCAGATAATCAATCGCTTTCTGATAGCCACCCAACTCTTTAAAAGCAGGTGCTTCAACGCAAGAGAGAATCGCGCTGTTCAAGGCATGGCTGTAGGGTTCCCAGTCATTGGCAATAACACGATAGCCGTTTTGACGAGCCAACCGTGATACCACACCCGAACCTGCAAAAAAGTCTGCAAATATCGGCGCACGACCATCTTCGCGTTTTAAGGTTCCCGTTTGCTCAAGTGCTTCTAAAATCAGATGTAATAGGCGGCGTTTGTTTCCCAAATAAGGAACCAACTGATGGAAAAGATATTCGTCTGTGGTACGAGCCGCATGACGACGTTTGTGATAAACCGTAGACTCTGAATTCATAGCGTCTCTTGAGAAGGGATTAACCTTAAGCGGATGTCATCACCCAATTGAGTGACATCTTTCAGCTTAAATCGAAGCTGCTCTGCCATGCGGTCAAATTCCGCATTAAACATCGCACGTGCTGACTGACCCAACAAGGTCGGTGCAACATAACTGATCATTTCATCGATCAAATGTTCTTGTAAGAAAGCGGTCGAAAGTGTCGCACCAGCTTCCACAAGTACATCATAAATTTGAAACTGTTGAACGCATGCTGCTAACAGATCGGCCAAAGGCTGAATTTCAAATTGTACCACGCCCAAGTCAGCAAGTTCCTGACGATATGGCCCCATGACCATCACGGTTTCAGGTTGCTGCAATATTTTTGCGCTTAATGGCAAGCGGCCTTGACGATCTAGCACGATACGTTTCGGCTGAACCACGTTACGCATGTCAACAGCGTCATCGAGCTGACGTACGTTGAGTAAGCAATCATCGGCTAATACTGTTTCAATCCCAGTAATCACAGCACCTGATATCGCACGCCAATGCTGTACATCTTGTCGCGCCATTGCACCCGTAATCCACTTAGACTCACCTGAAGCCATGGCTGTTCGCCCATCAAGGCTCGATGCGACTTTGAGGCGGACATAAGGCATGCCCCTCGCCATGGCTTTTAAAAAACCCAAGTTCAATTGATGCGCTTCTGCTTCACAAATACCCGTAATCACTTCAATGCCAGCATCACGTAGGATTTGTACACCTTTACCCGCAACCAATGGATTCGGATCGGGACAGGCCACAACGACTTGAGCAACACCTGCTTCTACCAAGCCTTTGGCACAAGGTGGCGTACGTCCATAGTGTGCGCATGGCTCTAAAGTCACATAAGCGGTTGCGCCACGTGCGGCCTCACCTGCATCACGCATTGCAAAGACTTCTGCATGCGGCTGACCCGCTTTTGGATGAAAGCCTTCACCAACCAATTGACCGTCTTTGACAATCACACAGCCTACATTGGGGTTAGGACGCGTGCTGTATTGCCCCTGCTGTGCCAATGCAATTGCACGCCGCATCCACTGTTGATGCTGCTGCAACGTCACTTGATCTAACTCAGACATGTAATCACTCATGATAAAAATGGAAGCAGATGTGCATTAGTGCTCACGCTGCTGCATTTGTTCAATTTGACGACGAAAAGCTTCTACATCTTGGAAGTCTTGATACACAGAAGCAAAACGTACATAAGCCACATGATCTAAAGCGAACAATGACTGCATGACAATTTCACCAATGGTGCGTGATTTCACATCACGTTCACCCAAACGGCGAATTTGCAATTGAATATCACTGAGTACCGTTTCAATTTGCTCTTGCGTTACTGGACGCTTTTGCAAGGCATGCATGAGCGAGCGGCGGAGCTTGGCTTCATCAAAAGGTTCGCTCTTTGAGTCAGACTTGATGACACGCGGCATCACCACTTCATAGCTTTCAAAAGTTGTAAAACGTTCACCGCAACTAATACATTCACGGCGGCGGCGTATCTGACAGCCTTCAGCAGCAAGACGTGAGTCAATCACTTTACTGTCTTCAGCGTTGCAAAATGGACAATGCATAGCGGTTAAATTGAACAAATCCGAATGGATTTAGAGTGTAGCAAAAATTTTGAAATTTGTAGAGCTTTACGCTAGATATGGAAAAAAAACAGCCCTTTCGGGCTGTTTTACACAATATATTGATTTACTGTGATCTTATTATTCTACACGTTCGCCATGTTGACTTAAGTCTAGACCCATACGTTCGTCATCAGCTTCAACACGGATGCCAATCACTAGATCAATCACTTTCAAGATAATGAATGTCATCACAGCTGAGTAAGCAATTGTCGCTAGTACACCTTCGACTTGAACCCATAATTGATGCATTAAGTTGCTCGGTGCTTTATCACCCATGATGAATTCGCTGGCAAAGAATGCTGTAAGGATCGCACCCACGATACCACCTACACCATGTAGACCAAACGCATCCAAAGAGTCATCCGCTTTCAACGCACGTTTCAGCGCAGTAATCCCCCAGAAGCAAACCACACCACCGATCAGACCCATCGCTAAAGCGCCGCCAACGGTTACGAAACCTGCCGCAGGTGTAATCACCACAAGACCTGCTACCGCACCAGAAGCACCGCCCAAGACAGACGCTTTACCACGAACCACTTTTTCAGTAATTAACCATGCCACTGCTGCTGCCGCTGCTGCAACTTGTGTTACCACCAATGCATAACCAGCGGAACCATTTGCACCCAGTGCAGAACCACCGTTGAAACCGAACCAACCTACCCATACAAGGCTTGCACCGATGACAGTTAGCGTTAGGTTATGTGGTGCCATAGATTCACGGCCAAGCCCCATACGTTTACCAAGCATGTACGCTGCAACGAGACCCGCAACACCTGAGTTGATGTGAACAACCGTACCACCCGCAAAATCAAGCGCACCGTCGTTACCTAACCAACCACCGCCCCATACCCAGTGGGTAATTGGTGCATAAACCACGACACTCCAAATTGCGATGAACGCAACGAAAGCACCGAATTTCATACGTTCTGCAATCGAACCGCTAATAATGGCAACGGTAATGATGGCAAATGTCATTTGGAAAATAACAAAAAGAATCTCTGGAATCGTACCGGACAAGGCTTCTGTGGTGATGCCCGACAACATAAATTTGTCTAAGCTACCGATAAAGGCATTGCCTTCACCAAATGCTAAGGTATAACCCACAATCACCCACGTTAAACTCACGACACCCGCAGCAACAAAACTGTGTGCCATGGTGCTGAGTACATTTTTCTTACGGACCATACCGCCGTAAAACAATGCTAAACCGGGAATTGTCATGAGTAAAACAAGTGCAGTGGATACTAAAATCCATGCTGTATCACCTGTATCGAGCTTAGGTTCTTCTTCTGTAGGTGCTGGTTCTGCAGGTGCTGGCGCTGCTTCAACTGGAACTGCAGCTTCTGTTGTATTTAGCGTTGTTGTATTTGCAGTATCAACTACTGTGACTTCTTCTGTAGGTGCTGTTGCGCTTTCTTCAGCCCACGCAACAGAACCACCTAAAAGTGCACTGGACAAGCCGAGTGCAATTAGCATCTTTTTCATTCGTATCCCCCGACCTGATTTTCTGAGTTATTAGCTACTCAGCAAACTTCATGCCAATTTTTTAAACGGCATCTGCACCTGTTTCACCAGTACGGATACGGATGACTTGTTCCAGATTGCTTACAAAAATTTTACCGTCGCCAATTTTTCCTGTGCTTGCAACACGAGTAATTGATTCAATTACGGTATCGACCATTTCATCACTGATTGCGATTTCGATTTTTACTTTTGGTAAGAAATCAACCACATATTCAGCACCACGATAAAGTTCAGTGTGACCTTTCTGGCGACCGAAGCCTTTAACTTCAGTGACAGTGATCCCTTGAACACCATTTTCAGAGAGTGCTTCACGCACGTCATCTAATTTAAAAGGTTTTACAATTGCAGTTACGAGCTTCATGTTTTGTTTTCCTTCGGCTTATTTCACCTGTAAGGTTTTATGTTCAATTTTCATGCCAATATGACTACAGTCGGGGGAAAATAGTCAGCCCAGCATGAGATTTCTTTATAACCTATTTTATACGGATAATCTTGCGTATGCTTATAAAAATAGACGTTTTTACTAGAAGAATTACGATTTTACTGATCGATTAAACGCATATTTGAATGAAAGCACTATGGTCATGAATGTGGCGATGTTAAACTGCTGCCACCAAATCACTGAGGATGGTCTAAACAATGATTGAAACCTTATTACAAGCGATATTAGAACAAATCGATCAGCCGAAAAAAGACGTCGAACATAATCTTCGCAGCTTACTCAATGAAGCTGTGAGCAAAATGGATCTCGTGTCGAAAGAAGAAATCGAACGCCAACGTACTGCACTGAATAATGCCAATTTACGTTTAAATGAATTGTTGAAACACGTCGAAGAACTCGAACAAAAAATTCAGAACAAAAAATAAGCACCTTTTTAGTGCAACAAAAGACGCATAACGATTAAAAATAATGCACCATAACGGAACAATAATATGTCTTTTGCCAAAATCTATACTCGGGGTTTGCTCGGCTTAAATGCACCCCAAATTGAAGTTGAAGTCCATGTCAGCCAAGGTCTGCCTTCATTGACCATTGTTGGCCTACCTGAGGCCGCCGTCCGTGAAAGTAAAGACCGTGTCCGCTCTGCGATTATTAATAGCGGCTTTCAGTTTCCGACCAAACGTCTGACCATTAATCTAGCACCCGCAGATTTACCCAAAGATGGTTCACGTTTAGATCTCGCCATTGCTTTAGGGATTCTGATCGCGTCGGGACAACTTCCTGAAAATGCAGCAGATGGTTTTGAATTTATTGGAGAATTGGCACTTGATGGTTATTTACGACCTGTCAGTGGCATCTTAAGTATAGCCATTGCCTGTCAGCATATCGGGCATCATCTGATTCTACCGGCACTCAATGCCGATGAAGCGGCGCAACTGCCGGAGTTCCAAGTCTTTCCTGCGCAGCATTTTAAGGATGTATGTGAACATTTGAGTCGTTCAGCCTTAATCAGCAGCCACCCCTCGACATCGTCAGCCAATCAACACAGTTACCCTTTTGATTTATCTGATGTGAAAGGTCAACTGAGACCACGTCGTGCTTTAGAAATTGCGGCGGCTGGCGGTCATTCCCTGCTATTTCGTGGCCCTCCAGGCACAGGTAAAACTCTACTCGCCTCGCGTTTAGCCAGCATTCTTCCGCCCTTAGATATGCAAGAAAATTTGCAAGTCGCGAGTATTTATTCCATTGCAGGTGCAAATCATCATTTTGGGCAGCGTCCATTTCGTGCGCCGCACCATACCGCATCTGCGATTGCCCTCGTCGGAGGCGGATCAAATCCTAAACCGGGTGAAATCACCTTGGCACATTTAGGAGTTTTATTTTTAGATGAGCTGCCTGAATTTGATCGAAAGGTGTTGGAGGTGTTACGGCAACCACTCGAATCCAAGGAAATTGTGATTTCACGGGCTTCTCGTCAAATCACCTTCCCTGCAAATTTTCAATTGATCGCAGCAATGAATCCTTGCCCATGTGGCTATGCCTTCAACCAAGACAGCCGCTGTCAATGTAGTGCTGAAAGTATTAAACGCTATCAAAACCGTATTTCAGGTCCATTATTAGATCGTATTGATTTACATATAGATGTCCCGCCACTAGCAGCACATGAATTACAAAGTTCGCAAGAGGTTGAAAGCTCAAGTACAGTTAGGCATCGTGTCATTCAAGCTTATGAGTTACAAATAGAGCGTCAGCAAAAATCCAATATGGCACTGACGCCGACGCAATTGGAGCAACAAGCAGTTTTGGATGCTACTGCACAGAATATTTTACACTTAGCCCAGCAGAGAATGAATTTATCTGCGCGTGCTTATCATCGCGTATTACGTGTTGCCAGAACCATTGCTGACTTGGCTCAAAGTGAACACATTCAAGCTCAACACGTTTCTGAAGCACTGTCCTATCGAAGCCAGCTCAATACTTAAAAAAATGGCGACCTAAGGTCGCCATTTTTAATGCTTTTTAAAATTAGAATTCGTATTTCAAGCCAAATACGACTTTATTCTTTTGTTTTTCATCCAGACGGTCATAACCACCCACGATATAATCCATATTTACGCTCGCACCAGTGTCACCCAATGGATGACTTAAACCTGCTGTAAAATGACGGAAGCCAAAGTCTTCAGTGGTTTTTACAAATTCGTCATCATCACCATATGTATATAGGCCCAATGAAGTATTTAGCGTGAAATCTTTTGGCAATGCATAGCTATAGCTGCCTAAGATATACGTATCGCCCTTGTTACCCCAAGTCGTATTTTGAGTTAAGGTTTGCGCAGTTACGCTAAAGTCTTTGTAGTTCAATCCTAAGAGAGTTTCGAAACCATCGGAATCAACATCCGATTCATAGTAGTAATAATACGTACCACCGACGGTATAACCTAAATCTTCAGTAATTTTGCCGTTATAACCTGCATAAAAGTCATGTTCAAAAGAATCACGCCCTTCTTCACCAAGTGCATAATCTAAGGTTGAACCCCAGTAACCTGCATAGAAGCCTGACGCATGGCTATAGTCCAAACCACCTTGAATAGTTGCGCCGCTATTTTCAGGCACATTGGTAATACCACGTAAATTATAGCTAGACAGTACGCCGATATTTCCGGATACAGAATGCTCAGAAGCAGGTGCTTCAGCAAAAGTAAACATCGATGCTGCTCCTAATACAGCGATTGATAAAGCTTTAAGTGCAAATTTCATGGTTTGTTCCCCCACATCGTGCGACGACGTATTTTTTGGTTATTTCGTTGAACTCAATGAGGTATTAGCAAGCGCTGTGCCATGTTTAAAAATAAGCGCATATTTTTTTTATAAAAGTCACCATTTTGGTTTATGAAAAACCAATATATTACTGTTTTTATTTATTATTTTTTAATTATCCTATTTGGCCTTTTTTCTCTTTAATTTATTTTAGAATGCAGATTTTCATCTATTTAGATTATTTAAATCTTCAGGTTGATAGATGTAACAGGATTTTAAAAATGCGCTTTTTTGAGTATATTTTTTCAACACCGATCTCAAAAATGCATAAAAAAAGTGCACAATCACCATTATGCACTTTCAAGAATATGACCGAATAAGGTCAACTCGTTAATGTTAGAAAGAATAGGTCAATCCAACCACAACGTTATCATCTAATTGCTCGCCTTCACGATCTTTACCGCCCCATACATAGTCAGCAGCAATTTCAAATCCAGTATCAGCAATCGATTTACTCAAGCCTAAACGTGCTTCAGTGAACACCACATCTTCTGTGGTTGTTAATAGGCTATCATCACGACTGTCATTAAAAACAGAAACGCCGAGCGATGAATTTAATGAAACATCATAAGGTAATGCATAGCTATAAGCAGCATTCAGATATACATCACCTGCGTTGCCATAATTAACATCAGACAACAATACAGCCATGCTTGCAGTTAAATCTTTATAACTAATGTCCTGAATAAATTCGACGCCTGTCGTGCGACGCTTTTCAGATCGGTCGTCGTTATAAACAGAACCGCCACCTTGATAGACATAGGCCATCACTTGTGACTTATAGCTCCAATCTTCATTCAGTTCACGTCCATATCCAACATAGAAATCATGTTCAAAACCATGTGACTGACTGTCGTCCGTAGGGTCATAGTTGAGTGTAGAACCCCAATAGCCAGCGAACAGCCCACTGTTGTGTGCATATTCAAGTCCGGCTTGTAATGCCGCTTGATCATTTTCTTCACTCGCACGGTACACATATTTGTTTACCACGCCCAAACTTCCAGACCAATTCCCTTGTGCAGTTGTGGCTTGTTCAGTTTGTTCTGCAAATGCAGGGACTGTACCTAGGGTCACTAAAATACTTAAAATTGCTTTTTTATAAAATTGAATCATGTTTAGTCCCCACATCGGATCGATCGTGGATTGGGTTGAGTAAAATTTAGCGCCGATTTTAATCGATTTTACGGCACTGTATAGCCCCTTTTTTCTTATTTTGATAAATTAAATCATTTAAAAACAAAGGTAAGATTATATAAAATAGTAAAAAATAAGCTTTTGATTCATAAAATATCTTTTATCTTGTTCTAGTCTTTAACAATGATTTAATGCATTCATTTATATGTATTTATCACGATTAATATCATCTTTTATTGAGCTAGATTTTTAAGGAAAACATTTCTGACGACTTCGCTAAAAGTCATTCTCTATTTACAAAAAACACGCCAACGGTGCTTACTGTGCCTGAATATAGATGCCATGCACCTCAACCATTGTTATACTTTTTGATCAAAATACGAATTTAGATTCAGCACAATTTGTCGCGAAGAGTGATGATAAATCAGCAAGTTAAATGAAAGTTTTTACCATTTTTTATATTTTTTTATGATAAGCAATGAAGAAACTTCTCTTTAGCTTAATATATATTCAATTTAAATAAACTATCTGTTAAACAACAATAACATACGAAACATTTGCTTATTACAGATTGACCGATGATCTGAATGTTTTCTAACTTTAGTGTAATAAGCGCATTAAAAATAGTGATTTTTTTAAGAAAAAATATACAATCGCACTACATATTAACCAAATTTGCATGAGGCTCTCTCCCAATGCTTAAAGCTCAACAACTAACACTTGCAGTATTAGTAAACACTGCTCTTATTTCTACTGCTTTTGCTAGCGAACAAAGTGAATCTAAAGGCTTTGTGGAAGATGCCGAAGGCTCTGTATTGTTCCGTACAGGTTATTTACATCGTGATAAAAAAAATGGCGTAGATGATACTAGCTCTTTTGCGCAAACTGCTATCGTAAATCTTGATTCAGGTTTTACCAAAGGCACTGTTGGTTTTGCAGCGGGTATCATAGGCGATGCATCAATCAAACTTGGTGAAAATGCTCATACCGATAACGATATGATTCCAACGCATGGTAGCAAAGATGCGAATGGTAAAGTTGATGCTTATGATCACTGGGCGCGTGGCGGTGCATATGTAAAAGCACGTATTTCAAATACGACTGCAACTTACGGTACACAACTTCTCGACATCCCTGTTTTAGCAAGTAATACTGCACGACTAGTACCTGAATACTACACAGGTGTTTTGGTTGAAAGTAATGAGATTAATAATCTTAACCTGATCGCTGGTAAATTCACTGAAAATCAATTATCAAATCAAATTAATTCTGATGGTGCTAAGTTAGACCGCGCAATTGTTTGGGGTGCAAAATATAAAGCAAATGATCAATTAAATCTTGCTTACTATGGTACAGATATTAAAGATCGTTTAGATCGTCATTATATCAATGCCAATTTTACTCAAGGTTTAGTTGATAAAAGCTCATTGACTTATGATTTAAGCGCTTATCACACAAAATGGGATAAAGATGCTAATCAATACTTATATTCTCAAATTGGTGAAAGCAACGACTCATTCGATAACTCAATCGCTGCCCTTTCTACAACATATAATCGTGGTCCACACAATGTCATGGTTGCTTACCAACAAAACTTTGGTAATACCGGTTACGACTATGGCTTAGGTACAAACGTTGGTGATGGTAAACAATCTATTTACATGCCAAACTCGTATCTATCTGACTTTATTGGTAATGATGAAAAGTCTGTACAACTTCAATATACCTATGACTTTGGCGCATTAAATGTTCCAGGCCTATCTTGGACTTCAGCATTTGTTTACGGTTGGGATATTAAAGCCACTAATAATGCTGGCACAATGATTAGCGACAATGAAGAAGAACGCGAATTCTTTAACCAAGTGAAATATACCGTTCAATCTGGTTTTGCCAAAGATGCAAGCTTACGCCTTCGTCATTCTTACTACCGCGCTAGTAATAACTACCAAAACAACTATATTGGTGATACCAATGAATGGCGTATTTGGTTAGACATCCCTGTGAAATTATTTTAATTTCGCAGCTACTCTAAGATAGCGAAAAAAAACCTGCACACTGTGCAGGTTTTTTTTATGAGCATCGATTTCATATAAAAACGATGCTCAGCTTAAAACAATAAATATTATTTGTTCGCAGCTTTGTAAGCTTCAATTGAGCTAAGTACTTCTTGTTTCGCAACATCAGCACCTTCCCAACCACTTAACTTAACCCATTTACCAGGTTCTAAGTCTTTGTAGTGTTGGAAGAAATGTTCAATTTGATTGATCAATAATGCAGGAAGATCGGTATATTCTTGAACATCTTTATAAAGCGGAGTCAATTTGTCGTGTGGAACAGCAATGAGTTTTGCGTCAACACCACCGTCATCTTCCATGTTCAATTTACCAACAGGACGGCAACGAATTACAGAACCTGGCTCTACTGGATGTGGAGTTACCACAAGTACGTCTAGTGGGTCACCATCCAAAGATAATGTATTTGGAACATAACCATAGTTCGCTGGGTAGAACATTGCAGTACCCATGAAACGGTCTACAAATAACGCATCAGAATCTTTATCGATTTCGTATTTGATTGGTGCTGCATTTGCAGGAATTTCAATAATGACATAGATGTCGTTTGGTGCATCTTTACCCGCTGGGATATTGCTGTAGCTCATAGCATCACTCTTTAAACAAGTTAAATCTTTTAATCCGGCACAATTATAACGGTTTTATCGCTTTTTTTGTGATTTTAGCGATCATGCTGATAATTTAATCATCAAGCAGAACATTTAGCTTAATTTAATGACCAATAACATCAGGCAAATCGGGCATAACATCGACAAGGTCCAAATGATTGAACGTAAAGTTGCCCAATTGGCTAAATAACATAGCCCATAAATGACGCGTAAAACAAGATAGGCAATCCCAAAGGTCATGATGTATTGTTGATGAATCACCATGTATTCAGCCATTAGAATAGCCGCAATAAATAAAGGTAAACTTTCAAAACTATTTTGCTGCACTGCATGTGCGCGGCTCGCCAATCCTGTAGAGCGCGCTAAAACTTCACGTGGATTTTGATTATCACTCGACTTAAAACCTGCAGCTCGCTTCGCAATAAATGTAAATACATATGGCAGTAAACAAGCGGCCAAAATGAGATAGATGATCCCACTGATGCTGTGCATGTGTTTTTTCTCAGGAAGATTTTATGGCTGCTATAATACCATGGCATTTCGTGAATAATTTTTGTTAAATATAGTGTTTTTATAATCGGCAGATGAAAGGATCCTCTATGAGTACTTCTGATCAAGATCAATTATTTGAAGTTCTTGAAGAGCAAAAACGCCATCAGCTTCGCGTCGATCGTGCCTTAAAAATCGTCATTCCTGTGACTGCATTTTTACTTGCTGTGATTTGCGCCAACTTAAATGTCTGGTCGACTGTTTTCAGCTTTGTCATCATGTGGATTGCATTCTATGCAGTTTCCATCAAGCAACTTCCCCTTTGGCATTGGGTCATTGTCATTGCCCTATATTGCTTAGTCGACAATATTTTAACCTATGGCAGCTATAACCAATCCGGCTTTAGTCGTCAGTTCGGCGCGATGTTTATTTTCTTGGGTGTTTTTGGTGTAGGACGTCGCTACTTTGATCGCTGGTCGATGAATAAAGGTAAAATTTAATGATCTAAATTTAAAGCGATAAAAAAAGCGCCCGAAGGCGCTTTTTTTATGCATCGTATTATGCGGTTTTACGCAAATCTTTACGTAGAATTTTACCAACGTTCGATTTTGGTAATTCATCCATAAATTCAACATAACGTGGACGCTTATAGCCAGTTAAGTTTTCTTTTGCGAATGCCAAAACTTCTTCAGTTGTTAAAGATGGATCTTTTTTCACAACGAATAATTTAGGTACTTCACCTGATTTTTCATCAGGAACACCAATCGCAGCAACTTCTAGTACTTTTGGATGTTTTGCAACAACTTCTTCAATTTCAGAAGGATAAACGTTGAAGCCAGACACCAAAATCATGTCTTTTTTACGGTCTACAATCTTCACATAACCGCGTGGATCCATGACACCAATGTCACCTGTACGGAAGAAACCGTCCGCCGTCATTACTTTGGCAGTTTCATCTGGACGGTTCCAATAGCCTTTCATGACTTGAGGACCACGAATCGAAATTTCACCTTGCTCACCTTGAGCAACTTCATTGCCATCATCATCTAAAATAGCAACTTCAGTCAGTGGCAATGGAATACCAATCGTACCGCTGAATTCCATTGATGCTGGAGGGTTTGCGGTTGCAACAGGTGAAGTTTCTGATAAACCATAACCTTCGATAATATTGGTACCTGTAACTTTCTTCCACGCTTCTGCAGTCGAAGGAAGCACTGCCATACCACCACCCATCGCCATTTTTAGCTTACTGTGGTCAAGTTGCTTGAACTCTTCATTGTTCACCAAAGCATTGAACAATGTGTTCACTGCTGGGAAGAATGAAGGTTGGTATTTACGTAATTCTTTCATTACCGCAGGTAGGTCACGCGGGTTAGGAATCAATACGTTTGCCTGACCTTTGTACATACCGTAAAGTGCACACACCATAAATGCAAAGATGTGATACAGCGGTAATGCACAGAAGATACGATCATCTGGCTGACCATCTTTCTGACCAAATTTACTTTGGAAAATACCATCACACTGCAACATATTTGACACAAGGTTACGATGGGTCAATTCTGCGCCTTTAGATACGCCAGTTGTACCACCGGTATACTGAAGTACAGCAGTATCACTTAAAGTTAAGTTTGGACGTTTGTAATTGTTTGCACTCACTTTAGACATTGCTGCATTAAAGCGAATATGACCTGGAATGTTCCAAGCTGGAATTTGTTTACGTACTGAACGTAATACAAAGTTAACCAATGTGCCTTTCAGCGTACCAAGCATGTCACCCACAGATGCCACGATCACGTGTTTTACTGGGGTTTTACCAATAATAGCTTGGTAAACAGATGCAAAGTTTTCAATAATAACAAGAGCTTCTGTACCAGAGTCATTCAATTGATGTTCAAGTTCACGAGAGGTATACAGTGGATTCACGTTGACCAATACCAGGCCAGCACGGAATACACCCAATGCGACAACAGGATATTGAAGAACGTTCGGCATCATGACTGCAACGCGTGAACCTTTAGCTAAACCTAAACTTTGCAAATAAGTTGCAAATTTACGGCTAGCGTCATCAAGTTCTTTAAAAGTTAAGACTTTATCCATAAAGATAAAGGCATCTCTTGAGCCAAACTTCTGGAAATTACGCTCAAAAATATCGACCAATGAGGTATTTTCTGCGGGTAATTCTACAGTTTCTGGAATCCCTGTCTTTTGGTATTCAGCGAACCAAATCTTTTCCATAACGCCCAATTCTCCTGTCGTAATCCTTAATAATCCAACTGTTTTTTTTCAATATTAAGCGGTCATTATTTAACTTGTTTGTGCTTAATATTGCATCCATTTCACGAATAACAGCATATATAACGTATTTCGTTCCATGGATGCTAGTATTATCTTTGAATGAACAGTTTATTTGCTTTTTGATATCCACGTGGTAACAACACGCCTTTCGATGCACGTTTGCCCACATATTTTTGCAGATCGTCGGCTTTAAGCTTTAATTGTTGATTACCTGCAAGCACTTGAATTATTTCATCTAAATTCAAAGTTGTCATGGATACAATTTGATCTTTTGCCTCAAGTTGTATCAATTTATTACCTTTACCCTTATTCAGGACTGGTAATTCATCAAGCTCAACCAACAGCAAACGCCCCGCAGAACTGAGGAGTGCAAGATGTGTTGCATTCTCAATTGCCGTTAAATTCATAACCGCCGCCCCTTCAGACAAGCTAAGGAAGGCTTTACCCGCTTTGGCATTGGTATCGAGATTTTTCGCTTGGGTTTTAAAGCCATAGCCTTTACTGCTCATTGCCAAGACTTCTGTTTCATCTTCAGCAATAAACACTTGTTTAAAGCCAACACCACTTGCAGGTGCAAGCTTAGAACTCAGAGGCTCACCTAAACCACGCGCAGATGGCAAGGTATTGATGCCCAAAGCATAGCTACGACCGGCATCATCTAATACATAAACACGTTGATTCGATTTACCTTGCGCATGGCTGAGATATTGGTCACCTGCACGGAAATTTAAGTTCTCAGCATCGACTTCATGACCTTTCGCCGAGCGAATCCAACCCGCTTCAGACAACACCACAGTCACAGGATCTGCAGGAAGCATATCTTGTTCATTAATCGCATGGGCTTCTGCACGTTTCACAATTGGAGAACGGCGGTCATCACCAAATTTCTTCGCATCTTCTTTAAGTTCATTAATGATCAAGGCTTTTAATGATTCAGGATTCGCCAATTGTTCACGAATAATGGCAGCTTTGGCTTCCAATTCTTCTTGTTCACGGCGCATTTCCATTTCTTCAAGTTTTGCCAAATGACGTAACTTGAGTTCTAAAATCGCTTCGGCTTGAATTTCATCGATATTAAAATGCGTCATTAACACCGGTTTAGGCTGATCTTCTTCGCGAATAATACGAATCACTTCATCAATATTCAGATAGGCAATGATCAAGCCTGCAAGTATATGTAACCGTTTTTCAATTTTATTCAGATGATAAGTCAAACGACGTGTCACGGTATTTTTACGGATTTCGATCCATTCCAACAAAATACGGCGGATCGATTTCACTTGCGGACGACCGTCAGCGCCAATCATGTTCATATTGACACGATAGCTCGACTCTAAGTCAGTGGTTGCAAATAAATGACTCATCACCGATTCAGCATCAATACGATTCGAGCGCAGGACAATCACTAAACGTGTTGGGTTTTTATGATCTGACTCATCACGTAAGTCCGTGACCAATGGCAACTTCTTCGCCTGCATTTGATCTGCAATCTGCGTGATCACTTTTGAGCCTGAAACCTGATACGGCAGCTCCGTAATCACGATTTCATTTTTCTCAATGCTGTACACTGCACGAGTTCGATAACTACCGCGACCCGTGGTTTGAATTTTGAGTAATTCTTCTGGAGAAGTAATAATTTCCGCACGTGTCGGCAAATCAGGTGCAGGAATATATTCTGCGACTTTCTCATCGGTTAAGTTTGGATTGCGAATTAAGGCGATGGTGCCCTTCACCACTTCACGTAAGTTATGCGGTGGAATATCCGTTGCCATACCCACAGCAATACCCGTTGTGCCGTTGAGTAAAATATTCGGAACACGTGCCGGTAAATTCACTGGCTCTTTCATCGAACCATCAAAGTTATCCTGCCAATCACAGGTTCCTTGTCCTAACTCAGACAATAATAAATCACTATACGCAGACAGTTTTGCTTCGGTATATCGCATCGCTGCGAAGGATTTCGGATCATCTGGTGAGCCCCAGTTTCCCTGACCTTCAATAAATGGATAGCGATAACTAAACGGCTGCGCCATGAGGACCATGGCTTCATAACAAGCTAAGTCACCGTGAGGATGGTATTTACCCAGTACATCACCAACCGTACGTGCAGATTTTTTTGGCTTACCCGTTGGCTTTAGCCCGAGTTCGCTCATCGCATAGACGATACGACGCTGAACGGGTTTTAAACCATCACTGATATGTGGCAATGCACGATCCATAATCACGTACATGGCGTAGTTGAGATATGCTTGTTCGGTAAATTCTGCTACGGAACGGTTTTCTGTCGCATGATGCGCAAGGCTTGTCATAACAACCTGTAATCCTAAATTGTTCGTTCTTTATTGGGTTCTTATGCTATGTCGCAGGTGTCCCCTATACAAGGGGATGATCTAACACTCTGCGACAAATTGTGTCTTATGGCGTAAAAATATCCATTTTATTCACCATGATCAACTAAAAATTTAACAGTCTTTATAGACCGATGGATTCTAAAGTTTTGCCCTTAGTTTCTTCACCTAAAACCAAAATCACCACGGCAACTGCAATTAAGACTGCTGTAAACATCATAAAGACATAGCTAAAACCATGATCCATATCCATCATATGTGTCACGGCAAAAGGTGCTGCAATGCCCCCAATCCGACCAATGGCACCCGCCCAGCCCGAACCAAAGGCACGAATATTGGCCGGATATTGTTCTGGTGTATAGGTATAAAGTACGCCCCAAGCACCGAGATTAAAGAAAGACATTAAACAGCCCCAAATCACAATCTCTGTCACACTGCCAGACTGACCGAAGAAATATGCCGAAATGGCACACATCCCAATGAAGCCCGCCAAAGTAGCTTTACGACCCAATTTTTCGACCAACCATGCCGCTGCAATATAACCCGGCAATTGTGCCAAAATCATGACCAAGACATATTCAAAGGATTGAACAATGGTGTAGCCTTCTTTGACCAATAAACTTGGTAACCACGTAAAAATACCGTAGTAAGAAAAGACGATACCGAACCAAATGAGCCAAAGCATTAAAGTACGACGTGCAAAAATGCCTGACCAAAGCTGTGAAAAACTGATGTTGTGCTTTTCTGCAACCGGTTTGACCTCAAAAATTTCAACAACTTGCACACCACATTTGGCTTCAATCTTTTTCACCAATGCGTGTGCTTCATCAAAACGTCCACGGTTAATCAAATAAGGCACCGATTCGGGCACCATTTTCCAAATCACGATCGCATATAACGCAGGAATACCGCCAATCAAGAACGCTGCATGCCAGCCAAAATCAGGAATAATAAAGCGTGAGACCAATGCAGCAACCAACCAGCCCAGTCCCCAAAAACTTTCTAGTAAGACAATAAAACGGCCACGCACATGCGCTGGAATATATTCACTGACCAAAGTCACCGCGACTGGGAGTTGTCCACCTAAACCTAAGCCGACAATAAAACGAAATACCAACAACCAAGTTAGATTAGGTGCAAACGCACATGCAGCGGTGGCTAAGCTATAAATCACCAATGTCCATGCAAAGACTGTTTTTCGGCCGAAGCGATCTGCCAGTCCTCCAGAAAACACCGCGCCGATCGCCATCCCAACAAAACCAATCGAAACCACCCAACTTTTATCATTTGGCGTCATGGCCCAATCTTCAGCCATTTTCGCTAAGATAAAGGAAATGAGTCCCGTATCCATGGCATCAAACATCCAGCCAAGGCCAATAACCCAAAGTAAAGTGTAGTGAAACTTACCGATGGGTAAGCGTTGTATACGTGAGACTAAGTCCATAACAAGATCTCTGAACTGGTGGAAGGATGAACACTGCTTTCCCAACAGGATGTATGATTTTGCGTTTTTTAGTATAGATCCATGCAAAAGACCGACCATTGATCCGTCTTTTTAGCATTTTAATGTGATGTTATAGCAACGCGGCTACGACAAATCTTTTGAAGATACTGACTGATCATCATCATCTTTATAAATAAATTTAGGCATTTCTAAGCCAAAGTAAATGGCGATCAGACGTAAGGTGAAACCGAAAATGAGCGTCGCAATGACGGTCAATTCTAGCGATAAGCCAATCTCAATACAGAGCCAATAACAAATCACGGACACAAAAGAAATACTGGCATAAAGTTCACGACGGAACACCAGCGGGACATCGTTACATAGAATGTCTCGTAAAATACCGCCAGAGACACCAGTTAGTACCCCTGCTACCGCAGAAACCACAAAACCATGTCCCATTTCTAAAGCGATTTGACAGCCAATAATGGTAAAACCAATGAGACCAAGGGCATCGAGAACCAAGAAGATATTACGAAGATGACGCATCCACTTTGCAATCAGGATGGTGACAAATGCAGCAAAGCAGGTCAGCATGAGATATTCGGGATGCTTAACCCACGTCAGTGGATAGTGCCCAAGTAGCACATCACGAACCGAACCACCCCCCAGTGCCGTGACACAGGCAATCAATGTTACCCCAAACCAGTCCATACTCCGCCGACCCGCAGACAATGCACCTGTCATTGCTTCTGCCGTGATTGCGATAATATAAATAACGGTAAGTAACATCGCCCTTCTTCCACTGAGGGTTGAGATGCGCGCTATTCTAAGCTAAATCTGCTCAAATGTTATAAAAATTGCGCACAACATTGTTTAAATTTTCGTCCAGAACCACAAATACACGGCTGCTTCATGGTGATTAGCATCTCTGTGGTCGGATCAAGGAAATACCAGCGCTGCTCGAACTTCACAAAGTGTGAAATTTCATGATGTACTTGCGCTTGCTGCCCATCGTGATAATGCGCTTTAAATTCAACTTGAGCATGGTTTTTATCGAGCTTTTCTTGGGCTTGAACAACCTCGAGCTTTAACCATTGATTGGCCTGACTCCACGCTGCAATGGCACTCACATCCAAGGCTTGCTGCTGTCCAAGCGCAGTTGTTTGTACAATATAATCAATCTCATGTTGTGCAAATGCACTATAACGTGAACGCATCAATTGCTCTGCAGTCTGTGCATTTTCACGCCCCGCATGTAAGGGCTGACAACAGTTGGCATACTCACCTTTGCCACATGGACATTGGACTTGTGACATGTTTGTTTCCATAAAAAAATAGCCTGACAATGCAGGCTATTTTAACGGATCTTTCCACACAATTTTCATCAGTAGATCCGTATCGATTCAAATAAAAGAATGATACACGGTAAGGTCATCCGCAAGTGTTTGAGACAGGACTACTTCTAATCAAAAATGTTTTTGCAATGCTTTGAATAATTTGACGGTAGTGAACGAGTTTTGCGGATGACAATGGTTTTGGGTACTTTTGCCGAAACAAAAGTACCTCCAGCCGAAGGCTAATCCCTTTATTTAAACCCTAGATGTAAGACTCCGTCGAATAGACTTAAAAATCATTTTAAAAATGCGTAATTACTTTTACGTGCGTAACATCAGTGATCTATATAGATTACCCCCCGATACGCAACTTAATCTTCAGTTGGCATGGGAATGACATGCACTTTTTCAATCTTATGACCATCCATCGTGACCACTTCAAAAATGTGTTCATCCGCTTTGAATTTTTCACCATTGGCCGGTAAACGACCCAAATGGAATAAGATATATCCAGACAGTGTCGAATACTGTTCAGCATCATCCACCAAGTCACGCCCCAACAATAAAGACACATGACGAATGTCAGTTGAGCCATCGAGTAACAATGAACCATCATCGAGGCTTTCTGCTGCTGTCTCCGGTTCATCTTCATCGGGAAACTCACCAGCAATCGCTTCTAAGACATCAATTGGTGTTGCAATCCCTTCAATTGAACCGTATTCGTTCAACACCAAGGCCATTTGCAACGGCGCTTGACGCAGTTGTTCCATCACCATCAAGACTTGTGCATTTTCATGTACCACCACAGGCTCACGGAGATGCTTTTCAAAATCGAGTACGCCTGTTTCAATATAGTCATTCATGACTTTATGAGTCAGTACCGCACCCGCGATATTGTCTAACTCACCGTGTGCCACAATCAAACGTGAATGCGTGGTACTGAGTAATTGAGCACGAATCGCCTCAGGCGCTTCATCCAAGTCAATCCATTCCAGTTCAGGACGAGGTGTCATCACCGACTTCACTGGACGTTCAGATAAACCCAGTACACCTTGTACCATGACACTGTGGTAAACCCCGTTGTCTTCATCAAAGACTTCATCAGCAAAGGCACGTGTTGCAAGCACATCTTCATTTTCATTTTGATTGTCTGCAACATTTTTCCCACCGAGCATACGCATCACCGCTGAGGCAGTGCGATAACGTAAGTCTGTGGTTGTCACCATTTTTTCCTGATTATGACGCATGGTTTGGTTCAAGAACTCAATCAGGACGGAGAAACCAATGGCTGCGTATAAGTAGCCTTTTGGAATGTGGAAACCAAAGCCTTCGACTAAGAGCGAGAAACCAATCATCATCAAGAAGCACAGGCACAGAATCACCACCGTTGGATGACGGTTCACGAAGTTCATCAGCGGCTTAGATGCCCACAGCATGATGCCGACAGCAATAATGACCGCAATCATCATGACCGACAGGTGTTTCACCATCCCGACAGCGGTAATCACACTATCGAGTGAGAACACGGCATCGAGCACCACAATCTGCACAATCACCATCCAAAACGTCGCATGCACAGGATTTTCTTCCTTTAGCATAGGCTTGTTTTCAAGACGTTCACGCAGTTCCATGGTGCCTTTAAATAGCAAGAACACCCCACCAAACAGTAAGATTAGGTCTCGACCGGAGAATGGATGGTCGAAAATATGGAACAGTGGATTGGTTAGAGTCACCACCCATGCAATTGAGGCCAGTAAGACCAATCGCATACACAGTGCAAGCAATAAGCCGACAATCCGTGCGGTATTACGCTGTTCTGGCGGTAATTTTTCCGCAAGAATCGCAATAAAAACCAGGTTATCGATACCTAAAACAATCTCAAGCACCACCAGTGTCAATAAACCCACCCATGCAGAAGGATCGGACATCCATTCAAAGATCATGGTTGTATCTCCTGAATGTTATTCACACGTGGATCATGCTGATTTGAAGATGATATGCATTGGACATGCGCAAACGCTTTTAATGGCGTTCTTTCTAATATTTTGATGTGTGCTGAGTGACAACAACCACTACCCATGACGGTTCTTTAGCTTGAAATGAAGTTTTAAGTATAGCAAGTTAAGGTAAAAATTCACCCTTTTTTACCAAAGTACAATCTCAGTATGGAAGAATTTAAACCCAGTGATGACATTAAATTGTCATATTTAGCTGCCAATGTAGTGTCATAAAAAATAACATGCTAAGGTAAAATTAAAACGTAATGAATAGCGGATTAAAAATGACAGAAAAACGTGGTAATCCTTCTCCTGCTACAACACAACCTTTAATCGCACTGTATTGCGGCTCCCGCTCTGGTAACAATCCAATTTATCAAGAAAAAGCCATCGCATTAGCGCAAGGCTTGGCTGAACATGGTTTTGGTCTGGTCTATGGTGGAGCCAGTATTGGCCTGATGGGTCAAGTCGCTGACGCTGTGGTCGAACATGGCGGCGAAGCCGTTGGCGTGATTCCTGAGTTTATGTTGGATTATGAAATTGCACATAATCATTTGACTGAACTACACGTCGTGCGCAGTATGCATGAGCGTAAAGCCATGATGGCAGAACGTGCAAGTGCCTTTGTTGCCCTGCCCGGTGGTCTCGGTACATTCGAAGAAATTCTAGAAATCGCCACTTGGGGACAGTTGAATCAACACCAAAAGCCGATGATGCTTTATAACGTCAATGGCTTCTATGATGCACTGATTGCACAATTAGACCATGCGGTCGCTGAAGGTTTCTTGCCGCCGCAGCATCGTGCCAAACTGATCGTATGTAATTCTTCGAAGCAGATCTTTAGTGCACTGAAAAATTTAGATTGCCCGAAAAATTTCGTGGTTTAACTGTATTTTAGATGTCAAAAAGGGGAATAAATTATTCCCCTTTTTTTATTGCTCGATGTCCTAATTCAAATCGAGATCGTGCCGACTTAACCCGACACCACACGATAGAACCATGGCAATGTTGTCGCTAAGAAAATACTCATCAACAAACCAAGCATCAATTTCATCGCATCTTTGCTGACATTTCGTGAAGTTCGATATTTATTCACTTCATGTAAATGCATGGACATGGCAAATTCACGTCCTGCGAGTAAGCCCAAGAACACCCAAGTGGTACTCATTGGAATATTACTCCACTCTTTGAACACCAATAAAATCAAGGCATACATAAAGTCGATAATGGTTGCCGAGCGGATATCAGCCACACCCGTTTTGGTGTCGATAATGCCCTGAATCGCCCCACCACGTTGGTACAAAATGATCCCAAGCAGTACGATAAACACCACAATTGCAAAAATCAGGAACTCCAGCGGTACCTGACGAGGGACGTAGACAAAAATATTGGCCAAATCCTGAATCAGCCACTGACTCCATAAAAATGCCGTCGAAACCCACTGTAGTCCAATCCAAATATTCGAGGGTGTTTCATCACGTGTTTTACTGAAATAAACCGAAATGCCTTTAATCACAAAACGGTAAATAATAATCGCGACAACAAAAGAAACCGCATAACCCATCATCGACTTGGTTAACATCGACCCGAGACTACTCGGAGAGAAAATCGTCAACACTAAGAATGTGGTGCTGACCGGTATCCCGTAGCGAGTCAAAATGATCAGTAAGATCGGTGGCACAATATAGAGCCACGTGACCCCTTCTGCGGGAAATGGAATCGTTTCTAAACGACCATAAGATGCATCCCCCACGCCAGAACTGTACCAACCATAAACCAATACAATGGCTAAAATACTGCTGACATAGATCCACAACAGCCACCAAGGGCGATGTACATTGGATGAAATAAAGGTTCCCAATGTCTGTGGCACATCATTACCGACAATAGAATAGGCCGCGAGACAGAAGCCTATGACCATCAGAATTTCGATTGTCATGAAAACAAAACACCTTTGCCATAAAGAAAAAGCCCTCCAATAAATGAAGGACTTGAGCGCATTATGACAGTTTATCTGGCGTTCATACAATTTCGTGCCGTGCTTTTCTCGACAATAAAATAAAAACCTCAAATAAAACAAATGCTTTAAACTTTAATTATTTCAATTTAATCTGATAAACCGCAGTGCTACCGCTCACTTCATTTCCAACCACCAACAAAGGTTGAGCATTGGGCGAATCTTTGGCCGCAATAAAAATCAGACCTTCAGGCCCTAAATCGCCCTGCTTAGTTATATCGGTTTGCGCAATATCCCGTGTATTAAAATACTGAACAAATTTCGCCTGTTGCGGCTGTGTGATGTCATACACCATGATCCCGCTAGCCCGCTCTAGTCCGATAAAAGCATAGGTTTTTTGGCCAATTTTACCGAGTGTGATGCCTTCAGGCTCTGGGCCTTTATTGTCACTGCGGTCATCAAATTTAAAGGCTTCATGATTACTATTAAATTGGGCTGGGAACAATTCAGCAATTTTGCGTTCAAACTCACTGCCAGAATCCCAAACAATTTTTCGACTGATTGGATCGACGATGCTGAACGAGCGCCCACCATAGCTGTACAGTTTGTCATAAACCAACTTACCGTCTTCCAATACAGGTTTTCCGGCAGCATCACGTTTAAAACCTTGTGTCCAACTGATGGTTAAACGGCCAATCTGTGCATCTTTGATTAAGTTATCCGCACAAATTTCTGTCGATGCTGTGGTGGTACAAGGTTTAAAGACACTCGGGTCGAGCTTTGCACCAACGACACCAGGTACTAGATGTCGTAAATGGGCTGCATAATCCCCTTTTGCATCAAAGCCGGCTTTTTTAAACAAATGCTTAACTCGAATTTCTTCAGCATAACCTTGGCTTAAATCATCGCTAGTAAAATACTGCGTTTCGTCTTTTAACCACTCTCGGGCATCACCTTCATTGGCGGTGACCAAATAACTTTTTCCATCCGCTTGATAATGTGCAATGGCATCAGGCATATACATACCATACAGCTCAGGCCATGCCTGAATATTGATCATCCCTGCATCTTTTGCACAGCTCTCGACCTGACGACCTAAGCTGTCTGTCGCACCAATCACACAATCACGATCACTGCCATCGAGTGCATTTTCAGGCAAGCTGTGATCTTTATAACCCATCGGAAAAATATCGATAAATTCCGCTTTCACTAGATCGAGCACGGCAATCGCATTGTTCTCTTGTAAGCTCACCCATGCCGTTTGACCATCTTGGCTCACCGCGATGTACTCTGGCTCTAAGTCTTGAGCCACACTCGTGGTTTGTACACCTTGCGTTTTCACATCGGCATACTGTGCGGTGTCGGGTCCAAAAATGCGAACGCCCGCATCAATTAGCTCTTGTTTTCGTGTATTCCACGCACGGAAATCCACCAATTTCGCCGTTGGCTTTTCAATCTGGCTAAGATCAATAATACTGACTGAACCTTCAGGGTCGACTGCATAACCTTCATTTGGTTCGCCTTCATTAGCGACCAATACTTTTTTGCCATCTGGGCTAAAGGTCAGCATGTCTGGCAAAGCCCCAACTTCGACCTGACTGATAAAACTTAAATCTTGTTCTTTAAAAAAGGCCACGATGCCCGGCTGCGTTTTATCGGCCGCTTGCACCGCGAGTGCCACGATGCCATTGTGTACAGCAACGCTATTCACTTCAGAATCGGCCAAATATTTTTTAGCATCTAAAGATTGTAAATATGTAGGCTGTGCTGGTTGTTTTAAATCCAGTACATCAACCACACCAGCTTTGGCATTGACCACAAATACGCGCTGACTTTGAGCATCATAAGCAGGAATTTCTGCTGCACTCGCGCCAAAAATACCCGATTCATAACGCCCAATCTGTTCCAACACGATAGTGTTTGGCGTGACTTCTTCGACCACTGGAGGAGGTGTTTGCACTTGCGCATCATCATTGCTGTCATTACACGCCACTAGCCCCACAGACAACATGGCACACATCAGCGCCGAAATTTGTAGTTTCATGTTTTCATTCGTCTTTTATTAAAATATGACCAATTTATAAACATTAGGTTGCATAGAGATGAAACTTTCATTGCATTTTTCTTGCAATTTTTTGGCTCAATTATGCAAAGCTTTTACTACATCCGAATGGCAATATTCATTTAAACTGTTTAAAAATCTCAGCTTTATTGACTTATGAATAGCACGCCAACGCATCAGGCTTTACAACCCGAATTTAGACTTCTTGTGCTATTGGTCTCTATTGGCTTTTTTATGCAAGGGCTGGATACGACCATCGTCAATACAGCAATCCCAGCGATGGCAAGAAGTTTGGGCGAAGACCCGCTACAAATGCATAGTGTGGTCGTGGCCTATGTCTTGTCCGTTGCGGCGTGTATTCCTTTAAGTGGTTGGTTGGCCGATCGTTTTGGTGTACGAAATACGTATTTCACAGCCATTATTATTTTTACGTTAGCATCGCTAGGCTGCGGCATGGCCAATAGCCTGAATGAGCTGCTGGTTTATCGGGTAATTCAAGGTATAGGTGGCGCATTACTGCTGCCTGTTGGGCGTTTGGCGATGCTCAAAGTGATTCCTCGGACACAGTTTTTATCGGCTATGAGTCTGATGAGCCTTGCTGGTTTAATGGGCCCCTTAATTGGTCCTACCCTTGGCGGTTGGATGGTGGAAGTCGCAACATGGCATTGGATCTTTTTAATAAACATTCCAATGGGACTGTTAGGAGTACTTATTACCTTTAAAGCCATGCCCAATGTGACCGAACCGAGCGTACAACGCTTCGACTTTATGGGTTTTTTCTTATTGGTCATCGCCATGGTGGGTTTATCGTTAGGCATTGAAAACTTTGCTAGCCCGCATCTGCCGCTATGGTGGAGCCTGCTATTAGTCGCTGCGGGGATCATCGCCAGTTTGATCTATGCCTTTCATGCACATACCCACGCCAATGCGCTGTTTCGCAGTAAATTATTTCAAAATCGGATCTATGCCATCGGCATTATCGGCAACTTCTTTGCCCGCCTTGGCGGCAATGCCATGCCATTTTTGATTCCCTTAATGCTACAAGTGGCTTTTGGCTTTGAGCCATTTATCACAGGGTTATTGATGATACCGACTGTACTCGGCTCATTGGCATCTAAACCGATTATTCGTCAAATTATTCAACGCTTTGGCTATCGCAAAGTGTTATTGGTAAATACCTTCTTGGTCGGCGCTTGTATTTGCAGTTTTGCGCTCTCTACGGCTGAGACCCCCACGTGGTTACGTGCCTTACACTTTTTTATTTTTGGTATTTTAAATTCGCTGCAATTCGTTTCGATGAATACCTTAACCCTCAAAGATTTACCCCAACAAGATGCCAGCAGTGGCAACAGTTTCTTGTCGATGATTATGATGGTGTCGATGAGTATCGGTGTGGCTTTGGCTGGGACTTTAGTCAACGTGTTTACGGCCTATTATGGTGCTGCACAAATCGAAACAGCATTCCATAGCACCTTGATTTTACTCGGCTGCATTAACCTGATTACCGCAGCGATTTTTTGGCAGATTCCTAAACATGTGGATGTCTAAATCCGTGTCATCGGGCAAATCTATGACAGATCAGCCATTAAAGGGTTATGATAAAAGAGATACTTGGATACATTTTCATGCCTAAAAAAGCCAAATCACGTACCACAAAAAGTTCACTCAAAAAATACAGCCCGATTATTGCACTCAGCGCTATCAGCGGCGTCTTGGTGGTGGCAGGACTGGGTTATTTAGCCGTTATGCCGCATCGCCCTGCATCTGCAGAAGAATATCCAGTCAAAGGTTTTGATGTTTCCCATCATCAAAAAGATATTCAATGGTCAAAAATTTCACCTAAAAAATACCAATTCGTTTATCTCAAAGCCACAGAAGGTGGTGATTTTAAAGATCGGAAATTTCAAGATAACTGGCTGCAAGCGCGGGAAAACGGCTTTTTAGTTGGGGCCTATCATTTTTACCGTCTGTGCCGTGATGGCAGGATTCAGGCAGAAAATTTTATTGCTTCCGTGCCGAAAAAAGCCGATGCCCTTCCCCCAGTGATTGATTTGGAATATGACACCAACTGCATTAACACCTACAGCAAAGAGCAGTTACTCAAAGAAATCACTTATATGCATGATCGCTTGCACCACCATTATGGCAAACAACCGATTTTTTATACCTCGAAGTCTTTTTATAATATTGTCTTAGCTGGCGAGTTTAAACAGACGCCGCTGTGGGTCCGTGAATATAAAGGCCCACCCGATCTAAAAAACAATCCGAAATGGCTGATTTGGCAACATACCAATCAAGGACAAATTCAAGGTATCTCGACCACTGTCGATTTAAATGTATTTTCAGGTGATGCCAAGGCATGGACTGATTTTTTAGACAAAAATGGCGTTTCCCCGATCAAACCCCGTTGATTTATTCTCCGACTCAGGACAACATCGAAGCAAATAATCCATGAAAACTGAGTCGCAGGATGCGTATTTTAAAAACTTTTCTTATTATATTTTCAGTCTTTATGATCCTCGCCATCGGGATATTGGCTTATTTGATCCAACCTTCAGGGACCTTGGCAGCGTTTAAAACGTGGCATTATCAACATCCCGCACAAAGCACTACAGATACTCACTCAGCGGCGCCCTATCACGTAAAGTTCTTTGGCGTTTCGACCTTACTGTTTGACGATGGCCAAGAGCAAGTCCTCATCGATGGCTTTTTTAGTCGGCCATCGCTCAGTCAGACCATATTCACTCAGATTCAAAGTGATCAGCCTTTATTACACAACTATATCGACCAATACGACTTAAAACGCACTCGTGCTATTTTCGTGACTCATTCACATTATGATCATGCGCTCGATATTCCAATGTTGGCCCACCAGCTCCCCAAGGCCATGATTGTCGGCTCTAAAAGCACCTTAAATATCGCACGGGCAATGCCAATCGCTGAATCACAATTGCACGAAGTTCAAGCTTGGCAGCCGATGCAAATCGGTAAATTCACCATTACTGCCATCCCCGCGCAACATACTCCGCCAACGGCCGTTAATGATGATTTGGGGGAAGAAATTTCGCAGCCACTGCAACTCCCTGCACATTTTAGTCAGTTTAAAGAAGGTGGATCATATGACTATCTCATCCAACATGGGCCGCATTACAGTTTAGTCAAAGCCAGTACAGGTGCTGTGCCCAAACAGTTGCAAAAACTAAAAGTCGATACCTTATTTTTAGGCATCGCTCAGCTTTCCAAGCAAACGACAGCGTTTCAACAGCAATATTTCAAAGAAACCTTAGCGACTCTTCAACCCAGCACCGTGATTCCAATTCATTGGGATAATTTTTTCAAACCACTGAATCCAGAGCTCGAATTTTTGCCTCGCTTTGCCGATGACACCCCTCAAAGCCTAAATCTATTAATACAGTCGGCAGCAGCTCAAAACACCAAGGTGGTTTTACTCAGTCAACCTGTGTCGTTCGAGTTAAAAAATTGAGGAAAGCGCTAGATTGACTGTGCGATACTGACATTCAATTTTTAGGCACTGATCTAACTAGGCATGAGGAAAATCATACATATCGACATGGATGCATTCTTTGCATCAGTAGAGCTGCGGGAACGCCCCGAACTCAAACAGCTTCCTGTTGTTGTGTCTTCACATCACCCTCGTGCGGTCATCTGTGCCGCGTCCTATCCTGCACGTGAATTTGGTTTACGTTCTGCAATGTCGATGGCACAGGCCCGTAAACTCTGCCCACAGGTCGTGGTGATCGAACCTAATTTTGAAAAATATCGTGCTGTTTCGGCGCAAATTCATGCCATTTTTCAACGCTATACGTCTCTGATTGAGCCGCTATCTTTAGACGAAGCTTATTTGGACGTCACAGAAAATTTACAACACATTCTGAGCGCCACCGAAGTCGCTATGCGAATTCAGGCAGAGATTTTACAAAGCACTGGTTTAACTGCCTCCGCAGGTGTCGCGCCCAATAAATTTTTGGCTAAAGTCGCTTCTGATTGGAACAAACCCAATGGCATTTGTATTATCAAACCTTCACAAGTTCTGCATTTCATCCATGACTTGGCACTGAAAAAAATTCCTGGTGTGGGAAAAGTCACTCAAGAAAAATTAAAAGCCATGCAACTCAATACATTGGGTGATTTACAACAAATTGAAGAAGCCGTTCTGATTCATCATTTCGGTAAATATGGCCGACAACTCTATCTGTATGCACAAGGGATTGATGAACGACCGGTCCAATCTAGCCGTGAACGTCAACAGATCTCCAAAGAAACCACTTTTGATGATGATCTCACCCTGAGCCAATGTCAGCCCTATTGGCCCAAACTGATTGATCAAGTCTGGTCTAGTTTAGAAAAAAAGCAGTTAAGCGCACGCGGTGTATCGGCCAAATTAAAACTGAAGAATTTCCAAGTGCTACAGCACAGTAAAAGTTTTAAAACTTCACTGAATCATCGTGAAGACCTTGCGCAGGTGTTACAGCAATTACTGCATGAAATGCATATTTCTGAGGAAGATCAATTTCGCCTGATTGGCGTAGGGGTCTATCAATTAAGTGCGCAAAACCAAGAAACACAACTTTCGCTGCTCTAAAAACTTCATGAAGATCGTATTTGCTTAAGATTTAGGCAGAAGAACAAATTTAAAGCAATTTTCTATTCACAAAGCCTAAAATTAGAGTACTCTATCAGCGCACTACATTATCCGTGTATGCGCTGAGATGCTGAAAATCACCTTTACTTTCAGCATGCTGTCCTGTGATTGGCGTGACGATCAAATCCGAATATTACAGGGCAACTCTGTTGTCAATCATGGAATACCCCGCTGTATGCCTTCTGCAAAATCTGCTCCAAATCCTCAAAATATTTCACAAAATCAAGAACAACGTGCGCGTAAAGCCGCATTAAGTAGCTTCATTGGTGCCGTAGTCGATTGGTACGATTTTTTACTTTATGGCATTGTTGCCGCACTCATTTTCAAAGATCAGTTTTTCCCCAGTATTGGCAACAATATGGGAACCTTGGCAGCCTTGGCGACCTTTGGCGTCGGCTTCCTGTTCCGCCCCTTAGGCGGCATTGTATTTGGACACTTTGGTGACAAACTGGGTCGGAAAAAAATGTTGGTGCTCACCGTCATCCTGATGGGTATTTCGACGGTCGGCATTGGTTTATTACCCAATTTTGCGGCCATCGGTTGGTGGGCCCCGATCCTGCTCGTGACACTTCGAGCAATACAGGGTTTTGCGGTTGGTGGAGAATGGGGCGGCGCTGCCCTGATGGCTGTAGAAAATGCCCCGAAAGGCGAAAAAGCCTTTTACAGCAGTGGTGTACAAATTGGCTATGGCGTAGGACTCGTTCTGGCAACAGGCGCTGTGTCTTTGATTATTGCCACTTTGGGCGAAGATGCTTTTGCTGATTGGGCATGGCGAATTCCCTTTATTGCCAGTATTGTCTTGCTGGCTATCGCGATGTGGATTCGACGTGATCAAGACGAATCACAAGAATTCATCGACAATGTGGTCAAAGCTCGACAAACGCCGCAAAAATTACCGATTCTGCAAGCGATTAGCCAACACCCCAAAGCCTTTTTTTACATTATTGCGCTGCGCCTGACCGAGTTACTCACCATGTATTTGGTGACGAACTTTGCACTGAATTATTCCACCGCTCAATTGGGTATGGACAAGCAGTTCTTCCTGAATATCACCTTAATGGTTGGTGCAATTAGCTGCTTCAGCATTCCCCTCTTTGCGTGGCTAGCAGATCGATTTGATCATCGTAAGATGTGTGTGCTGGGTGGCTTAATTGGTGCGCTTTCTGCCTTTCCATTCTTCATGGCCCTTGATGCTCAAAATACTTGGCTGATTATTGTCGGTGCAATTTTCCTTGCCAATATTGCCCATGATATGGTGGTGAGTGTACACCAGCCGATTTTTACCTCCTTGTTTGGTACCGCCTATCGCTACAGTGGCGCAGGTGTCGGCTATCAAGTGGCCAGTATTATCGGTGGTGGCTTTACCCCAATGATTGCAGCAGCTTTGGTGATTTGGGGTGATGGTTCATGGCATTATGTGGCAATTTACCTTGCTGTCGGCTGTTTATTGACGGCCTTAGTTGCAGCTACAATGCCTAAAACTCAAGATTAAGTGACCTTTTTGCTTTCAGGATATTCCGCATGACCATCCAACGCCTGCATGTTTCAAAACGCTT
The DNA here is from genome assembly GCF_013419295.1 of Acinetobacter sp. YH12094. NCBI lineage: Bacteria > Pseudomonadati > Pseudomonadota > Gammaproteobacteria > Moraxellales > Moraxellaceae > Acinetobacter > Acinetobacter sp. YH12094. Next base: position 57,397 of record NZ_VPAK01000021.1, read on the forward strand.
CTCCGAAATCGCTATTTCCGGTCAATTGATCCATTTGGCAGGTCAATTGGCAACAGACCTTGATTTAGACATCAAAGGACAAACACAGCAAACATTTGAGATCATTGATCAATTTCTTGCAGATGCCGGCACAGATAAAAGCCAGATTATGTCAGTGACCATTTATCTGAAAGATATTGAACAGGATTATGCCGCATTCAATGAGGTATGGGATGCGTGGGTGTCAGACATTGAAGCATTACCCAGAACTTGTGTTGAAGCCAAATTATACGACCCGCGTGTACTGGTAGAATTAACCGTCGTAGCCGTTAAGCCTGAATAATCATTAAGCCTAAATAACCATTAAAAAAAAGCATGTCTAAAGACACGCTTTTTTTTGCAAAAGGCTTTGCTCTTTGAATCCCTAAGATCCAATAATTTTGATCTTTTTACGTTCCAAATCTGAATATAAATGATATTTTTTCAAATCATTAACCGGTACAAATGGCGCTTGTACACGCTGCTCATTTAAGAAATCTTCGCGTAATTGAACGTACTCAGGCACATCATCATAACGAATGACACGATAGCCTGCCAAAGCGAGCAAAGCATCTTGATATTGCGACTGCTGCATCCGTTTTAGCACCATCGGATCATCTAAAGCGACGATCGCCAAGATCTGATGCTGTTCATCTAGGACGACAAAGTCCGCCACCATATTTCGATACTTGTTCCGCGTACGATAATATTTCGTGGTCAACAGTGCATCAAAAGACACATGCGCAAGGATCGTATGCTTAGGCAAAATTTCTTTTAAACGCGTGTAGGTTAATTGCTCATTAATGTTGAAAATAGCACGTTGTTTCAATGCGCTATCTTGTTGCTTAGAATCACCTTCTAAACTTTTCCAAGCCATTATGAGCACACAGAAGAGTAAAATACTCCCTATTACTATGTATATAGTCATCTCATAATCCTTTATATTTCTTATATTTTTGGTTTTTGACATACTTCTTATGAAGACGAAGTATACAACCAGTATTATTTTTTTAATTTCCTATTAAAAAAAATAACTCTAACTTTCACACAATACGTATTTAAACTGACAAAAAGTTGCAAACTTAAAGCGTCAAACATCACATGCCACTTCGTTCAGAGTAATAGCATCCATTGCTATATACAGATACTTTAGATCATTCGCTAAAACGACAGCAAGTGCATTTCCTCTCACTGTCAGACAATTCCGATAAGCTGTCAAATTTTGCTCGTATTTCATTGAGATAACCGACACACATATGGCATTGAGCTTGTAACAACATATAAAAATGCAAACTGTCTGATGCTGCCGAGCATATCAGCCATAAAAAAGACACCGAAGTGTCTTTTTTTATTTAATCATTTTAAGCACGTGATTTAGGCTTTGATTTTCCTTTGGGTTTCGGACCACCAAAAGGTTTTTTCGCATCACCCGTTTCACGCGGCGGCAGACCAGTATGCTGCGTCAAGATTTGACCGCGCTCAGGACGCTTGGTATTTGACGGACGCGATTGAGCAGCCTTAGTCCGATTACCTTGTTCGCCTGTACGTTTTTGTGAATCACCCGCAATGCTTGAGTTCTTTTTACGTGCAGATTGGTATTGACCCTCAGCACTGCCAGCAGGCTGATACGTCGGAATCAAATGCTGTTTTGAGTTCCCGATCAGATCCTGACGCCCCATTTCTTTGAGCGCTTCACGTAGCAACGGCCAGTTGTTTGGATCATGGTAACGCAAGAAGGCTTTATGCAAACGACGGCGTTTTTCACCTTTCACGATATCGACATTTTCGGTATAACGCGCCACTTTAGCCAGCGGGTTTTTACCGGTGTAATACATAGTCGTCGCAGTCGCCATTGGTGATGGATAGAAGGTTTGCACCTGATCGGCACGGAACCCATTCTTCTTCAGCCAAATCGCCAAGTTCATCATGTCATAGTCAGTCGTACCCGGATGCGCTGCGATAAAGTAAGGAATGAGATACTGCTCTTTCCCTGCTTCCTTACTAAAACGATCAAACATTTGTTTGAAACGGTCATAGGTCCCGATCCCCGGTTTCATCATCTTCGATAATGGACCTTTTTCGGTATGTTCAGGCGCAATCTTCAAGTAACCGCCGACGTGATGTGTCACCAATTCTTTGACATATTCTGGGTTTAACACCGCAAGGTCATAGCGTAAACCAGAACCAATTAGAATCTTTTTAATCCCCGGCAATGAACGCGCTTTACGGTATAACTGGGTTAAAGGCGCATGATCGGTGTGCAAGTTTTGACATACACCTGGGAATACACACGACGGCTTACGGCAGTTCTTTTCAATCTCAGGATCTTTACATGCCAAACGGTACATATTGGCCGTTGGGCCGCCTAAGTCAGAAATGATCCCAGTAAAGCCTGGTGCAGTATCACGAATTTTTTCAACTTCACGTAAAATCGATTCTTCAGAACGGTTTTGAATGATACGCCCTTCATGCTCTGTAATTGAGCAGAAGGTACAGCCGCCAAAACAACCACGCATAATGTTCACAGAGAACTTAATCATGTCAAAGGCAGGAAAACGCGCTTCACCATACGCAGGATGTGGCAGACGTGCATATGGCAAGTCAAACACATAATCCATTTCTTCTGTAGTCAATGGAATCGGCGGCGCATTCAGCCAAACATCACGCTCACCATGCTTTTGCACCATCGCGCGCGCATTGCCCGGATTGGTTTCCAAATGCAAAATACGGTTGGCGTGTGCATACAGCACAGGATCATTCGCCACATCTTCATAGGCAGGCAAACGAATCACCGCCAATTCACGCGGCGGCAATTTATGCTTAATGGCTTTTGATGCAGGCTGCAGCTGCACGATTTGCGTATCGGCGTCTAAGTTATCGCCTTCACGAACAATCGGATTTGCTACCGCTTCTTTTTGGAAGCCTTGATATTGCGTAACGCTGTCTTTGCCTTTTTCGATTTCACAGCCTTCAAGGTCTTCGGTCATCACATACGGGTTAATGATCGGATCGACACGGCCAATCGCATCGACATCATTCGATGCGATTTCAACAAACTTAGCTTTTGAAGCTCGGTTATTTTTATTCACAATAAATGCAGTACCGCGGACATCCGTAATTTCTTGGATTTTTTCACCGCGGGCCAATCGATGCATGATTTCCGTGATTGAACGTTCACCATTACCATACATCAACAGGTCGGCTTTCGAGTCCATCAATACTGAACGGCGGACTTTATCTGACCAATAATCATAATGCGCAATACGGCGCAACGAGGCTTCAATACCGCCCAATAATACAGGCACATCTGGATATGCTTCACGCACACGCTGGCAATATACCGTTGCTGCACGGTCTGGACGTTTATTCGGTTGATTATCCGGAGAATAGGCATCATCCGAACGGATTTTACGGTCAGCCGTATAGCGGTTGATCATCGAATCCATATTGCCGGCTGTCACGCCCCAAGCAATATTCGGTTTACCCAATACACGGAACGCTTCTACATTGGTCCAGTCCGGCTGAGCAATAATCCCGACACGGAAACCCTGCGCTTCAAGGGTTCGGCCGATGATCCCTGAACAGAATGATGGATGATCGATATACGCATCACCGCAAACCAAAATAAAGTCGCAGCTGTCCCAACCGAGTTGATCCATTTCTTCGCGTGACATCGGCAAAAATGGCGCAGGGTCAAAACAAGACGCCCAATATTTGTCGTAATCAAACAACGCTTTTGGCGCAGTCCGCATAGTATAAGCAGTAGACATGGCTAGCAATTCTCGGCTGGCAGATGGAATGATCTAAAAAAAGATCAAAGAAGATGAAAGCCGATCATTTTACCATGAATTCCATTCATCATGCTTGATTATAATTTATACAATAGCTACAGAATCATTGAATTGTTTTATATAGACATCAGATGTAATAGTGCTGTAGCACGACTATAAAACAAGATTTAAATAAATCATTTGTAACTTTGCTTTAGTTTAAATCAACCTAGAATGTGCCATGAGTTATCGCATTTTATTCAACATTAAAGCCTGCGCCTGTTGAAATTTGATGTGCATTTCAGGTAAATATTTTTCAATATAAATCTTACGCTTATCTATACTGTCTTGAGTCATCAATGGTTTTACATCAAGCATTTGACGGCGTGTCGTTTCCTGCTGATATTTTTGACAAAAACTCAATGCTGCATTTGGGTCAAAGCCCGCTTTCGACATCAGATCAAGTGCAAGGACATCTGCTTCTAGTTCAAATTTTGAAACTTTAGGCAAAAAAACCGCTTGCCCAGTCACACTACTGGCAGCCGTTGCAAGCGCGCCGATACCCGCAGTCGAAGAAATCATCGCCACCTGACTAGCAAACAGCAAAGAAATCTTTTCACGATGATGATCACGCAATGCATGTGCCATTTCATGCGCCATCACAAATGCCAATTCATCTTCAGTCAGCTTTAAACTCCAATACAAACCCGTGTTAATGACAATTTTCCCACTTGGAAAACCATGTGCATTTAAATCTTTATTTAAATTCCCACTGACTTGCCAATCCCATTGACTCGAACCTTGACGGTAAAACTCCGCATTTTTTTTGAGTTTATTTAAAACCTGATCCAATTTCGGATCAATGATCAAAAGTTGTTTGTCTTTCGCTTGATGAATAAATTGTTGATACGATCTATCCGCCTGTTTAGTTAATAACTTTTGAGGAACGATAAAAAACTGTTTTCGCTCTGCGCCTGCTGTCCCTAAATTCGTGGTACTTGTACAAGCTGAGATTAAGATAAAAACCAAAGCCATCATTAAAATAGTTATATTTTTCATAATCGCCTTAATTTTAATACCAATATTGATCTATATATATAATTCTATCTAAAAACAAATGCAAAAATATTCAAAAAAACAAATAATTCATATTTATCATATATTTATTATTTTTCAAACTTTTAAAAATGATAACCAAAAATAATTTATTTATAATATTGTGATGTATTTCATTATTATGAGGCACCTTTTAAAAGGCATATTAGACCAAAGTTGTATAATCATAAAAATAGTAAACTTAGCCATTTTTATAGCGTTATTTATATTAAAAATAGATGTAAAACGAATATTTAATAATAACTTATTCACATATTTCTATCTTTATTTATTCAATTGTATTGCTAAAAATAAACCAATCATCAAGATAACAGCAATAAAGCTCGTCAACCCAATCCAACCAGAAATTTCCCAAACCAAACCACTACTACTACCCAAAATACTAGAACCTAAGTAATAGCAAAATAAATATAAAGATGAACCTACGGCACGGTATTGCAGGGATTGAACTGATACCCAACTACTTGCCGTGGAATGCGCTGCAAAAAAAGCAAAAGTGAATACAATCAGCCCCAAAATGACTGACCAAAATGCCGGAATGAGCATGATCAACAGCCCGAACAACATCATGATCAGCATCGAAGGTAAAACTTTTACCCGGCCAAAGCGTTTCCCCCAACTTGCAGCCCGAGGTGAACTATATATTCCTGCCAAATATGCTATGGAGATTAGTCCAATCCATGTTTGAGAAAGTTGATAAGGTTCTTCTAATAGGTGGTAGCTCATATAGTTAAATATAGAGACAAAACATCCCATGAGGATAAAGCCTTGAAGGAATAAAATTCTCAGCTTTGGATCTGCTAAATTTTTAACGAAAGATTCATAAAATCGGTTGAAACGAATGGGATAAGCTTGAAAATGTTGAGATGCTGGAAGTAATAAAAAGAATGCTGTGGCTATACATAGGTTAATGATGCCGATAATCATCATGGCATTTTGCCAACTAATATAATCAATCAATACCCCGGCAATGAGACGACCACCCATTCCTCCAATCGCAGTACCCGATATATACAGGCCCATTGCAAAGCCTATATCTTTTTGCTCAATTTCTTCACCTATATAAGTCATTGCAACTGCAGCAACACCGCTAACACTTAATCCGATCAGCACGCGATTCAATAAAAATATTTCCCAAAGTGGAAATATAGAACTAATGATTGAAAGTGACGCTGCCAAAAATAAAGCGGTGACCATCACAGGCTTACGACCCGATCTGAAATCAAACCAGTGAATAGCAGCCCAATCGCTAAGGCAATGGTAGAAAAAGATAAAGGAAAGCTGCTATGTGTCGGACTGACATGAAAGAAATTCGCAAAGATGGGCATCATCGGTTGTACACAATACAACGATGAAAAAATTGCGAAGCCTGCTAAAAATAAAGAAAATAAAATGGCAAGAAATGGCCGTGTGCCATATTCAATATAAGGAGAATTTGAGGCTAAATCAGACATGAGCTTTCCATCAATGACACGGATAGTATACGCCTTTCAGTCTTTAATTTATAAATCACATGAAATGAATGATGAATTCTTTCTTTTTTTCTCACTACTTCTTTTTCTTTTCTTCGTGCATAAAAAAACACCCCCTGAGATATCAGGGGGTGTTTCGAATAATGAGCTGGCGATGACTTACTCTCACATGGGTAACCCCACACTACCATCAGCGCTAAGAGGTTTCACTTCTGAGTTCGGGAAGGGATCAGGTGGTTCACTCTTGC
>NZ_VPAK01000022.1:0-55834 GCF_013419295.1 Acinetobacter sp. YH12094
CGCGACTCATGAGTGCTCGGTTATATGCGGGCCAATTGGTTGTGCGGTAGATTTTGTGTGTAGGCTTCTTCATTTGAAAATTATATCGCTGAAAAACCCTTTACAGATAGGTTTGTGCAACAAAGCCCATTAAAGGTAAAACAAAAATTAAAACAATAAAATTAGAAACTTAAATTAATTTAAATTTTATTGACTGTTTATTTTAAATCGCACTTTTCGCGTTTTATTCAAACTAAAAACATGACCAAAAGAAATATTCATTTACATAAGACCTAAAAAACTGGGTTTAATTTTCTTTAAATACATCACAAAAAATAGTGAGTTTTATGACTATTCTATGACCAGATTACTCATCAGGATGCTCGTTTCAGTCAGCTACACTAAATGAATCTATTATTAATCCTTTCTATTAGACTAATTTATTAGTTTTTATCAGTTGTGTGTGTCATTTGAGCATTAAACCATACTTGCTCGCTTTTACTTTATTAAACTGAGCTAAACATTCGTTTCATGCTTCTAATGCACATGAACTCATTCACCCAAATGACTGAAGCTGAAAAAGTGCCATGCCTTATTCATCAGATATATAAGTTATCGCATAAACATTCAGCGACCGTTCAAAGTCAAACGGAGCATCAAACTCACGTCGTTCTTTAATAAAGTCCCCAATCCTGACTAATTTTCGAACTTCTGCACCAAATCTACACCTAAAAGTTAAGGCATTCGGTTTGACCTATCAAACGCTTTGCTTTACAACTAAAACTTGAACGAGCCATAAAGAACAGATCAGCCCCAAAAAAATGATATAAATTTAATTGTTCAATAGCTTTAAGCTATGAATAACAAGCTTTCAATATTTCCCTTCTCGGTTTTGCGCTAAAATTGGGCGTCAAACTGCACTTCTTTTGTATCATTTTTCTACGAAATGACCACATCACAGGATCTTGCGTTGACTGAAAAGCAATGAACCCCGATACTTTCATAGTTTTATTTAAGCAAATCGGTTCATAGAGGCGAGCCACAAGCTCGGACCTCAAAGACACAATCTAAAGCAAGGGGCTATATATGGCTGGTGGAAAGTCAACTATCATCTACACACTGACCGACGAGGCGCCATTATTGGCGACTTACTCTCTGCTGCCGATCATTGAAACCTTTACTAAACCTGCTGGCGTTGAAATCGTTAAACGCGATATCTCAGTTGCAGCACGTGTACTCGCTGAATTTTCAGACTATCTAAGCGAAGAACAAAAGGTGCCAAATAACTTGGCAGAGCTTGGACAATTAACCCAAGATCCAAGCACAAACATTATCAAACTTCCGAACATCAGTGCTTCAGTTGGCCAATTAACTGCTTGCATTAAAGAATTACAGTCCAAAGGTTTTGCAATTCCGAACTACCCAGAAAACCCAGCGACTGAGGAAGAAAAAGAAATCAAGGCACGTTATAGCAAATGCCTAGGTTCTGCTGTAAATCCTGTACTTCGTGAAGGTAACTCTGACCGTCGTGCGCCTACTGCAGTAAAAAATTACGCGAAGAAACATCCGCACTCTATGAGCGAATGGAAACAGTGGTCACAAACTCACGTTTCTCACATGGACGAAGGTGACTTCTATCACGGCGAAAAGTCGATGACTTTAGACCGCGCTCGCAATGTAAAAATGGAATTGATCACGAAGTCTGGTGAAACTGTTGTTCTTAAGCCAAAAGTTGCGCTTCAAGAAGGCGAAATCATCGACTCAATGTTCATGAGCAAAAAAGCACTTTGCGACTTCTATGAAAAAGAATTAGATGATTGTAAAGAAGCAGGCATTTTGTTCTCTCTACACGTAAAAGCGACCATGATGAAGGTGTCTCACCCAATCGTTTTCGGTCACTGTGTGAAGATTTACTACAAAGATGCATTCGAAAAACACGGCAAATTGTTTGATGAGTTAGGTATTAACATCAACAACGGTATGTCTGGTCTTTACGAAAAAATTGAAACTCTTCCGACTTCTCTTCGTGAAGAAATCATTGCTGACTTACATGCTTGCCAAGAACACCGTCCTGCACTTGCAATGGTTGATTCTGCAAAAGGCATCACTAACTTCCACTCACCTAATGACGTAATTGTAGATGCATCTATGCCTGCAATGATCCGTGGTGGCGGTAAAATGTGGGGTGCTGACGGCAAACAGTACGACTGTAAAGCTGTAATGCCTGAATCTACTTTCGCGCGTATCTACCAAGAAATGATCAATTTCTGTAAATGGAATGGTAACTTTGACCCACGCACTATGGGTACTGTACCTAACGTTGGTTTGATGGCGCAAAAAGCTGAAGAATACGGTTCACACGACAAGACTTTCGAAATTCCTGAAGCGGGTGTTGCCAACATCACGGATCTGGAAACAGGTGAAGTGTTGATGTCTCAAAACGTGGAAGAAGGCGACATCTGGCGTATGTGTCAGGTGAAAGACGCTCCGATCCGCGACTGGGTGAAACTTGCAGTAACTCGTGCACGTAACTCTGGCATGCCTGCGATCTTCTGGCTTGACCCATACCGTCCACACGAAAACGAATTGATCAAGAAAGTTCAAACTTACTTGAAAGACCACGACACTACTGGTTTAGACATTCAAATCATGTCTCAAGTACGTGCTATGCGTTATACACTTGAACGTGTTGCTCGTGGCCTAGATACAATTTCTGTAACTGGTAACATCCTACGTGACTACCTAACAGACTTATTCCCGATTATGGAATTGGGTACTTCTGCGAAAATGCTTTCTATCGTTCCTCTAATGGCTGGTGGCGGCATGTACGAAACTGGTGCGGGTGGTTCTGCGCCTAAACACGTACAACAACTTGTAGAAGAAAACCACTTACGTTGGGATTCTTTAGGTGAGTTCTTGGCGCTTGCTGTTTCTCTAGAAGAAATGGGCATCAAAGAAAACAACGCGAAAGCGAAACTTCTTGCAAATACGCTTGATGCTGCAACTGGTAAATTGCTTGACAATGACAAGTCTCCATCACGTCGTACTGGCGAACTTGACAACCGTGGCAGCCACTTCTACCTTGCTAAATACTGGGCTGAAGAACTTGCTGCGCAAGACGAAGATGCAGAGCTTAAAGCAAAATTCGCTCCTCTTGCTCAAGCACTTGCTGAAAACGAAGAAAAAATCGTTGCAGAACTTGCTGAAGTTCAAGGTAAAGCCGCAGACATCGGTGGTTACTACGCTGTAGATACAGCAAAAGTAAATGCTGTAATGCGTCCAAGCGCAACTTTAAATGCTGCTCTTGAGGCTGCTCAATAAGTTGATGCAAAACTAACTTAAGTTAGTGATGTAAAAAAACCAGCGCTTCGGCGCTGGTTTTTTTATACCCTCATTTATATAGTGTTATGCCAACTATTTCATTTAATGCTTAGATCTAAATTTTATGAATGTGAGTGATCAAAGATTAGGATTTTTCATTCAACTATAGTTTTTTTGGTGTTTCGGTAGTCATGTTATGTATTCGACTCAATAAATTGTTTTATTCCTATGACAGTAGGTTATCAAACCAATTAAATGATTAAAACAGAGATATTATTGCTAAAGTTGATCGAATTCAGCTATATGAAATTAAAGAATATTAGGTAATATTAGCCAATATAATTTTAGAATTTACGCAGAATTAAAATGGTAAAAAAAGACAGAATAGCTATCGTCATAACTGTAATATATTCACTGTTTCCTTTACTGCTTCTATTTGATGGAACTACGGAAGAATTTGTAATTTTTCTGCTACCAATTTTTCTATACTGGGGATTTAGATTCATAAAAGGCGATATTAGCTTTCTCAAACAGAAAGACGATTAATAAAGAATGATTGGATATTGATATGAAAAGAGCAATTTTTTTCCTAATAGTCTTAAGTGCTGTAAGTTTAGAAGTAGCCGCAGGAAACTCCCTATTGACTGAATTTAATAAAGAAATAGCACCTTATCAAAAAGGTATAAAATACAATTCAGCAGCTATGGATCGTCTAGCAGATAAAGAGTTAAGTGGTGCTAAATTAACTGATTCTGACTATAAAAAAGTCTTCTTTTTGAGTTGTAGCTCTTTAACATATATGAATAAAACAACTGCGGTAACAAAAAAAGCTAAATATAAAAATTTAGAAAAAGCTAAAAAACTTCAGAAAATAATTTCAAATTCTAAAGCTGTAATGGATGTGACGGAAAGAGATTGTAATAAAGCAGGTATGCCTGTTTCTTAACAAGAGTTAGCTACATGAATAGGAATTAATTTGAATGGTAGTAGTACTGTTTCATTTACATAGAGAGAGTATATACGGCATTGGCGGAGATGCTTAACTACACTAAAAAGTTAGTAAATATATCATTGGACTACAGCCATAAAATAAGGAAAACCTAAAATGGCAAATTCATGGGGAATACCAAAGCACATAGAAGATGCGGTCTCGGAGCGAGACCTGTGCTGTGTATATTGCGGCAAAAAGTTTGGCACTGAAAGAGCCAACAAGAAGTCTTGGGAACACATTATCAACGATATAAGAATTACAACCTTAACCAATATTGCATTGTGCTGTGTTGGCTGCAATGCATCTAAAGGCAATAAAGACTTAGCAACTTGGTTCCACTCTGAGAATGCTCGAAAAAGAGGTGTCAACACTGAGACAATTGCAGATGTCATCAAAGTAGCTTTAGATAGTTAATAAAGCTTTTAAATACTACAAGCCCTATAAGACACCCAATCAATCACATTTGATTATTGTATTGATCTAATAATTTAAGCTTAGCATCTGATTCCACCATGAGCACCCAAACAAAATTCAGGTACTCATCCAAGTACTCATTTTACGAAGTGACAACCTGAAACGTGGCTAGTGAAATCATTGGAAATTTTCTAGGAATTTTATATATGTCATTACTTTTAGACATAAAAAACCCCAAGTCTTAATAAGCTTGGGGTCTTTTAGAATTTTGGTCCCGAGGGTCGGACTCGAACCGACACATCATCTCTGATAGTGGATTTTGAATCCACCGCGTCTACCAATTTCACCACCTCGGGAAGGTGTTGAAACGTATAATAAACTGTTTCAAAAACTTGTCAACGCATGATGTTCTCATTTGATTAAAAATAAACCGTATAAGAATTTTTAGATGGATAATCCATCAATTTCAGCGTTAAAACCTAAAAAAGCTTATACTAAGCCAAATTTCATTATCTCCTTTTCAGATTTCTTAACATGCAACTTTCTGACTTTAACTTCAATCTCCCTGACGAACTCATTGCCCGCTATCCGCTTGAAACACGTAGTGCATCACGCCTGCTCCATCTCGACCTCAATGGCGAATATCACGACCATCATTTCACTGACATTTTAGACTTGCTCAATGAAGGTGACTTATTGGTACTAAACGATACCAAAGTGATGAAAGCCCGCTTGAAAGGCAAACGAGCAACTGGCGGTGCAGTTGAAGTCTTAGTTGAACGTATTCTTGACCCAAAAACCGCACATTGCCACATTAAAGCCAGTAATACGCCTAAAGAAGGTGCGGAGTTATTTATTGGTCCAGACGAAGTTAAAGTGACCGTTCAAGGCCGTCATGAAAACTTATTTGTTGTGGAATTTTCACAGCCTATTTTACAAGTTTTAGATTTATACGGTGCTTTACCGATTCCGCCTTACTTTAACCGTGAAGCAGAAGCGATTGATACCGAACGTTACCAAACTGTTTTTAACGATCCGACCAAATTGGCTTCAGTTGCAGCACCAACAGCAAGCTTACATTTTGATGAAGCGCTACTCAAAAAATTGGCGGACAAAGGGGTAAATAAAACCTTTGTTACCTTGCATGTGGGTGCAGGTACATTTTTACCCGTGCGCACCAATGACATTGAAAATCACATCATGCACAGCGAATGGTGTGACGTGTCAGAAGAATCTATGGCTTTGATCCGTGAAACAAAAGCACGTGGCAATAAAGTTATTGCTGTCGGTACTACAGCGACTCGCGCGACTGAAAGTGCAGCTCAAGCCAATGGCGGCGAACTCAAGGGTTGGACTGGTGATACACAGATCTTTATCTACCCAGGTTATGAGTTCAAAGTAGTCGATCGTTTAATTACCAACTTCCATTTACCTGAATCTACCTTGCTCATGTTAGTGTCAGCGTTGTCCAGTCGAGATAATATTTTGAATGCCTATCACCATGCCGTCGAAAGCCAATATCGATTCTTTAGTTATGGTGATGCGATGTTAATTGATAATATTAACCACAAATAAAATTACGCCGAAATCATCCCTATGCCGATCGATTCTGTAAAGCACTCCATCCATATTCGTCGAAAAAAGAATGCTGTGGTTTTTCAGAATATCGCTCGGCTCTGGGATATAGGCCGAAACGCCAAAACTCACCAAGAGCTCCTCGATGGACTGCATCCATGGAATGCTCCCATTACACTCAAATTTGAAAATTTACTCCCCCTAGCTTTAGCCGCACTGGGTATCGGATTCATGCTGTTTATTGTAATTCAGCCCGATCATGGCTGGGCACAGCTCTGCTTTGCTGTGGGGTTGGTCATGGTGTTCTGGGCCTATATCAGCTATGAAAAAGATGACCCGCTCGAAGATGTTATTGCGTTTTTGGAAACCGAATGCATCGCAAAAAAATACCAACTGGCTTTTAACCGACAGCCTCAATACATTTCAATGCCGCTGAATAATCTACAATTTATTGGCAATCTTAAACGTATGTTCCCCGTATTTAAGCAAGGCAGCCTTTCGAATGATATTCAGACCTTCGCGAGCACCGTTTGGGAAGATGAAAATCAGCAACAGCATCAAGTCATGGTCTTTCATTATCACTATGTGAATGAACTGAAAGTACGTGACAAAGACGGTGATGAAGTCACGGTTAAAGAAATTCATAAAGACCTGTGGGGCGTATTTGTTTTTGATATTGGCATCCATGGACTAGCCGTATCTACAACAGGCAAAAACTTTGGCTATCCCTATAGTTTTCCTTGGCACAGCAGCGACATTCAAACCAATCAAAAATTAAAATTTTATGGCGAGAACCAAATGGAAATCGCTAAATTGCTCAGCCCGGGCTTTGTCCTCCGACTAGCGGATTTTTTTCAAAACCGTGAAGGTGATCTGCTATTTCATCCGAGCCACCGAATAATGTGCTATCTTGGCTCTACAGATTTATTTAAAGTCAGTAGTAAAGCAAAACGAATTCAAGATGTTTCGGCATTGCGTGGGCATCTTAGAACCTTTAAATTAAATGCTTTAGAAAATTTGAAAAACGACTTAGCGCAGTTTTTAAAATAGATTTCATACAATAATGTTTTAAATTACGACCTTTTATCTTGAGGATAAAATTTTATGGGGCTTTTGATCTTTGTTTTAATCATCATTGCATTGGTGATTGGTGCAATCATGATTCGCAACAACATTGTCCGACATCACAATGCAACCATTCGTGCATGGTCAGATGTAGCTAGCTATGAACGTCAAAAAATCAAAATTTTAGATGGATTACAGCCTTTGGTTGAGCAATATTCCAATTTTGAACAAGGGACTTTGGCAAAAGTCACTGAACTCCGTCAAAACATTATGAATTTGAACGTAAACAGTACCGATGTCAGCCAATTACAGCGTATTGAAGCCTTAAATCAAGATCTAATGCGCAGCCTGAATGTTGTGGTTGAAAACTATCCAGAGCTCAAAGCCAATGATATTTATCTGAAAATGATGAATGAAATTGAAGAACAAAACGAAAATGTCGGTGCGGCGATTACTATTTTTAACCGCAACGTCGAGTTGTTCAACAACCACATTCAAGTGTTTCCTAACAATATTATTAATACGCTATTGCTGAGTAAAAAAGCGGTTCGCCCTTTCCGCGATCAAGCTGCCAGCCAAAATTTTGATTATCGTCCGAACTTTTAAGTTCGGGCTTTAATGCACAAAAGTAAAAAAAATAATGATGAGGTGCTCAAGTACCTCCAAAACTAGAAAGAAAAATAAAATATGCAAAATCAAATTAATGCACTGAAAAATGTGCTGATTCAGGAGTTTTTCAAACTCTATGAGCAGCACCAAGACGACCATATTTACGCATGTACGTTGGTGTTCAATCCCTATTTTTCCATGGACTATATCGCAGTCTCTACGCAGCGTAGTATTTTTACCGAAGATGAAGATTCTGCTCAATATCTTGCAGCGCATGATCGATGGAATGTCTCGAAATGGCGCTATCGTAGCCTACTGGCTTTAAGTCAAGACTTGGCGCAGTTTAAACTGACATCTGTAAATGAAGTGGGCCATTTAAACCTTGATCCATCTTCTATAAAAATTACGATAAAGTCTGAATCGGCTAACCATCTTTCAATCTTGCTCAATGCCATACAACAAACAAAATTCGACTTGGTTCAGTCCTACGGCATAGAACTGGACAATATTCTGTTTTTTATCACGGTCCCGACACAGCCCGAAATAGAAATTTATTCAGCTCAGGTTTTAAATCCTCCAAGTACACAACTTGACGATTTTCTCAAATCCAAACAACCCCTCAAGCTCGACAGTTTACCCAAGCGTATGAAGCTGTCTCAGTATGATAAAGACCTGCTGATTGATTTAGCACAAATCGTTGAAATACAACCTTATAACTATTTACATGTAGCTAATGAAGTCTATCTTTTAAGCTTAGAAAAAAGCTATGCAACCACGAATCCTTATATTCAAAAGCTTATTGACAGTATCGTGGCCATGACATCGGACCCGAAAGGCACATTTGCGATGGAAAAAGAAGAAATTTTGCAGCGAATTAACCAGTTCTATTTTAATGCCAAGAGTTCAGATGAAGCCTTGTCACAAGACGCAATCTATAAATTTACAGACTTAACACCCGACAAAGCTAGCGTTTAACCGCAGAATCAAGGAAAATAGAGCACTTTTAGCACTCTTACCATCAGCGAACTGTTTTTTCGCCTTGATCTGGACCTTGTATGAAGTTTGAAAAATTGGCGCAATCGGGCCGTGCTCGTCGCGGCCGTTTAACCCTTGAACATGGTGTTGTTGAAACACCTATGTTCATGCCTGTCGGTACTTACGGTACTGTAAAAGGCATGCTCCCACGTGACATTAAAGAAATTAAATCCCAAGTTATTTTGGGCAATACCTTCCATTTATATCTTCGCCCAGGCCTAGATGTCATTCGTGAACATGGTGGTTTACACCAATTCATGAAATGGAATAACCCGATTTTGACAGATTCAGGCGGTTTCCAAGTCTTCAGCCTTGGCGCTATGCGCAAAATTAAAGAAGAGGGCGTGACTTTCCGCTCTCCGATTGATGGCTCTAAAGTCTTTTTATCTCCTGAAATTTCGATGGATATTCAGCACACGCTGAATTCAGACATCGTGATGATTTTTGATGAATGTACGCCTTATCCTGCGACACATGAAGAAGCGCAAAAATCACTGCAGCTTTCATTACGTTGGGCGAAACGTTGTAAGACTCAACATCATGACGTGCTGAAAAACCGTAATGCACTATTTGGTATTATCCAAGGCGGCATGTATGAAGATTTACGTGATGAATCTTTAAATGGTCTGAAAGAAATTGATTTTGATGGTTATGCCATTGGCGGCTTGTCTGTTGGCGAACCTAAAGAAGAAATGATCAAAGTATTGGATTATCTTCCAGAGAAAATGCCTGCGGATAAACCACGTTACTTGATGGGAGTCGGTAAACCAGAAGATATCGTAGAAGCGGTTCGTCGCGGTGTCGATATGTTTGACTGTGTAATGCCAACACGAAATGCACGTAATGGTCATTATTTTGTGACTGATGGTTTAGTGCGTATTCGCAATGCCAAATATCGTCATGATCAAAGTCCGCTTGACCCACATTGCGACTGCTATACCTGTACAAATTTCACCAAATCTTATCTCTTCCATCTTGAGAAATGCGGCGAAATGCTCGGTTCGATGCTCGGTACTATTCATAACTTACGTTATTACCTGCGTCTGACTGAAGCGATGCGTGATGCTCTCGATCATGGCACTTTTGATGAGTTTGTTGAAGACTTTTATCGTCGTCGCGGCATGGAAGTGCCACCTTGTCCTCAAGATTAATTCTTTCAGCATTTGCGCTGAAGAAAAAGACAAGGTAAATTGCTGAACAAGTCCAATTTATTTATCAAAGTATTGATAACCAGTTTTTTTAGTTTAGGAAAATGAAATGAGCCTTTTTATTTCTACTGCTCACGCGGCAGGTGAAGCTGCACAGCAACCAAGCATGATGGCAAACCTGTTGATGATTGCGGTATTTGTCGCAATCTTCTACTTCTTGATCTGGCGCCCTCAATCAAAACGTGCAAAAGAACATCGTGCACTAATTGAAAGCCTAGGCGTTGGCAGTGAAGTTGTTTTTGCGGGCGGTTTAATGGGTAAAATCACAAAAATCGAAGGTGATTTTGCAGTTGTTGAACTGAACCGTGGCGTAGAAGTAAAAGTACAACGCGCAAGTGTGATTTCAGTTCTGCCTGAAGGCACTCTAAATAACCTTTAATCAAAAAATAAGTCGTGCACCCGCACGGCTTTTTTCATTTTAAGAAGAAAACGAATGCGTTACCCAGCATGGAAATATCTACTGATTCTAGTGGTACTAGTCATCAGTACATTATATGCCCTGCCAAGTTTGTATCCTGATGAACCTGCTGTTCAAATTTCAGGTGCCAAAGCCGGTACCCAGATTGACCAAAGCATCGTACAAAAAGCAGAGCAGATTTTAAAATCTGAAAATATTGCCAGCCATGACAATAGCTTCACCAATAATGCCGCTTTATTACGTGTTGATTCGAGCGAACAACAATTAAAAGCGAAAGAAGCACTGCGTCGTGGGCTCGGTGAAAATTATGTCGTCGCACTGAACCTTGCGCCTACTACGCCAGAATGGCTACAAAAAATTGGTGCTAAACCAATGAAGCTGGGTCTGGATTTACGTGGTGGTGTACATTTCCTACTCGAAGTGGATATGGATAAAGCCATTTCACAACGTATGGAAACGTCTGCGGCTGACTTACGTCGCCAACTTCGTGACAATAAATTAAAATTCAATAGCTTATCTTTGAACAACAACACCATTACGATGCAATTTGCAAATAATGATGACCGTTCTGCAGCTATGGATTTCCTTCGTCGTAACGGCAATGAATATACTCAACAAGCGGTTGCAACAACTGAAGGTTCGACTCTTCGTCTAAGCTACACAGATACACGTAAACAAGAAATTCAGTCTTATGCTGTCAACCAAAACTTAACAACTTTACGTAACCGTATTAACGAGTTAGGTGTAGCGGAAGCATTGGTGCAAACTCAAGGTAGCAACCGTATTGTGGTTGAATTACCGGGTGTACAAGATACTGCTGAAGCAAAACGTGTACTTGGTCGTACTGCAAACCTTGAGTTCCGCTTAGTTTCTGACTTAAATGATCAATATATCGATCCTTACACAGGTCAAGCAAAAGGCTCATTACCGCCAGGTACAGAAGTATTTGCTTATGAATCTTTGGACAGCGGTCGTCAATTATTGCTTAACCGTAACCGTATCTTAACAGGTGAACGTGTACAAAATGCGTCATCAGGTTTTAGCCAAGATACAGGTGGTGCTGAAGTAAATATTACTTTGGATACTGCGGGCGGTAAGTTGATGTCTGAAGCCACTCGTAATGCTGTAGGCAAACGAATGGCAGTTTTGTTCATCGAGAACAAACAAAAAATTAGTTATGTTGCAGATCCTACAACAGGCACACAAACTGAAGTTCGTACACCTTATACCGAATCTGTGGTCATCAATGCGGCAACGATTCAAGCCGTATTGGGTTCTCAGTTCCGTATTACTGGTCTGGATTCACCTCAAGAAGCGTCTGAACTTGCATTGATGCTACGTGCAGGTGCATTGGCAGCGCCAATGTACTTCGTGGAAGAACGTGTGATTGGTCCGAGTCTCGGTCAAGAAAACATCGATAAAGGCGTATTATCAACTCAAATCGGTTTCTTATTGGTTGCGATTTGGATGGTGGTCTTCTTCCGTGTGTTCGGCTTGATTGCCAACTTTGCACTCGTGGTTAACCTTGCCATGATTTTAACCATCATGTCTTGGATTGGCGCGTCCCTCACCCTTCCGGGTATTGCAGGTATCGTGATTACCATTGGTATGGCGGTCGACGCCAACGTACTGATCTGTGAGCGGATACGAGAAGAAATTAAATGGGGTGCCTCGCCGAAACAGGCGATTGTTGCGGGTTATGATCGTGCGTATAACACCATCTTTGACTCCAACTTAACCACATTCTTGGTTGCTTTCATTCTGTTTGCAATTGGTACAGGCCCGATTAAAGGCTTCGCGGTTACCCTAATGATTGGTATTGTGTGCTCGATGTTCACAGCGATTACCGTGACACGTGCAATCGTACAAATCATTTATGGTAAAAAACGTAACCTGAAGAAGTTGAGCATTTAGGAGATCGAAGATGACTGAAAATACTCAACCGAAACAATACGGCCGTCCGGACAACGAGCGCATTATTCCGTTTATGAAGATTGCCAAATCGGCAGCCTTGATATCGATTGTCTTAACGCTCGCAAGTATCTTTTTTATTTGCACCAAAGGTCTAAACCTCGGTTTGGACTTTACTGGCGGTGTAGCAGCAGAGTTGAACTATAGTCAACCAGTAAAATCTACCGATGTGAGCTCAGCGCTGACAAAAGCTGGTTTTAAAGATCCTGTAGTACAAACCTTAGGATCTGACCGCGACCTGATGGTTCGTATGCCAGTTCAAAAAGACATTGAAGCTGAAGACTTAACCAAAGCCATTACGACTGCTGCTCAATTGCCAGGCAATAAAGCAGAAGTACATAAAGTTGATGTGGTTGGTGGTCAAGTCGGTAACGAACTCTATGTGCGTTCTGCGGGCGCTGTAGGTCTTGCCCTACTGCTCATGCTGGTTTATGTCACTATTCGCTTTGAGTTCAAACTTGCAATGGGTGCTGTATTGTCTTTATTCCACGATATCGTGGTGACCATTGGTATCTTTGCCATGATGCAGTG
Organism: Acinetobacter sp. YH12094; assembly: GCF_013419295.1. Classification (NCBI taxonomy): domain Bacteria; kingdom Pseudomonadati; phylum Pseudomonadota; class Gammaproteobacteria; order Moraxellales; family Moraxellaceae; genus Acinetobacter; species Acinetobacter sp. YH12094. The sequence goes on from NZ_VPAK01000022.1 coordinate 13,118, forward strand.
GCCGTTTGACTTAACAGTTTTGGCTGCGCTACTCGCGATTATTGGTTTCTCGCTCAACGATAACATCGTTGTATCTGACCGTATTCGTGAAAACTTCCGTAAGATTCGCGGTGCTGAACCTCTTGAAGTTGTGAACAGTGCTTTGACTGAAACACTTCGCCGTACCATTCACACCTCTATGACACTGTTACTGGTTGTTGTGGCGATGATGGTACTGGGCGGTGATGGTCTGAAATGGTTCTCTGTTGCAATGTTTGTTGGTGTATTTGTGGGTACATATTCATCAATCTACATTGGTACAGCCTTCGCGCTATGGCGTGGCCTGAACCGTCAAGACTTCATTGTACAAGTGAAGCCTGAATTTGAAGAAGAAGAGATTCCTTAAGCTTTTCGACTTATAGTTCAAATCAAAACCCATCTTCGGATGGGTTTTTTTATGCGACTACCTTAAATAAATGAGCTAGGCAAAATCGCAATAATAGGATGTAACTTTTCAATATCGGATTGCAGGAATTCCACCTGTCGTTTTTGGTCTAGACTTGCAAATTGCCATGTATCATCTGTTTGCTGTATCACGTTTAAAATTAAATTTAAGCCATTTCGCAAATATACACAGGCTAGATCCGATCTCTCTACCCCTCGCCGTTCATCACAGACTACAAGCCAACCCTTTTGTAATACAGGGGCATAATACGATGCTGTGATGCGAATCAAATACAAGTCTTGAATGTTTTTAAATAATGCTGAATATTGAGATGAATCATTTGAAATCAGTTTTAACGAAAATGCCTGTGTCTCAACTACCTGCATTTCAAAAAGAACCAAGCTTTCTTGCTCCTTAGAGCGCTTGCCTTGTTCCATAAACTGAACTTCATCATCTAAACTTCCCTTAATGAGTCCCAATTGTGACTCTAATTCACGTGCAAATTTCTCTCCAATCTGCCGATGACTATTTAATAATTGGGAAATTAAAGGAACTGATAAGCCAAAATGTTCACATACGGCTTTACCATTTTTAAAAGGGCCAATTGACACCCAATGATCGATAGCTCGTGTTAAATTCTGTCGACGCTTTTCAAAAAGCTCTGAAGGCAGCATAAGCACTCAATTTTATAATTTCTCTCTCCCAATATAATAAAAAAACCCGCGCGCAGCGGGTTTTTTATACAACTTTATTTTTAGCTACCTTGTACCAATCGACGTGCGCTAATAATGCCTGGTTGTTGCTCTAAACGTGCCAACAGTTTCGACAACTGCGCCAAGCCTTTCACTTCAATCAACAGCTTCATATTGGCAATACCATCACTCTCGGAAATGGTATTCACCTGACGAATATTGATTTGGTCTGAGAAAATCACTTGAGTCAGATCTTTAAGCAAACCACGACGGTCATAAGCTTCCACCACGATTTGCACACTTTGACCACGAGTTGGCTGCATTTCCCAATCCGCTTCAACCGCACGTTCAGGCTCTTGCCCAATCATACGGATATAATCCGGACATGCGACCTTATGGATACTTACGCCACGATTCAGGGTGATATAACCAGCAATCGATTCACCATGCACAGGCTGACAACACTGAGCAATGTGTAGTTCTACATTGTCCAAACCATCAATCAAAATACCATGCGCCGAAAGCGTATGACTTGCACGTGGGTTCAAGGTTGGTTTTAACACCAGTTCAGGTTCATCCTGATCGAGGTGCATATGACGGTTAACCTGATTGATTAAAGCATGCAAGCTAATGTCACCACTCACCAAGCCAATCAATATATCTTCACCCAATTTCACATTAAAATGATTGCAGTAATCATTCAAATCGATACTTTTCGGGTGAATCGCCAAACGTGACAATTCTTTATTAAGAATCTCACGTCCCACTTCCAAGTTTTTACTACGGTCTTGCTGACGGAACCAATGACGCAACTTATCACGTGCACGAGCCGTCTTGATATAACCCAGCGAGTTTACCAACCAATCTCGGTTAGGCTCACGATCTTTCTTGGTTAAAATCTCGACCTGTTCCCCAGTTTTTAGGGTATAGGTTAAAGGTACATAACGTTGGTTCACCCGTGCTGCATAGCACTTGTTGCCCACTTCAGTATGCACATGATAGGCAAAGTCGAGCACAGTCGAACCGCGTGGTAATTCTTTGATATCACCATCACGACTAAACACATAGATTTTCTCAAAATCTTCAAACTCTTGGATTTGTTCGAAGTTTTCAGAAGCCTCATCTTCTTTATGGGCGCTAGCATCATTTCGTTCTTGATAATGTTCAAGCACTGCACGCAAAGAATGTAAGCGATGATTAAATGAATAATCTGTGGTTTTAGAACCTTCTTTATAGTTAAAGTGCGAACACACCCCGAGCTCAGCTTCTTCGTGCATATTATGCGTACGAATTTGCACTTCTAAAGATTTGTTCTCTGCAATCACGGCCGTATGTAGTGAGCGATAACCATTGGCTTTCGGGTTGGTAATATAATCATCGAACTGATGCGGAATATGACGCCAAATCTGATGAACGATCCCCAGTGTGTGATAACACTCAGGTACATTATCCACCAAAACGCGAACTGCTCGAATGTCATAAAGCTGATCAAAGCTCAGGTTCTTACTCTTCATTTTTCGATAAATCGAATAAATGTGTTTAACCCGACCATTAATCTCGGCCTCAATGCCATGATCTAACAGTTCTTTACGCAACTTTTCTGTTACGAACTGAATATATTGTTCACGCTCTAAACGTTTTTCATTCAGTAAAGAGGCAATTTCTTTATAGCGTTCAGGTGCTAGATAACGGAAAGCGAGATCTTCAAGCTCCCACTTAAGCTGTGCAATCCCTAAACGGTGCGCGAGCGGCGAGTAAATGGTTAAAATTTCTCGTGCGACACGCTCTTGACGCTCTTTGGTTGAGTGCGCCAACTCACGTAATGCATAGGTACGTTCAGAAAGTTTGATTAATACAACACGAACATCTTCGGTCACTGAGATCAACATTTTATAAATGCCGGTCAAATGTTCACGCTGGTTATTATTAAAATGATCTTCTAGACGTTTATTTTGCTCGATCAGGTCAGACAACTTACCCATGGCAAGCGTGCCTTTCACCAAAGCATGCACTTGATCGCCAAATTTGCTTTGGACTTCTTCTAAACTGGTTACGCCTTCACGAACACTTCGATACAGCATAGCTGCTGATAACGTATCTTCATCCGCATACAGATGAGCAAGAATATCCGCCATTTCAATACCGGTATAGAAGGTATTCGAGCGATGGTTGACCGTTGTTTCAAGTTCATTCTGTAAGGTCAGATGGGCAACTTCTTCGAGTTGCTTTAGAGGAGCCCCGTCAAACATGCCACTCACACGCTCTAGCCATTCAGCCAAATCATGCTGTGCTTGCTCGGCATGTTCTACAGTCGTTTCCTGAGACAGCTCATTGAGACGTCCAGGTAATTGTTCACGTACTGTGACCATACCCTACTCCTAGTTTTCTACGCTTCATAACTTTTGATCGTTTATCTGATTTTCTTTTTCGAACAAAGCAATCGATTCGACATGCCCTGTATGGGTAAACATGTCCATGACACCCGCTTTTTTCAAACGGTAGCCTTGTTGTACCAGCATTCCAGCATCGCGTGCTAGTGTTGCAGGATTACATGACACATAAACGATTCTTTTTGCACCAAATTTGAGCACATAACGCATTATTTCTTCTGCACCAGAACGTGGTGGGTCTATCAATAATGCATCAAATCCTTGTTTTGCCCAAGAATGATGCGAAAAATCTTTTGTTAAATCTTGTGAATAAAATTTCAGTTGCGAAAGGCCATTGTTTTGTGCATTTTCTGCACCACGCTGAACCATTTCTTCACTCCCTTCAACTGCAACGACTTGACCCGTTGAACCCACACATTGAGCAAGTGGTAAAGAAAAGTTTCCTAAGCCACAAAACAGATCTAGAACTCGCTCACCCTGTTGTAACTGAAGCAATTCACATGCCAGTTTCACCATTTGCGGATTAATCGTGGAATTCACTTGCGTGAAGTCTTGAGGATTAAAGCCAAATTCCACACCAAAGTCACTTAGACCATAGTGCAGACGCATCGGTGCATCGGGATGATCCACGCGATGTAAGCTGTCTGGCCCTTCAGGTTGTAAGTACAGTTGCCACTCTTTATGTAACGCAAATTTTACTAATTGGTTGACATCTTCCGCGCAAAGTTCCGCCGTATGACGAATTAGGAGGGCAATTTCTTGATCTCCCATGGCCAGTTCCATATGCCCAATATCTGCTTTACCTTGTAGACCTTGTAACAGTTGTTTGAGTGTGGTGATGGAGCCAAACTCACGATCCAACACCATACAACGGTCAATCGAAGTCAGTTTATTTGACTGGCTTTCACGAAAGCCGACCACGAGCTTATCTTTTGCAGGTAGGTAACGCACACCGATACGCGCTTTGCGACGGTAATCTTCACGCAATGAACGTAACGGAGCTAACCATTGATCAGGTTGTATCCCTGCAAAATGTTGCAAATGTGATTGTAAAACGTCTTGTTTTAAACGAATTTGCTCGTCGGGATGAATATGCTGCATGCTACAACCACCACAGACCCCATAATATGGACAGGCTGGTTTTACCCGTAGAGACGACTCTTCACTCAGCAATTCCAGACTGTCTGCTTCTTCAAGACGCTTAACGACATTGGTAATACGCGCACGCACTGTTTCACCCGGCAAGGCATAACGGATAAAGACTTTCTTACCGTGTTTTTCTGCAGGATGATCTGGATGCGTGCCAAAATGCGCTATGCCTCGCCCCTCATGTGAAAGCGATTCAACCTGAAATGTATAAATGGGTTGTTGGGCTTTTTGGGGTTTGGCTTTGTGTTTCATGCGTACCTAATGTGTGGAAGATGGGAAATCAGATTGGGTGAATTCGGTACGTTGCGAGGTTTGCTGCCATACCGATAAAAAATCAGCGTGTTGCGGCTGAGTTTGTAAATATTGAATCGTGCTTTGAATCAGGTGCTGATGATCATTTAACAATAACTGTCCTTTCAGCAACAGCCAGCGTAAATAAATCAACCATGTATTGAGCACATCACCTTCACAGTAGCTGGTCAGTTCCATCCACTGTTGTTCACGCACATATTCAGGCACATGGTAGCCACCATCACCACGTTTACCGGGGAAACCAAGTAAATGTGCTGCATCGTCGAGCTTTTGAAAATGACGACCATGGAACATGGCCATGACATCCATCAAATCTACATGACGATGATGATAACGATTCTGGTAGTTATTATAGCGCTTTTGCGTATCAATCTCGCCCTGATCGAACAAACTTGGTGCAGATAGTCCGTGATACATGGCACGGAACAAAATCACAGGCAAATCAAACTGTGAACCGTTCCAACTGACCAAGGTCGGATGACGCTTTTCAAAAATAGAAACGAATTTTTTTAAAATTTCAGCTTCGCTATTGTCTTCACGGCTAAATGAAAACAACTTCATGCCCTTTTCATCAATCCATAGTCCAGAGATACAGACAATTTCATGCAAGGCCAAACGCTGAAAATCCGTGCCCGCCTCTTGGCGACGCAGTTTATTCAGCGCAGCATCTAGATCCACCTCAGGCAGATCCAGTCCATACAAATGCGCACCTGACTTCAAATCTGTCAGTGTTTCGATATCAAAAATTAAAACAGGTAAACGCATAAGTACTCACCAGTGCCGATCGGCCACTGTAATTATTCAGGATCAACAACAGAGAATAGACCAGTCGACAAGTAACGGTCACCACGGTCACATACGATGCAAACAATCACGGCATCCGGATTTTCTTCAGCCAATTTAACTGAAGCCCATACAGCACCACCCGATGAGGTACCTGCACTGATACCTTCTGTACGTGCTAAACGACGAGCTGTTTTTTCCGCTTCAATTTGCGGAATATCCATAATACGGTCAACGCGTGAAGGATCAAAAATCGTAGGAAGATATTCTTGTGGCCAACGGCGAATACCAGCAATGTTTGAGCCTTCAGACGGTTGTAAACCAACAATTTGAATATCCGGATTTTGTTCTTTTAAATATTTCGAAATCCCCATAATGGTCCCGGTGGTTCCCATTGAGCTGACGAAATGTGTAATTTTACCGCCTGTTTGTTTCCAAATTTCAGGCCCAGTAGTAAGGTAATGTGCTTCCACATTGTCTGGGTTACCAAACTGGTTTAGGACTAAACCTTTGCCGTCTTTTTCCATTTGAAGGGCAAGATCACGTGCTTCTTCCATGTTTTCTGATTCGATCAGTTCAGCACCGTAGGCACGCATGGCATCTTTACGCTCTTGGCTAGAACTTGCAGGCATGATCAAGGTCATTTTATAGCCACGCATTGCTGCAACCATAGCTAAAGCAATCCCTGTATTTCCGCTCGTCGCTTCAATCAACGTATCACCCGGTTTAATCTGACCACGCATTTCTGCTTGCATAATCATGTTATATGCAGGGCGATCTTTGACCGAACCCGCTGGGTTATTGCCTTCTAACTTGGCTAATACTGTTGCTTGAGTATGACTTGCCAGACGCTGTAAACGCACTAACGGCGTGTTGCCGACGTAATGGTCTAATAAAAAATCGTCTGCTTGAAAATCAGGGGTTGTATTACTCATTATTCACACCTATATCGAGGTGCGCCTATTGTATGAAAAAATGCCTTTGCCTGCACCCATTTGCCTCGCTTTTTCGCGAAAGTGATTAAAGCACAATCAGTTTTAAATAATCCATGCTAATATTCGGGGCATAAGGAATAAACTGCTTAAACCATGTCAAATATCAACAAAAAGCTTTTTAAACGCCTACACTTAAATCATGCCTATGGTCAGTTGATTGCACTTATTTTCGTGCCGATCACCATTTTGGCTTGTGTCGGTGCGATGTTGGTAATAACAGAAACCTCCAATGCAGCCAAAGCACAACAAAAACAAATGGCTGTCGCGATTCTGACACGCTATCAACCCACGTCAGAATCTGCGATTGATTTGCTGAATCATTACCCTTGGCAGTTTGATCAAGCTCGTAATGCCATGCAAAGCATGTTGAACGAAAAACATTTGATTCGTGCCGCGATTTTAGATCTCAAAGGTAACAACCGCCTGAGCATTGGCTTTCAAGATCAAGATATTTGGCCTGCTTTTGACAGTAAAGCATCTTTTATCGGACCGATTGCACATCAGGGCAACCATATTTATGCCCTGAAAATTTCAGACTCAACTCAGACGCCGGCATGGTTAAGCATTGAACTGGACAATCAACCGCTGCAAATTGCCCGCTATCGCGTGTTAATCGTGTTGATTGCAACGGGTTTATTGACGCTCTTATTACTTTTGCTGTGTTTGAATTTTTATTCACGTCGTTGGATCGCACCAATGTACGAAATTCGCATGCAGTTACAACGTTTAAATGCCGACACTCTAGATCAGCACATGATCATTAACAGTACTGGAGAACTCCGGTTATTACAGCGTGATATAGCCAATGTGGTTAAACGCTTACATTTCAGTTTCTTAGAGCTACGTGAACATACCGAACAAACGGAAGATGACTTAAGACGCACGCTTGATACTTTAGAAGTGCAAAATATTACCTACCGTCAAGCACGTGACCAAGCAATTCAAGCCAACCAATCAAAATCGGTGTTTTTGGCCAATATTTCCCATGAACTGCGCACACCGCTGAACAGTATTGATGGCTTTATTCATCTTTTACTGCGCCAAGGCAACCTCAGTAATGAACAAAATTTATATCTACAAACGATTCGTAAATCTTCTGCGCATTTATTGGCTTTAATTAATGACGTGCTTGATTTCTCGAAAATCGATGCAGGCAAGCTAGAACTCGAAACTGCGCAATTCGACTTAGAAGAAGCCGTCTTTGATGTGATGGATATGTTGTCGCCATTGGCAGCACAAAAACACATCGATATGACCTTCTACTATGCGGACAATGTGCCGAAATTTGTTGTTGGTGATGTCCTACGCTTCAAGCAAATTTTGACCAACTTAATTTCAAATGCAATTAAATTCACTCCAGATGGTGAAATTATTGTCCGTGTCCGTATGGAGCATGATGACATCGGTCAATGTCTGCTGCACTTTAGTGTACAAGACAGTGGTATCGGCCTAAGCGGTACCGACCGTAAGAAACTGTTTGAATCCTTCTCGCAAGGTGATGCATCTGTTACCCGCCAATTTGGTGGTACAGGTTTAGGTCTTGCCATCTCCAAACAATTGGTCAGCCTAATGCATGGACAAATTGGTTTTGAAGATAACCAAGAACGTGCCCCAACAGAAAAAGGTTCAACCTTCTGGTTTACTGCGCGCTTTGTGGTCGATGAAGAAATTGAAATTGTGCATCCACAATTTAGCAATCTACAAGTCGTTTCCTACTTAGCACATCCAGCAACCGCCAATGTCCTGCGTCATTACTTAGAAAATTATGATGTTGAACATATTGAAACGCAGTCAATCCTAGATTTATTTAGTCGACTCAATCAGCTAAAAACCAATGAAAATACTTGGTTAATTGTTGACCATAGTGGCGACTCTGAAGCTTTACTGAAAGAAATTCGTCATCGTTATAGCGGTAACTTAGCAGTTTATGGCTACCAAATGATACTCGATCCAAGCATGTTGAACGAGTATCGTGCTCGCCCATTGCATCAACCACTTAGCCGTACAGCATTGGTTCATTTATTGAGTAATGAGCCGTGGTTTGATCAGGAGCAACATGAAGAATTTAATGGTCAAGGTCTGCACATTTTAGCTATCGACGACCATTTACCAAACCTGATTGTGCTTGAAGCCCTGCTCTCTGAGCTGAATGTGAAAACCACCAAGGCTTTGAGTGGACAAGAAGCCATTGAAATCATTCAAGCTCGCCAAGAGCAAGGTTTGACGGCTTTTGACCTCATCTTTATGGATATTCAAATGCCAGTGATGTCAGGTGTCGATACCACGCGCGCCATTCGTTCACTTGAGTCGACTTTTGAAAATCATAAGCGCCTTCCAATTATCGCTTTGACGGCACATGCGCTCTCCGATGAAAAACAAAAGCTCCTGCAAAGTGGTATGGATGACTATGTCACCAAGCCCATTCAAATGGATCAAATTATTCAAATCTTGACCCAATGGACTACCGATAACTTTAAGAAAGTGCCGGTTTTAGAGCGCAGTTCAGTGATTGAAGCCCTAGAGCCGAGTATTTTAGATTGGCAACAAAGCTTGCAGCTGGCCGCGAATAAAGAAGACCTTGCAGTCGATTTACTAAAAATGCTCGTCGATAGCTTTGAGCAAGAAATCCATGAAATGGCACAGCTCATAGAAGATGAAGATTTTCCACAATTAGAGCATGTACTACATCGGCTTTATGGCGCAACCCGCTATGTGGGCGCTCCGACCCTCCAAGAGGTTTCAGGTCAATTTGAGCAATTTGTATCGACCTTACGTAAGGAACGCCGTAAAGCGGATGACGCATTTGTTCAAGAAACCCTGAACCGTTTTGATGAGTTAAAAAATGTCATGGCGCAAGTTGAACACGCAGCTCAACAAATCTTAGCCAAACAAAATAATTAAGCGCAGTCCGACTAAAGTCAGTGCCGTCTAGCTTCTGTTGTGACTGCACTGTCATGTATCCTGTCAGGGTGCATGCTATGCTCGGGCGCAGAAACAACGAGAGTAATTACCATGGCTTTATTACGTGTAGAAAAAAATAATGGCATTGCAACGGTTTACTTAAACCGTCCAGAAAAACGTAATGCAATGAGCTTTGCATTGCTCAAAGAATTGGTCAGCACCGCTGAAAAATTAAAAAAAGATCGTAGCTTACGCTGTGTCATTTTAACGGGTGAAGCCAATGTATTTAGTGCTGGCATTGATTTGGCTGACCTCAATGATCCGAAAAATCGTGCCTACGCCGCATGGGAACTATTAAAACCCGGTCAAAGTTTATTTCAAAAAGCCTTCCTGATTTGGCAACAGCTTCCTGTGCCGGTGATTGCTGCACTTGAAGGCTTTTGCTTTGGTGCAGGCATGCAACTTGCCTTGGCTGCCGATATCCGTATTGCCCACCCGAAAACGCAAATGTCGATTATGGAAAGTCGTTGGGGCTTAGTTCCTGATATGGGCTTAACTCGCTCACTCAAAGGTGTGATAGGACTGGATTTAGCCAAAGAATTAACCTTAACAGCACGTATTTTTGACGCAGAATATGCCAAGGAAATTGGATTGGTGACACATTTAAATGAACAGCCTTTGCTTCAAGCGCAGCAGTTAGCCGAAGAATTATCACAACGTTCACCAGATGCCTTGGCAGCGGCAAAACAAGTACTAGATGCCATGGAACATAGTCCAAAACGTTCTTTACGCTTAGAAAAAATCTGGCAATTAAAATTACTGCTCGGCAAAAACAGCCAATTGGCACGTAAAAAAGACAAGAACCCAGAGGTTCAGTTTTTACCACGCCAATATAAGTAAAATAGTCACACAGGATAGATTGAGTACAGCAAATGGCGTTTGATCGTAATACAAAAATTGCATTTCTAGGTATGGGGCTGATGGGTAGCCGTATGGCCACGCGTCTCATTCAGGCAGGATTTGAAGTAGCGGTGTGGAACAGAACTGCTGCTGCGTGTGATGAGTTGATTGCGATTGGCGCGACAGCGCTTCAATTGGAGAAGATTACCCATTATCCTGTGGTTTTATCTTGTCTCGCAGACGATGCTGCTGTTGCTGCGGTATATGCAAGCATCGAAAATCATTTAGCGGCAGGACAAATTATTGTCGACTTCTCGAGTCTTTCTGTGAATCAAACTCATCAATTGGCTCATGCTGCAAAGTTGAAACAAGTCACTTGGATTGACTCTCCTGTTTCTGGAGGCACAGCCGGTGCTGAACAAGGCACTTTGGTCATCTTTGCCGGTGGTGATGCTCAAACGATTCAAGATTTGAGTCTGATCTACAATGTTTTATCTCAACGTGTTACTCGCATGGGCGACTCAGGTACAGGTCAAGCCACCAAAATTTGTAATCAGCTGATCGTCGCTGCCAATAGCACGTTAATCGCAGAAGCTGTCGCATTGGCCGAGAAATCAGGTGTAGACACCTCTTTATTAGCACCAGCACTTGCCGGTGGTTTTGCAGATTCAAAGCCTTTTCAGATTTTAACCCCACGTATGGCAACGCATCAGTTCGAGCCTGTGCAATGGAAAGTTCAAACTTTATCTAAAGACCTGAATAATGCAGTCCAACTAGCTGCCCAGTTTGAATTAAGCATCCCTGTTGCCAGCCTAGCTTTATCGCAACTCAAAGCCCATCAGGACAATGGTTTTGCAGAAAAAGATCTAGCTACCATCATTCAACATGTCGAACAAAACTAACAACACTTTAGAAGTGAATTGCTTCAAGGACGATATACATGACTCAGCTCGCGGTTAACTTATCCATGATTTTTACCGAAGTGCCGTTGTTAGAGCGTTTTGCTTTGGCTCGTGAACACGGTTTTAAGCATGTAGAAATTCAGTTTCCTTATGAGCTGAGTATTGAGCAAATCCAAACCCAACTCACCATCAATGATTTAAGCCTATGTCTAATCAATGTCCCTGCGGGTGATTTGATGCAAGGCGGTGATGGTCTTGCGGGAGTTCCGGGGCGTGAAAATCAATTTCATCAGGCCTTAGAACAATGCATTCGCTATGCCACTGCGTTAAATGTACCGAGTGTCAATATTTTAGCCGGCAAACAGCCACAAGATGCCGACTTGCTGCCATGTTTAAATACCCTGTCGAGCAACCTTAAATTGGCGTGCCACATGTTGTCTGAACATCATATTCAACCGGTATTTGAAATAATTAATGGCACTGATATGCCTCGTTTTTTGGTTCAAAATATTGCCCAAGCTCAGGAAATGCTTGAAGCTGTACAAAACTCTGCCCTCAAGATGCAATATGACTGCTACCACATGGCGATGATGGGTGAAGACATCCTCAGTACTTTGGCAGAAAATATTCAGAATATCGGTCATATACAGCTTGCTGACTGTCCGGGGCGACATGAACCTGATTCAGCGCAAATTCCATTTGCAGAGATTTTTAAATGGTTAGATCAAAGCCAGTATACAGGTTACATCGCTGCTGAATACCGACCACGAAGCAACTCATCACATTCTTTTGCGTGGAAAGACAAATACTTCCCTCATTTAGCCAATGGTCAATGACGTGTTGATTTGAAATTCATCAACAAAACCGCTATATTAGAACATGTAAAATTGTCAGGAAATCATACCCTCTATGAATTTAGAACCATCGCCCAGCGCTTCTAATTCTCACGATCTCGCAAATATCAAAGATGTACAAGCTTGTTTAGCTGTTGTACGTGAAGCACTTGAAGATGTAAAAGCCAAAGATATTGTTGAACTTGATATCAAAGCAATCAGCAATGTCGCAGATGCGATTGTAATTGCGAGCGGTACTTCAACTCGTCACATTAAGTCTCTTGCAGACAACGTGGCAGAAGAAGCACGTAAAGCTGGATTCCGCCCTATCGGTGTTGAAGGCGAACGTGATGCAGAATGGATCCTGATTGATCTCGGTTTTGTAGTGGTACATGTGATGTTACCTACAGCACGTAAATTCTATGATCTTGAAAGCTTATGGCGTACAGCTCCAGAAACTGTAGCTTAAGCTTCCAGAAAAAAGCGACCTAAATAGGTCGCTTTTTTTATCCCTTGATTTCATACACGGACAATCAGCTTCATGGTGTTTTACCCCCTACATTAAAGCAGTTGGTGTAAATCCACCTCAGGATAGTTGGCTTTAATTTTCAGCTTGGTTTGTGCATAAACTTGGTCCGCACGCATCGGTCCATAAAAGTCACAATACACTTCATAAATGCTTGTTAAAACTTTGGCATAACTGGTCAAGGACAAAAACTCGATAAAACTCGCCGTATTAATTTGTGCATTTGCTGCAATTGCCAGCCCAATTTCTTCTAATTGCTGAATCACATCTTGGATGAAATCAGCTTGATCTTTAGACTTCACCGTCAGCATGACTGACTCAATAAAGCCTAAAAAAGGCCTCACTAATGGTCTCTGCAATGAGCTCGTCTTCTTGCACCTGCTTCTGCGGTTTTTCAACCCTTAACAGTTCCTGCTTTTCTAAGGTAGATAACTCATACAAGACTTGCTTCAGCATATCTTTACGATAAAAGCGAAGCTCCTCTGTGGTACAGATATCATTTAAGAAGCGATTCAAGACAAATGACGGTTTCATACTGTACTGCTGCTCCCAGTGCCGTAGCGCACTGTCGAGTAAAGTCCCATGAATAAATTGTTGTAAGCCTTTTTCTAAAGCTTCGCGGCGTTGTGCCAAATTCAAGAGTTCGGTACTCATTGCTTTACTCCTGTTAATGACGCTTGGTCATATCATCCGTTTCAAAAGTCACATCTTTTTGAAACTCGGGATAAGACAATTCAGCATGTTCGGTATAGTCCAAACCACGTTGTTCATGTTGCTTACTCACACGTAAGCCACCCAACAATTTGTCCAAGACCTTAAATACAATGAACGCAACGCCAAAGCCCCATAAAAAGGCTGCAATCACTCCAAGCCCTTGTATCGCGATGACATCGCCATTAAACATGTTATTTTCAAGGAATATCCCTGCCGCCAATGTTCCCCATGCGCCACAGAAACCATGTACCGTCACCGCATCCACCACATCATCCAGTTTCATTTTTTCCATGAGCATTGGCAGGAAGGTCACCATGACACCTGCACATAAACCGGTGATGACCGCATACAGTGGAGACATCGTTGCACAGCCTGCCGTAATGGCAACCAAGCCACCCAGTGAGGCATTGATCGTGCTGCGGATCAAAATCGCTTTAGATCGGATGAGGCAGAGCAACATATATGCAACCGCTGCCGAACACGCTGCAAGATGCGTATTTAAAGCAATACGTCCTACGCCGACATTGGCATTAATGGTCGAGCCTGCATTAAAACCAAACCATGCTAACCATAAAATAAAACTACCTAATGCCACTAAAGGTAAGTTATGCCCCGGTAAATAATGGCTTTGCCCATTGCGTCCAAATCGCCCCAAACGTGGGCCCAGTACGATGATGCCAGCTAAAGCCACCCAGCCGCCCATAGAATGCACCACGGTCGAACCTGCAAAGTCGATAAACCCGAGTGCTTTTAACCAACCGTCTCCGCCAAATAAACTGCCCCATACCCAACTACCAAAGACAGGATAAATCAGACCGGACACAACGGCCGCACTCACCACATAAGCCACAAAATGAATCCGCTCCGCCATTGCACCACTGGCAATAGTGGTTGCCGTTGCAGCAAACATCATTTGGAAAAATAGAAGGTTCCAGTGCCAGTCATCCAGTTGATCGGGTGCAAAATGACTTAAGCCAAACCAGCCCGTGGTATTAACCCCAAACATCAGACCAAAACCCATCAACCAAAACACCAGCCCCCCCCCCAAGCAGGCATCCATGTAGTTTTTCATGAGTACATTCACGGTATTTTTACTGCGAACTGAACCACTTTCGATCATGGCAAATCCAGCTTGCATAAAGAACACCAAGATGCCGCCCAGTACCACCCAAATACTGTCGAGCGAAATACGAATGTCTTGAATATTACTGGCGATTTGCGGGTCAACTGCCCATGCAGTCGATGTCAGGACACTCAGAAACAGTGCCATCAAGTATGTTTTTTTCATGATTATTCCCCCAAGAATAACCATGCTGTGCAAAAAGAATACCAAATTTCAGACAATTAATTATTTTTCAATGCATTGCGTCACAATATAAGTTCGCGACAATATTTTGAATCACTGAGATTGAATTTAATGAAACAAAACAGCGCATCAATCTGCACCTTTGTTTCAAAACACGCATCAATTTGATTCAAGCACCTGATGCGCTAAATATTTGTGCACTTTTAGTGTGAAGCATCAATTAATCAAAAGCGAAGAAAATAAAAGCGAAGAAAACAAAAAACCACCCGAAGGTGGTTTAAATCTTCCTCAATCCCGCTTTATCACAGCGGGACTTTGGGAGCATGGATTAATGACCGCCGCCATTAATGGCTTTTGTCATATCTTCCACAACTTTCTTCGCATCACCGAAGATCATCATCGTTTTATCATTATAGAACAAGTCATTGTCTAGACCTGCGTAGCCTGTAGCCATAGAGCGTTTGATCACCATAATGGTACGTGCTTTATGCGCTTCAAGGATTGGCATACCGTAAATTGGAGAACTTGGATCGTCTTTTGCCGCTGGGTTGACAACGTCATTCGCACCAATCACTAGTACTACATCTGTTGCTGGGAAGTCTGAGTTGATCTCGTCCATTTCAAGAATGTCTTCATATGCAACATCAGCTTCAGCTAAAAGTACGTTCATGTGACCCGGCATACGACCTGCCACTGGGTGAATCGCAAAACGAACTTTTACACCTTGCTCTTTTAAGATTTCACACAATTCTTTCACGGCATTTTGTGCACGACCTTGCGCCATACCATAACCAGGTACGATCACCACGCTGTCCGCATTTGACATCAAGAAACCAGCATCGTCTGCAGAACCTGAACGGTGATTACGCTGTGCTTTTTCACCATTATCCGCTGCAGCTACTGCTGTACCACCCATTGCACCACCAAACAAAACGTTGATGATTGAACGGTTCATGGCTTTACACATGATGTAAGACAGAATTGCACCTGATGAACCAACCAGTGAACCTGCAACAATCAGCATGTTGTTTTCAAGCGTGAAACCAATCCCTGCTGCAGCCCAACCTGAGAACGAGTTCAGTAGCGATACCACCACTGGCATATCACCACCGCCTACTGGCGCAATCCATACCCAACCAAATGCAAGTGCAAGAACAGTCATTGCCCAGAAAGCATTCATGTTGCCTGTGGTAAAGAAGTAGATACCACACGCCAACATCGCTAGGAAAATTAAAGCTTGAACAGGTTTTACCCATCCACCTGAAATGGTTTTTGCCCATTTCTTCGCAGCCAATTTACCGTAAGCAAATACCGACGCTGTGAATGTAATCGCACCAACGAAACAGCCTACAAACAATTCAAATAAATGAACTTTGCTCATGTGGGCATGTTCTACACCCGCTGCTGTTAATACCGCTTCATTCTCCGCGAATGCCGCAGTCAATTGGTTGTTATGTAGAATCGCAGCGATCGCAATCAGTACCGCAGCCAAACCGACCAATGAGTGCATCAGTGCCACAGTTTCAGGCATTTGCGTCATTGGAACTGTTTTTGCACGTGCAATACCAACGACCGCACCCAACACCATTGCACCCACAATCATCCAAATCACTGGATGATCTGCGACAAAGAATGTAGTAATTACAGCAATTGCCATTGCGATCATGCCATAACGGTTACCTTGAATCGCAGTTTTTGGACCAGACAAACCACGCAACGTTAAGATAAAAAGAACGGCACCAATCAGGTAGAACCAATCCGCATATTCTTTAATGAATTCCATGGATTAACCCTCTTTTTTCTTTTGCTTAGGTTTGAACATTTCAAGCATACGTGCAGTCACCGCAAAGCCACCAAAAATGTTGATACTTGCTAGGAAAACGGCAATCGCACCTAAAATACTCACTACGTTAATGCTTTGGAACTGTACGCTTGCATCCACAATACCTGGGATACCAACGGTTTGAATCATCGCACCAACGATAATGATCGATGACAAAGCATTGGTTACAGCCATTAATGGTGTGTGTAGCGCAGGTGTTACCCCCCAAACCACGTAGTAACCAACAAAGATTGCCAAGACAAAAATAGTAATCGTTTCAACCATGATGATTCTCCTTAACCACGTTTCAGCAGCACTTGGCCGCCATGAGTGACAAGTAGTGCTTTTTGAATTTCTTCTTCAGGGTTAATTGCGAAGTTCTTTTCGCTATCAAACAGGGTTTCAATGAAATTCAAAACGTTACGTGCATACAGTGCCGACGCTTCAGTCGAAACTGTTGAAGGAATATTTGGAATACCGAGAATTTTCACGCCATTTGCAGTCACAACATTTTCGCCGCAAACAGAACCTTCAACGTTACCGCCAGTTTCAACCGCCATATCTAAAATGATTGAGCCCGGTTTCATTTTGGCAACGGTTTCTGCTTTGATTAAACGTGGTGCATCACGACCCGGCAATAATGCTGTCGTAATCACAATGTCAGCATTCGATACGGCTTTATCAACAATAATCGCTTGATCACGAATGTAGTCTTCACCCGGCATCCAACCATAACCATTTTTCGCAGCATCGGCTGCTTTTTGTTGCTCTTCTGGTGACATTGGTACGTCTAACCATTTACCACCCAAAGATTCAACTTGGTCACGTGCTGTAGGACGTAAGTCAGTTGCTTCAACTACGGCACCTAAACGTTTTGCTGTTGCAATAGCTTGTAAGCCTGCAACACCTACGCCCATGATCACAACACGTGCAGGTTTCACTGTACCTGCTGCTGTCATAAGCATTGGGAACATACGTTGATATTCTGCCGCAGCCAAAAGCACAGATTTATAACCTGAAAGGTTGGCTTGAGATGAAAGTACGTCCATGTTTTGCGCACGAGATAAGGTCCGTGGCAAAAGTTCCAATGCAAATGCAGACACGTTTTGTGACGCAAATTGGTCAAGTTCGGTGTTGCGGTAAGGGTCAAACATCCCCACAACGGTGGTACCCGCTGTGAGTTTTTGAATTTCGTCACCTTTAGGTGCACGAACTTTCAAAATCATTTGACTACCGGTATAGGCATCATCCGTAATTTTGGCACCAACTTGTTCATAGGCACTATCGATGTAAGCAGCGTTTACCCCTGCTCCACGTTCAATAACGACGCTATGACCAGCGCTGATCAACTTCTTTACTGTTTCAGGCGTCGCAGCGACGCGATTTTCACCGACAACAGTTTCGGCTGGAATTCCGATCTGCATGAGCGTTCCTCAAGCTAATTTTTCTTAAGTAAACATCGCAATCCGCGATGTCTCCCCTCAGGATGTGTTTTTGTACAATTTTTGGATTCTAATTGAACTTTTTTAAAATACTACCCAATATTTATTTAATAAATACCCATATTTTGAACTCATGATTCATGAAAAGAATGGTGCGATATTTTATTTATGCAGTTTTATTTGTCGATTTATTACTCATTTTTATCCTATTTATAACTTTTTAATATTACTTAAGACCAAAAACATAAATAATTTCGTTAGTTTTAGTGCAGATTGTTTCACTGTGTTGATCATTGTGACATTTTCATTCAACACAGAATGACCTGAACGTGTCGTGAAAAATCGACTTAAGTCAGGTAAAGCCACTCTTTCATCCAAACTGCATCAGCTCGTTGACTCATTTGACAGTTTTGACGTGCTGACCTGTGTTGAAAACTGACTTTTTTCTGCCACAGTCTCGTCAAATCGGTCAGCTTGAATATCCGATGGATTTTTGCGCACGTTTCGGGTTTATTGAGATCTTGCCCTCCCCACCTGATGCTTCGCCTTAAGTCTTAGAATTGACTTTTTTAGCTAAAAAAATAATTTTTTGAATATTTAGCATTATGATATCGCTACTGACTTTCTATCCCAAAAAAACACTATTGCACCATTTATGTGCAATTTTCACCTTAAATGTTTCAGCCTGATATATTTGACCTGCCGAGTCATGTTGAGATTAAAAAATTCAAAACCAAATTGCTCATTTCTTCCGCTGTTTTTCATGTTTGATCTAGCAATCCCTTATGCATAAAGGAATAAGTCCTATTCTTTTTTTGCATTTTTACTCACACGATGCATTTTTTATAATCAAAATGACAGTTCAAATTTATCGGAACAATGCTGTCGAATTCGTTCAGTCGTCATGAGGCACACCTTAACTTATGTCAAGAAACCTTAGTCCGCACTTCATCGGTGCAATTTTTGCGCTGATTGCTGCCTTCTTGTTTAGTACCAAAGCGATTTTTATTAAGCAAGCCTATGCACTTTCTCCTCTTGTCGATGCTACAGTCCTCATGGCTTTACGCATGATGAGTGCATTGCCGTTTTTCTTGGTCATTGCATGGCTGAGTCGATGTTCCTATCAAACGATTCAACGAAAAGATTGGGTGCTCTTGCTCATTTCAGGATTAATCGGCTATTACTTTTCGAGCTGGCTCGACTTCCGTGGCTTGATGTATATCAGTGCTTCGCTTGAACGAATTATACTTTTCCTATATCCCACATTAACCGTGCTGGCTTCCGCTGTTTTATTCAAAAAGCCACTGAGTTTTAAAACCATCCTTGCCCTGATTTTAAGTTATGGCGGGACAGTTTTAGTGATGCTACAAGAACAAAGTGCCACACCACATGATCAGTACTTTTGGCTCGGATGTAGTTTGGTTTTTGCCAGTGCCGTGTTATTTGCGATTTATTTATTACTCACGCCAGGCCTCATGCAAAAGTTTGGTTCTTTACACTTTACCGGTCTAGCTCTGAGCATTGCCTGCATTGGGACGATTATTCATTTTCTATTTGCAACACCACAGCCCATTGCCTTGCTCCAACAACTCCCGAGTCAAGCCTGGCTGTATGGTTTAGCGCTCGGACTATTGGTTACAGTGCTTCCAACCATTTTAATGATGCAAAGTATCGTCCGACTTGGGGCTGCACAATCGGCTATGATTGCCTCTATCGGGCCCATTTTAACGATTTTACTGGCTGTCGCGTTGTTGAATGAACATTTAAACCTATGGCAATGGGTCGGTTGCGGTCTGAATATGCTGGGTGTCTTGATGATCAGTCTCAGTAAGAAATCCTAATCGCGAGCTTGGATACTATTCACAGAGAAACACTTTAAGACCTGTTTGATTTTCCTTATAGTGACCACAACAGCGTGGCAGCAAATTCTTTGCATACGCTTCCCCCAAAATCTGGACAATTTATGAAAGCCTCGATCGACATTAGCCATGATAAAACCCTGTTGTGGCTTATGGCTGCTGCATGTGGTTTATGTGCGGGTGCCAATTATTATTGCCAACCTTTAGTGGCTTCCATCCAACAAAGCTTTCAAATTTCACAATCAGAAGTGGCGCTAACCGTCACTTTCGCGCAAATTTCTTATGCTTTGGGTCTACTGTTTATTGTGCCGATTGGCGATATTGTGAATAAAGCCAAATTTATTCCACTGCTCATGCTTGGAGCGACTGTGGGTTTAGCCCTCTGTGCTTTTTCAACCAATCTATACATGCTTTGGGCAGGAACCATTATCACCGGGCTATTTTCAGTGGCTGCTCAGGTCCTCATCCCTTTGGTCACGGTTGCGATTCGACCTGAAAAAATTGGGGCAGTTGTTGGCTTTTTAATGAGTGGGTTATTGGTCGGCATTCTGTTATCAACCAGTCTCTCTGGCTTATTGTCCTATCTGTTTCATTGGAAATCGATTTACATCCTCAGTGCGCTCTTGATGTTGGTATTAGCCGTCTTACTCAAAAAACGTTTGCCCGTGGTCAGCATCACACGGATGCCCTACAGCCAAGTTTTCCAATCCATGGGTGCATTACTCAAACATGAGCCACGGTTAATTTTCCGATCTCTGATTGGGGGCTGTGTCTTTGCTGCGATGAGTATGCTGTTTTCCACCATTGCCATGTTACTGACTGAGCCACCTTTTCATTTGGCAGATGTTTGGGTCGGTGTTGTAACGTTAGTTGGTGTGTTTGGTGCCCTATCAACACAATGGATTGGGCGTCGGGCGGATTTGGGCTTTAACCGAAAATTAACCTGGCTCGGTTGTAGCATCTTAGCCCTGAGTTGGGGACTGCTGTATATGGGTGGAAGCTCCCTCGCCTTTTATATTTTGGGCTATGGTCTAATCAACCTCGGTTTGGCAATGGTGCATAGCTGTAATCAAAATATTATTTTCCAACTCAACCCGATTGCACGATCTCGAATTAATTCAATTTACATGACTTTTTATTTTGTCGGTGGTGCATGTGGCTCAGCTTTGGGCGTATTTGCATGGCATCATGGCGGCTGGACCACCACCTGCATGACAGGGATTGCCTTAGTCATTGCTGCTGGATTTTTTGTATTGATCGATCAACTCTATACTGCGCGGCAACTAAAATATCCACAATGAGAAGTATTCATCACCGCAATAAAGCCACATTACTGTGGCTTTATTTTTGCAAATTAACTGACCTGCACCACAGGATAAAAGGGTTTGCCTAAATCCAAGGTTTCTGCATTTTCCAAAAGAATCACCATAAACACCGGTAAGAGTGCCAACAGTATTGTGCAGCCGTCTTGAAGCTGTTTCCGATTGACCGAACTTTTATAGGTCGCGCCGCCATGAACCATTTGATTGCGTAGCGTATACATGCGATTGAACAGCACCATTAAAATATCAACGGAATCTTTTTCTTTAAGCGCGCGTAGTACTTTCTGTTTTTCATGCGCCAGGCCCTCTTTGCATGCGTCATGGCTAATTTTTTGATTTTGATAATCACAAAAACCTTGATAAACATAGGGATTATCTAAAAATAACCGTATCGGCTGGCTAAAACGCTCCCATAAAATATTATAGATTTTATGCTCTGCATCCTGTTGGCAAATCACATATAAAAACTGTCTTAAGCTTTGCTTGTCCTGCGCAATCTGTAAGTCTTGCGCATATATTGCGTTGAAGGACACCCACAAACTGATAAATTGCAAATCGAGGTCATCTTGAAGATCAATCGACTTTTTCAGCCAACTTAAACCTCGATGAATGCGTAAATTAAATTGGTCGGTATGTTCCGACTTTTTACTTTTGAATATTTCTTCAAGTAGCATCATGCCTGCTAAATTCCAATGGATAATTCGTTTATTTTTCTACCATTTGAACTTAGCGCAATTGCTTACCAGCATGCAATCAAAATATCTCTGTATTCAACTATTTGGTTTCATCTTGTGTAAGATAGGTATAACGTTCTAACAGATCATTTTTATCAAAAATCAATTCATAGGACATTTTCTTTCCATTAAAAACGGATTCGGCAGGTGTTCCTAAAAGTTCCCATAACCCCACGGTCGCCACATCTGCAGCACCATGCCAAAATGCACGTCCGACTTTACTGGCAGTCGAATAACCTTGGGTAAAAGTATAAATTTCATGTCGTTTGCCATTTTTATATTCAGAGGTGATTGGTGCACCAAATTCAGCAATCACCAAGTTACGAGATAGCCCTTGTTGAATCATTTCGGTATTTTTCTTGTTTGGCTGCTTGCTTGCCATGACAACTGAACAGCCTGTTGTGCCTGACAATGTAAAAACTAACGCTATTCCTAAGCAGGTCTTTTTCATCATGTGGTATTCCCCAAATTCTTCACATTTCTATTTTTAATTTTTGATTTTCATCTGCTGTTGATCTTAATTGTTTCTTTCATCTTTTTCATTTTTTTATACGACTATTCGTCTGATTTTTAGAATGATTAGCGCCTGAAAGATTCACATTTATAAAGTTTCAGACTGAATAATGCTTTAAGTGAATCAATGTTCTGTTGGTGGCGATGTCGGTGGAACGAACCAGTTTTTCCAAGAACTACTGTGCCGAGTTTCAATTGCAACGGTAGGGATGAGCTCTTGCTTCAGCATTTTTTCTTGACCGACGGCTTTCGCCAACCGCGCTTTGACCGAGTGTATACACTCACGGTCTTCAAACTCACAGCGGTCAAGGCTTGAGCCACCACAGGGTCCATTGGCTAATCCTTTGGGACAGGTTTCAGGACAAATATATAAGGTTTCGCCTAAACGACATTGTCCACAACTTTCACAGCCCACGATACCATGTTTACTAATAAATTCTGTTTTCAGCAAGGCCGCATCAGCTTTCGGTTTTTGCCATAATTTGGCCGAAAAAATATAAGATCCCGCCCCTTTGGCCAGTTTTGAACTAAAAAATAACTCATGCATGACATGCATACTTTTATATTTCAAAACCTGTTCAACTGGAGCCTTATGGTTATTTACTCCCGTCGGTTGGAAGTTCACCTCAACACTTGAGCGCCAAAGCATTTTCCATTTTGCTAAACACTGTTCATACGTTAATGTCGCAAATTGCAAAATTGCTTTTTGCAACTTCTCTTGTTCTTCCGCTTTATGACAGGCCGATAAATGAACCCCTGCATAGCCCAAATGCTGACACATTAAAATTTGTAAGGCACAGCGAGCATAAACATTTTGTTCAGCTTGTATGGCGTCAGTTTGCTGTTCTTGTTGCAAAAAATTTAATACATCTGCTGAAAGCACGATGCCTGCGACTTTTTGCTTGGCCATAAAGCGGGCACGGGTAAAGGTCAGCGGCATGACACACGCCAATACAGGTACATGTGGATAGTATTGCTGCATATAGTGTTGGTAACTGCTCAACACATCCATGTCAAAGCCCAACTGTGTAATCACATAGTCTGCGCCAGCTTGAATTTTTTTATCCAGTTTAAAAAACTGCGCATCCTTTTCTGCTTCTGCATATTTAAAAGGATTAAATGCTACCCCTAAATAAAACCCGCCATAGTCTTTGGCTGCCATGACTTGATTGACCGACTCTAAATAACGGCTCCGTAGAGTCGGATCATTTGCCCCATCCTGATGCTGCTTGAGTTTATCGCCACTGAGTAAAAGTAAATTCTCTACCCCGTGCTGCTGAGCATCTTTCAGAAAAGTTTGAAAATCTGAGATATCTCGACCTTTCCCCGAATAATGCAGAATTTTTTCAATGCTTTGAGGGTAGTCTTGCATTGCTTCTAAAGGAGCAATATCCGTGTCACTTTGTACTCGGTCAGCTAATGTCATGCACACAGGAAAGCCTGCAAATGTCGTTGGGACCAGATGCGTTTTTTGCGTCGTTAGATATTCAAACGAGATACAAAACTGGCGTTGCAATAGATATTGGGAAAATAAAGACATAAAGGCAGGCAGTTAAATCTGCTGAGAAACCATACAATAAAGTTTATAAAATTATAGATTAATCACATAAAAATTTAAATTACTTAAGCCACACTTCCGACTTTTTCTAGCCTGACCTTGAATATGTCACGCTAGCAAGACCATGCCCCAAACCACAATTTATGCTAATATTGCGCGCGTCTTGAAATGCGGTTTTTTTCATCGTATTTCAGACAGCTTTTGGTATTTCTTCACCATTTTCCATTTCGTTCTTCCATCTTGTTCTTTTAAGGCGTGTTTTTTTAATGACTGATCTCCAACCCATTGAAAATAAACTTCAACCACGAATCAGTGTTGCGCCAATGATGGATTGGACGACTCGTGACTATCGTTTCTTTGCACGTTTGTTTAACCCTAATGTGATTCTCTACACCGAGATGGTCACCACAGGTGCGATTTTATTTGGTGGTGCGAATCGTCATTTGGACTATAACAACGAAGAACACCCGATTGTGTTACAGCTTGGCGGTTCAAATCCTAAAGATTTAGCAACCTGTACCAAGATGGCACAGGACTGGGGTTATGATGAAGTGAACCTCAATGTCGGCTGTCCGAGTGACCGCGTTCAGAACAATAAAATTGGCGCATGCTTGATGGCAGAGCCTGATTTGGTTGCAGAATGTATTACTGAAATGCGAAATGCTGTTGATATTCCAGTGACCGTGAAACACCGCATCGGGATTGATGACATGCAGTCTTATGAAGAAATGCTGCATTTTGTTGATACGGTTGCAAAGACTGGCTGTGACAATTTTATCGTGCATGCGCGTATTGCCCTGCTGCAAGGTTTGTCACCAAAAGAAAACCGTGATGTACCACCTTTACGTTATGAAGATGTTTATCGTCTGAAACAAGAACGTCCAAATTTATTGATCGAAATTAATGGTGGGGTGAAAACCTTTGCTGAAACACAGCAACATTTACAACATGTTGATGGCGTGATGATTGGCCGTGAGGCTTATCACAACCCATACTTATTGGCTGAGATCGGTCAGCTTTGGGATCTCGAACTACCCAACCGTTTCGATATTATCGAGCAGATGCTGCCATATATTGCTAAACGCATGGAAGAAGGTGCGCCGCTTTCTATCATTACCCGTCATATTTTAGGTTTATTCCAAAATCTACCAGGTGCTCGAAAATGGCGTCAGGCTTTAAGTGGTGGCAATGCCAAAACCTTTGCCGATGTGGAAAATGCCATCCAAAATATTAAAGATGCAATGCAACGTACAGAAGACTATTTACGTGATCATCCTAAAGTCGTTTTAGAAGATTAATTCTGTAAAAGTAAAAGCCCGCTATTTTGCGGGCTTTTTTATTTTCATGCCTCACCAAGTACGTGTTTGGCAACATCGTCACAACTCAGCTAAATCATCTAAGCAATCAGAATCATCACTCAATGACTATTGACCGTAATGTTCCCTTTGGGAAAAGGTTCATCATCATAGCCAGTCCATTGATAATCGGATGGATCTTCTTCCTCACGCAAACCCACGTAACTCTCAGGCGTCGATGTAACAGGTTCAATTTCCTCGGTTGGTTGTTCCAATTCTTCAACCAAATGATTCAACTCTTGATCTAACTGCGCCTGATATTTTGCAATTTCAGCTTCGTCAATGAAGGCAAATTGTTCTTCATCTATTTTCCATGCATAACCTTGCAAATCTTTGTAAATCTCAACCAAAACAGTGTAAGGCTGACCATCGTATTGCAACGTCGCCTGAGCCTTAAAGCTTAATACCTTACGCTCTAATACTTTTATATTTTGAATCCGTAAATGGTACTGCCGATAATCTGGATTCTGATCAAACTCGTGCTGCATCTGCTGCTCAATCTGCCGAGATAATTCATCTGTCGAGACAAAATAACTACAACCAGCCAAACTCAACAGTAAAAAAATGGTGAGCCATCGAAACATATTGCATCCCCCATGATGCATTTATTCTTGATGAAAAAGTCAGACCGATCACAGATTCCGATCCAAACATTCCTCATTGTTTGCTTCATAATAGCTAATAAAACACACAGTACAAGCCAAATTATCAAGATTTCTCAATTTTATATTTAATTTTGATATCAATCACTTAAATTGCATTTTTGATGTTTTAAAACACTGACAGCCTTGGTCTTTTGCTGACATATTTTTGTTGAAAATGACCATTTTGGTAGTGGTTTCCTAGCCTTCAAATTTTCAACATGAAACTGAACCCATCGTAATTTATCCAATATAGAGCCTTAAACAAAACATCATAAAAGCGCCATAAAAAATCCCCGAACATTGCGGGGATTTTGAGGAATCAACTGAAATTATTCATCATCCGTTTCAGGCTCATGATGTAGCGCATCATGTATAGCTTCCACCAATTGCTGTGCAATTTCTTGTTTTGACGCTTTCTCTAAATCACGCTTTTCCATTTGATATTGATCTGCGAAGAACACGGTCATGGCGTTTTCATCAGAAGCAAAACCAATATCTTTACGTGAGACATCATTGCAAGCGATCATATCGAGTTTTTTCGCCACAAGTTTGCCTGCAGCATACTCCTCGACATTGCGTGTCTCGGCAGCAAATCCAACCATAAATGGACGTTTTGACTGCTGCGCAATTGTTGCAACGATATCTGGGTTTTTAATTAATGCCACATTGAGTTCATCACCAGCTTTTTTGATTTTATGCTCTGCAACTTCTGCCACGCGATAATCGGCAACAGCTGCTGTTGCGATAAAAATATCACAGCCTTCATCCAACATTTGCAGACTGGTCTCTAACATTTTAATTGCAGACTGCACATTAATCCGTCGCACACCATTTGGTGTATCTAAACTGACAGGTCCTGCGATCAGCGTTACTTTAGCACCAGCCGCATAACAAGCCGCTGCCAGTGCGAACCCCATTTTACCTGTGCTGTGGTTAGAAATATAACGTACAGGATCTATCGACTCACGTGTAGGACCAGCTGTAATCGCCACATGTTTGCCTGCAAGCATGCCAAATTTTTCAGCAATGGCTCGCTGTGCTTGATGAAAATAGGCCGTCACTTGATCCGCCAAATCTTCTGGCTCAGGCATACGTCCTAAGCCTACATCTCCACAGGCTTGAGAACCGGCATCGGGCATAATCACATGTACGCCATCTTCAACCAGTGTATTTAAATTACGCTGTGTCGCTTTGGCTGCCCACATTTGCTGATTCATCGCAGGGGCAACCCAGACGGGTGCTTTTGTAGCAAGATAAAGTGTCGAAAGAAGATCATCTGCTAAACCCGCCGCAAATTTTGCCAGCGTGTCGCAACTTGCAGGAGCAACCAACACCAAATCAGCCCAACGTGCCAATTCAATATGCCCCATGCCCGCTTCTGCTTCAGGATTGAGTAATTCGGTATGTACAGGGTTGCCTGAAAGCGCCTGAAACGTTAGCGGGGTCACAAAGGCTTGCGCACCTTGAGTCATCACCACGCGCACATCAAATCCGGCATCTTTTAACCGACGGACAAGAATGGCACTTTTATAGGCTGCGATACCACCAGTGACACCTAAAAGAATATTTTTTGTGGGCATTACACTTAAATCAAAGCTCACGAACAGGCTACCTATCTGTTGCAGTGGCGCTCACAATAGCATTAAATATGCACTGACCCAAGAATCTGCTGTGAAAAAGCCGATTGACTGATAATAAAAAAGTCTAAGAATAATGAATAATTCAATTAAAAATTGGCCTGAACAAGAGCGCCCACGTGAGCGCCTGATTCAACAAGGCGCACAAAGTTTATCCGATGCTGAGTTACTGGCTATTTTCCTACGCTCTGGTTCCCAGCAGCATTCTGCTGTCGAGCTCGCACGACTCCTGATCCAACATTTTGGCCAGTTGCAAGCACTGATGGATGCTTCACTTGAGGATTTACGCCAGTTTCATGGCATTGGAAACAGTAAATATGCGCAGCTCATGGCAGTAAAAGAACTCGGCAAACGCTATGTGAGTCAACATTTTCAAAATGAAGCCTTAGAATTGCAACATTCTGAACAATTACAAAATTTTCTTCGCTTTGAATTTTTATCGGAACGTCAAGAAGTCTTTGGCGTGCTTTGTCTAGATGCGCATTTAAGAAAAATAAACTTTAAAAAACTTTTTTATGGCAGCCTCAATACCTGTGAAATTTCCATCAATCAACTGCTGCGTTATGCCATTTCTGAACACGCCAGCAGTATTGTCATTGCACATAATCATCCTTTCGGTCGTGCAGAACCCTCTGCTGCCGATCTGGAATTGACTCGACTTATTCAGCAGGCTTGTCAGCTGGTGGAAATTCGACTGATCGATCATTGTATTATCTCAACAGAAGGGAGTTTTTCCTTTGCTGAACATGGCTTGCTCCAAGCACACTTATCTGCATGAAACAGTTATTGACAAGCGCTTGAGCAAACCCGAAGATCATCATAATTTTTTAAAACTAGAAATTATCATTCGAACATGATCGTCCGTGACCAACCGAGTATTTTTAAACTGCTATTTTCTTGGCGAGGAACGATTTTACCTAAGGTTTTACCACCGCTCGGGATCGTTATGTTGCTGTCTGCCATTGTGGGCGGCTTATCCTATGTCGATATCTTCCATTTTACCGAATTTCCTTTGGTCGGCTTTACCCTAATTGGTGTCGTGCTGTCGATTTTTTTAGGCTTTAAAAATTCAGCTTGCTATGACCGTTGGTGGGAAGCTCGGCGTTTATGGGGCATTTTGATTGCCAATGCACGCCATTTTGACCGTGACTGCCGTTTACTCAGTCAAGGCCGTCGTGAACGTGTGATCCAACATGTGATTGTGTTTGCCAATGTTTTGCGTGACCGACTCCGCCATCAAACCGCCAACCCCACTGAACTAGTTGAAACCAGCGGCATGAGCGCGAATGCCATCACTCAGTTATACCAACAAGCCAATGCACCGCAGTACACATTGAGTTTGATTCAATGGGAGCTGATGCAGGCGCTCAAAGATGGTGAAATTTCAGATATTATTTATACCCAGATGAATCAGCATGTGATGGAACTCAGTACCGTACAAACCGGCTGTGACCGTATTGCCACTACGCCATTACCGTTTGCTTATTCGGTCTTGCTGAATCGAACCGTTTATTTTTTCTGTTTTGTCTTACCCTTTAGCTTGGGGTCTACTTTAGGTCTAGCGACTCCCCTTTTAGTGGGGATTTTGGCCTATACCTTTTTAGGCTTAGATGCGCTGAGTTCAGAGATTGAAGAGCCCTTTGGTACACAAAGTAATGACCTTCCTTTGGACTCGATGGTGCGTACTATTGAAATTGAATTACTGGGGACTTTAGGAAAACCCACCCCACCACCGATTCAAGCCAAAGATCACAATTTACTGTAATTGATCAATGGGTCTAAACCCTCGCTTACATAGCTTTGTCGTACACTTTTTTGGTATATCGAAGATATGTAAGTGAGAGCATTTAAGCAAAGCTCTCCCAGATTCCAACTTGCCCTTCTTTCACTCGAGGGATGTTGCCGAGTTTAATCCATGGCATATTATCACCATGAAAATCACTCCCAACAGAAACTTTTAAGTTAAAGGCAGCAATCATACGATCCACCATTTGACGAGTCGATAATGGCTCAATTGCCGGTGGTAATTCCACTGCATCACCGCCCGCTTCAGCAAAGATTTCAATCAAATAACGAATATTGGTCGCAGATAAATCATAACGCGTTGGATGCGCCAACACTGCAAAGCCACCACTGGCATGAATCACCTCAATGGTTTCAGCAAGACTCGGACCTTCAAATTTTACAAAAGCTTTTTTACCTTCTTTAATATATTTATCAAAAGCTTGTTGTGGACGTGAAACTACCCCCTTTTCCACCAAAGTTTTGGCAATATGCGTACGTGTAACCCGATCTGGTATATGGTCAACCTTGGCAATCACATCGCTATAAATATCTTGACCAATTAACGGTATCAGTAAGTCACAAATCTGCCGAGCACGTTCCGCTCGAATACGCTTTTGATCCATCAATAAGGCTTGTAAGGGCGCAGGATTTTGCATATTTAAAGCGACGATATGCACACCATAACTTTTTTTGGTCGCAGGTCTCGACCACTGGCTAGAAATCTCCACACCAGAGATTAATTGCAGCTTTAATTCATGCGCAACCTGCTCTGCAGCCAACAAACCGTCCATCGTATCGTGATCAGTCAAAGCCAGCGTATGAATTCCAATAGCACTTGCAGCCTGCACCAGAGCCTCTGGTGACAAAGTACCATCAGAAATATTACTGTGTGTATGTAAATCTACGCCTTGCATCTCTATACTATGTCATTTATTTGATCAGATTTAGATACTCTAACATGAAAGCACTTTTAGACTTTGTGCCACTCATTATTTTCTTTTATTTATATAAAACTGTAGATCCAAAAGATACACAGCACCCATTATTACAATTGATTGGTTCTGCTGGGGGTGTCGATAACAATAACATTCTTGTGGCAACATCAGGTCTCATCATTTCCATGCTTGTGGTTTATGGTGCATTGTTTGTCATGCAAAAATTCCGTCTAGATAAACAACAATGGATTGTGTTGTTCATGACCGTGATTTTTGGTGGTATTACCCTGATGTTAAGTGATGATTTTTATATTCGCTTAAAAGCCGTTTTACTGAACTTAGTTTTTGCAGGGGCGTTTTTACTTTCTCCACTGTTTAGTAAAGATAAGAAACCGCTCATCGAACGTTTATTTGGTCCAGTCTTAAATTTAACCGCTGTCGGTTGGAAACGATTGAACTATGCATGGGCTGCAATGTTCGTGGTGATGTCATGTTTACACACCTTTTTCGCTTATTTGTTTGCAGACGGAAAATATTGGGGTGAATTCACTGCTTTTGGTGACATGATCGTGATGTTTTCCTTTATCATTATTCAGTTTATTGTATTACGTAAATACTTTAAGACCTCAGAATAATCCATTCGGTCAAAAATCAGGAAAAGTCATGCCATTATTCGTCGTAAGCTGTACAGATAATGAAGGTACAGTAGAAAAGCGCCTTGCGGTTCGTCCTCAACATCTTGAACGTCTACAAAAACTTGATGATGAAGGTCGTCTGATTGTTGCAGGTGCGATGCCTAAAGATCCGGCAAACCCACAAGCTGGTTTTTATGGCAGTACGATCATTGTCGATTTTGATAGTCGTGAAGACTTAGACCAATGGTTGGCAGATGAACCTTTCCTCAAAGAAGGGATTTATGGCCAAATTGATGTCAAACCATTTAACAAAGCATTTCC
This sequence comes from Acinetobacter sp. YH12094, assembly GCF_013419295.1. Lineage (NCBI taxonomy): Bacteria > Pseudomonadati > Pseudomonadota > Gammaproteobacteria > Moraxellales > Moraxellaceae > Acinetobacter > Acinetobacter sp. YH12094. The sequence goes on from NZ_VPAK01000022.1 coordinate 44,507, forward strand.
TAAAGGATAAGGTTCATGCGCGTCGTTGTTTCTAGTTTACTGGGCTTATCTTTAATTTGTTCAACTGCATGGGCTGAAGAACCGGCTCCTGCACCTGCTGTAGCCCCTGCTGCTCAAGCAACGACTGCAACACCTCCTCCAAATCCTGTGCCGCATACCATTCCTGCCAATAAACCGGGCATCATTAAAGTGGCGGCAACCGTCAATCCTAATGGTCAACCTCAAGATGCAAATCCATTGACCATTGAGCAATTGGCAAAAAATAAAGCGCTACAAGATGCCAAAGTCAAAGCGATGGTCAAAGACCAATCTGTACGCTTACAACAGTTAGAAAAAGCTAACCTTGAAGCCTTGGCGCAAAACCAAGAATTACAACTTAAAAATGATAGCTTGGGCGTACAAGTACAAGTGCTACAAAGTGAACGTAGCGCGCAGATGTTTTTATATGGCGGGACCACACTTGGTGTTGGCGTGATTTTAGGTTTCTTGTTGGCCAGTTACGTCTATACCAAACGTCGTCGTCAATGGTAATTCGTTTTTCTACTTCAATTTAAAGGGTGCTTGAGTTTTGTCAGGTGCAATTCAGACTGCCGATCTCGATTGGCAAATGATCGATGGCATTGATATTCCAGTGTCTAAACAGTTTGGTGATGTGTATTTTTCGAAGGATAACGGCCTACTCGAAACACGTCATGTGTTTTTAAAAGGGAATGACCTCGACACTCGCCTTGCGGCACTGACTGATTTTGAATATTTCAGTGTCGGCGAAACAGGTTTTGGTACAGGCTTAAATATTTTGGCCTTGTGGCAATTATGGCAACAGGTTCGTCCAGATAATCACAGTCATCTGCATGCCATTTCTGTAGAAAAATTCCCTTTATCTAAAGTAGACCTCATTCGTGCATTAAATGCATGGCCTGAATTACAACCTTTGGCACAGCAACTGATTGCGCAATATCCTGAACCTATTGCGGGATGTCATCGACTCAATTTTCCAGAAGAACGTTTTTCAATTGATCTTTGGTTAGGCGATGCACACGACGTTTTTCCCGTCATGGCAAAAACTGCTACGGTCAATGCATGGTTCTTGGACGGTTTTGCACCCGCCTGTAATCCTGACATGTGGGAAGAAAACGTACTCAAAAATATCGTGCGTCTATCAGACATTGGGACGACCTTCTCCTCATTTAGTGTGGCAGGTGTACTGAAACGCGGCTTACGTGAGCATGGTATTACCATTACACGACCTCGTGGCTTTGCTCATAAGCGTGAAATGCTCAAAGCTTTTTGGCTCGCACCTGAAAAGTTAGATGATCAATCCGTAGTTGCTGACATACCCACTTTAGACGAAAAAAAAAATTCTGAAATCACTGTAGGTCATAAGCCCCGTCAAATTGCGATTATTGGCGCTGGCATAGCTGGTTTGAGCTGTGCTTGGGCATTTGCTCAACGCGGGCATCAAGTGCGTATTTACGAGAAATCAGCACCACTCAGCGGTGGATCGGGTAATCCTCTTGCCCTACTCAACCCTAAACTCTGTCCAATTGAACAAAGTGCTGAACATTTGATGACCTTGAGTTGGTTATATGCGCTCAAGCATTATCAAAACTTCAAGGCATTTCGTCCCTTACAGATTCACCAATCTATTTTAAAAAATAAAGCAGAACACCTTGATTTAGCTCAAAGTTATCCTGCAGAGGTATTAGCGGCTGAAGAAGGCACGCTAAATCAATTAGCCTCAACATATCCAACCCTGCTCCTCAAACAAGCAGGCGCAGTCAGTCCACATCAGCTTCGTGACCAAATCTTGGCGCATTCACACATTGAGTTGTTACAAGCAGATATTCAACGCATTGAGCAGCAACACAATGGCGTTGCGCTATTTACACAGGATCAGCAGCTTCCATCTGCCGAGCATGTCATTCTCTGTGCTGCACGTGAGAGCATGCAGCTACAAACAGATTATCCAGAACTGCGTGCCATTCGTGGACAAGTCAGTTGGTTGAACAATCCCGCTCAACAAATGGATATGCGTACCGCCTATAGTTATGGGGGCTATTGTATGCAACTGGATGCCGAACAGATGATTATGGGCGCGTCATTTTATCCCGGCCGTGATGACACCGACGTTCTCACAGAAGATCATGTGCATAACTATGAACTTATCCACAGTGTGTTCCCTGACTTTGCCAAAACCTTAGCACCGATTGAGCAATGGCAAGGACGTGCCGCAATTCGCGCACAGACAAAAGACTTTTTCCCAGTAATTGGTGCAGTCCATGAAGATCAGCAAATTTATAGCTGTAGTGGACTCGGTTCTAAAGGTTTCCTGTATGCCCCGCTCTGTAGTGAAATCATTGCCGCGTTGGTCTTAAAAGAAGCCTGCCCTATTCCAACACAGCTACTCGATAAAATTCATGCAGCACGTTTTATACGACGCGCCAAAGCCAAACAAAAAACTAAGAAGCCTTATTTTCAGGGTCAGATGCCGTCATCTCCACCTCAAAAAAATAACCTGCAATAAAAAAGCGCCTTTCGGCGCTTTTTTTGATTCGATCTCATTTCCCTTGTTCCAAAGGAAGACCGGCATCACGAGCAGCACGCGTGCCGCCCATTAATATTACATATTCACGTGAGCTGTCAAAACCCTCTAGTAACTCTGCTGCACGTGGAGCTTTACTTCCACCACCACATAAAATGTAAATGGGTTGATCCGTTGACACCTGAGTCAGTGCATCTGATGACAATGCGTTGATCGGTCGGTTAACCGCACCTTTCACATGTGCTTCAGCATACGCACTTGCATCGCGAACATCCCAGATAATCGAGTCTTCTGGGAACTCAAATGTTGTAATTTCTTGTTTACGGATCATTGCACACTCCTTTTGATGTAAACAACACTTGGCAAATGAAGAAAACATCCCTAGCATCTCAGATATTCTTTCCCTTTGTAAAGGTCTAATCTATGCCTTCTTTTGATATTGTTTCCGAATTAGAAGTTTTTGAAGTAAATCATGCAGTTCAAAACACGCAAAAAGAAATAGCGACGCGTTTTGACTTCCGTGGCCAAGACGTTTCAATTGAGTTAAATGAGAAAAATAAGGAAATCAAAATCTCAACAGAAAGCGATTTCCAATGTGAGCAAGTGTATACCATGCTCGAAAATCATTTCTTCAAACGTAAAGTAGACATTCAAGCATTGGATCCACAAAAAATGACAGCTTCTGGTAAAAACGTTATTCAAGTGATCAAACTAAAAGATGGTCTTGACTCTGATACTGCAAAAAAAATCAATAAAGCCATTAAAGAAAGCGGCATTAAAGTGCAATCTTCTATTCAAGGCGACAAAATTCGTGTGACTGACAAGAAACGTGACACTTTGCAACAAGTGATGGCGTTCTTAAAAGAGCAACAGTTTGGTGTGCCGCTTCAATTTAACAACTTTAAAGATTAAGGCAGCACAACTGCCATTGAGGTCAATATGGCACGTCCAAATCGTCTAAATAAACTGGTCAAAGCAAGCTCTAAATTACCCAAAGGTATTCAAAGTCGTTTGCTCAGTCGAGCTTTTGGTCGTGTCGTGCCCATGGTTGGAACAGCTAAGATCCAATATCAACATGTCAGCCCTGAGCGTGTTGAGGTGAGCATCGCCAATCATAAGGCGATGCAAAACCACATCGGGCAAGTACATGCCTGTGCCATGGCGCTGATCGCAGAAACAGCCACAGGCTTTGTCACAGCAATGAACGTCCCAGACAGTGCCATTGTCCTGATTAAAAGCTTCAAAGTTGATTTTAAACGTCCAACCCAAGGTGGGATGAAAGCCATCGCAACGCTTACACCCGAACAGCAACGACAAATGCAAAGCACAGAAAAAGGTGAAACCTTAGTACAGGTCTTAGTCACCGATGAATCTGGTGAAGCACCGATTCAATGTGAAATGCTTTGGGCGTGGGTGGCAAAATCCGCTCTGAAAAATAAATAAATGTAAATAAAACTTACTTTTAGGTAAGTATAAGCTTTACCAAATTTCAGCAAAATCAAGACTGTTTTTTACTATTTATACGCCGTAATTCCGCTCAATATGCTTGCACGACACAAATATATTGAGCACTTTATGAAAAAAATCATTCCCCTTTCATTCATCAGCATGGCGGTGTTTTTAACTGCTTGCCAAAGCACAATTCCTGCAACGCCAACGACTTCAAATCAAGCGGCTGATAGCAATATTCAAACCAGCCAAGCAGCGGAAAATAAGAAAATCGTGATTGATTTTTATGAAGGTGTCTTTCTTAAACATCAAGTTAAGACATATGCTGACCGATATATTGGCAATCAATATATTCAACATAATCCGCATGTACCTGATGGCAAAGCGCCTTTTGTCGATTATTTCATCCAGTATTTTAAACAAAATCCTGAAGCAAAAAACCAGATCAAACGTGCCGCTGCCGAAGGTGATTTGGTCTATTTACATGTGCATTCTACGCAAAATAAGCAAGACCGTGGAGAAGCCATTATTGATATCTTCCGTGTTGAAAATGGCAAGATCGTCGAACATTGGGATGTGCAACAGAGCATTCCTGAAACCAGTGCCAATTCAAATACAATGTTCTAATTTCTCAGTCACTATTCATAAAAAAGCCACTCGATTGAGCGGCTTTTTTTTTTGCGTCTAACTTTAATTAAGCTTGATCTGCAGCAAATTTAGCTTTTGCATCCGCAGGAATTTGACGCTTAGCACCTTTCACATCGACAGCGACAAATGTAAATACACCTTCGGTTACGCGAATTGGATCACGTGAACTGTCGTGACTATCCCAAACTTCAATCTGCATTTGGATAGAGGTATTACCCACTTTTAAAATTTTGGTATATACACTGATGACATCCCCGACTTTCACTGGAACGAGGAAGGTCATTTGGTTAATTGAAATCGTTGCACAGCGTCCTTGACTGAAACGCTCTGCGTGAATTGCACCGGCCAAGTCCATTTGTGACACGATCCAACCACCGAAAACATCACCACTCCAGTTGGTGTCTGCAGGCATCGCGATGGTTTGTAGGGAAAGCGTTCCTTCAGGTTTTACATGAGTTTCTGACACTTTAGCTCCTGGCGCTGACATTTATTGAGGTAGATTTAACTGCTGGTTGAGCCATTGTTGTAACTCACCAGCACGCATTGCACCACTTATTCTAGCAATTTCGTTGGTTTTATTCATCAAAACCAGTGTAGGAATACTACGAACATTAAATGCACCGCTCAATCTAGGGTTTGCTTCGGTATCAATTTTGGCAAAAACCACCTTCGGATTTGATTTTGCAACTTGTGCAAAGTGTGGCGCCATCATCTTACATGGTCCACACCATTCAGCCCATAAATCGATCAGCACAGGTAAATCACTATTGCTAATAAAATTTGCAAAGTTCTTTTCATTCAACTCGATGGGAGCCAATGGAATCAATGCTTGGTGACATTGACCACATGCAGGTCCAACTTCGAGTTTTTCTTCAGGTACACGGTTTTTTGCACCACATTCAGGACACACAACGATCATTTAGCTGACTCCAACATGTTGATGTAAAAATTCTAATTGGGTTGCCATGGCTTTTTCAAACCATTGCCCGTGATAAATATCAAAATGTTGCATTTCCCACTCATAATACTGCACATACGGTGCAATATTGGTCGCAGTTTCTCGGCTTGATTCGATGGGAATCAAACTATCTTCTTTGGCTGCAATAAAAAGTACTGGTATGCTAATTTTACGGACATCCAATATTGGGCGATAACGGATTAACTTAAAAAAGGCCCGAGCCGGAATTTCGCCACTCCAATAAAAATCAGGATTTACAATCGATAAATAGCCCGCATAACTGTCTTCAGACTGTAAAAAACACAATCGATGCGGATCAACTACGGGTAAAGTCGTTGGGCTCATCCCAACTTTAGAGCCCATATAGTCCTGACTCGATAATTTTAACGCTTTGGGTAATTGCTGTAAGGGATACAATTTTGCACTTTCAGCGCCATCGACAAATGGAACTTGTACCATCACCGCTTTAATATTTTTAAGCTCTGCCGCCAAACTGAGTACATAGCCACCACTCAGCGATGTTCCCCATAATACAATGCGCCTTGAATCAATCGATTTACGCTGCTGTAAATGATCGATCATGGTCCGCCAATCTTCAAGTTGAGCTTTAAGGTTCACTAATTCTCTCGGACGCCCCGTACTGCCACCCCAATAGCGATAATCAAACAATACGACAGCATAGCCCGCTTGTACAAAGCGCTTGGCATATTGCACTAATTTAAATTGGCGTAACGCAGCCAAACCATGCGCCATGAGAATGACTGCAGGTTTTTCAACAGATTTTGGACGATAAAAGTCAGCAGCTATAACATCTTGTCCGCTTTTGACATACAGTGGTTCGACTGTATAGGCGTGCATACGCGCTCCATTGCGTTATTTTATGGTTGTAATCGCTTATAAAAATTTAAGAACATTCTGCTCAAGTTTGTGCTTAATGCTATCATAAAGCATAAATCTATGAATTAAATTATGGAGTGACTCAATGAGCGAAAATGTTGGTTTTGCAGGTCAAATCGGCCCAGAACATGTAGCGCAAGTGGTTGAAAAAGGCTTTAAATCGATTATCAATAACCGCCCTGACATGGAAGGTGGTCCGGAGCAACCAACCAGTGCTCAAATTGAAGAAGCAGCACGTAGCGCTGGTTTAGACTATGTTCATCAACCTGTTGTTGCAGGTCAAATTTCTGAGCTAGATGTCCGTAACTTTGCTAATCATTTTAATGAATTGCCAAAGCCAATTCTAATGTTCTGCCGTACAGGTAATCGTTCAAATAACCTATATCAACTAGCAAAACAGATGGATCTTTTGGATGACTAAGGCTTTCATTCAAAAAGCTTTATTGATCGCAACATGCATCTTTTCGGCACCCACATTTGCTGATAATAGCAGTCAGCCCTTGAATGCAAATTTAAGTGTCTCTGGGCAAATGACCACAGATAAGTTTTCAAGTTTACTCAAACAACTTAAATTTAAATCTGTAATTGTGAATCGACCAGATAATGAGACAGGCAATGAAGTGACTGTTTTACAGTTAAGAGGGATTGCTGAAAAATCTCATGTGAGTGTTGTGTATCAACCAGTGCAAAGCGGTAAAATTTCTCAAAAAGACGTGAAGGAATTTGCCAAATACTATAATGAGCTTCCTAAACCCATTTTGATGATTTGTCGCAGCGGCTCTCGTTCGACAGCTCTTTTCAATCAAGCTAAGGCTCAAGGTTTGCTCAATGAATAAATTCGTGTTTACCGTTTTATTTACAACGTTGTTGCTAACAGGGTGTAATTCTATGAATGTACGTCCAACCGTTGGTGTAAGTGTCGGGACTGCACTATAAAATGACGAATATAAAGATGGCGCTATTTGCGCCATTTTTTATGTGTGGTATCTTTACGCAATATAACTTTTTCTATACATAAATAACTATTTTGGGGTACTTCATGAAATTCGTTTAAGGGACACTTGTACTTACTTTAGCCACTATACTTACAGCTTGTGGTGGTGGTGATGGATATTTTAATAACGAAGGAACAGATTCTTCTAATCAAAACAATAATAATAACAATGGTGGTACAACAACCCCAACTGAAATTGCAAAAGCACAGTTAGATATTCTAAAACGTGAAGGGCAATATTTATTCGGTAATTATGATCCTAACGATGCATCAACAGCAAAAGGCTATATTGATCATTCAATGGATACATTTGCGCAAGGCCCATTACAATTAAGTTTAGATATTAGGAAAATAAATTTAAACTCATTTAAAATACCTATCACTACAGAGATAAATGTTTCTATTTAAGTAAGACTGACTATAGAGCATGTTATGTTTTTATTGGCGAAGATATTAAAGATATCTTACCGGGTTATGACAACTGGGATTTCGACATTACAGCTAATGATCTAAAAAACATCAAATTACAGCATGATGAAGTGACACCAAACTTAGAAGAATATGAATCAAATACTCGCATTTACGTATTTGAAAATGAAAATGGAGATAAAAATTTCCATGATGTAACTATTACTGGTGCATTTGCTTATCCATTTCAACAGTCTTGGGGAATACAACAAACTCAACAAAAAAGGTTTGTTTTAATAAATGGTAATACAAGCGACTATAAAATTACCACAACAGCAATAGTTACGGATCCGTCAACTGGTGAAGATATTGAACGTGAAGTTACAACAGGTGCAATTAGTATTTACAAAGATCTCTCTTCTCTCGATGGAGATTTATACAATATTCAATCTGGATCAGGATTTAATGTATTAATTAACGATAACCCAAATATTCCTTTTGCAGAACCAATTTCATTCGTATTAAACTCAACACCAGGTACCACAAGTTCAGCAAGTTATCGTGTGAAAGCTTCAGGAGAATAAGAACTAATTTTACCCAGCATCACAACAATTGATGGTACTCGAGTTGAGAATGAAGCCTCTAATTTAAATAGCCAGACATTTACTGGAAGCATTAAATTAACAGGGACAAACATTTTGAAATTTAAGCAAGCTACAAGTGGGAGCCTTAGTTTTGAACATGCTATTAATGGAATTACATTCAAAGGTTCATCTACTAATAATGCAGGAACTGTAAGTACAAGTTTAACATTACCTTCTGGTCTTAAATTTTAAGTGTAAAGAAATGCAATTAAACCCTCTAGACTGAGGGTTTTTTTATATATTTAATTATAATTATTTAAAATGAAATTTAGCAAATGTACGACATCATCATTATCGGTGCAGGAACAGCAGGCATTTCAGCCTATAAAGAAGCAATCAAAAAAACACAGAATATTCTTATCATTAATGATGGTCCTTGGGACACCACCTGTGCACGGGTCGGTTGCATGCCAAGTAAAATACTCATCTCTACTGCCAACCGTATGCACGAAATTGGAAATGCAGATAATTTAGGCCTTGATGTCAAAAGTGAAATTGATACCTCTAGCGTCATGCAACATGTTCAAACTTTACGTGATCGTTTTACACGAGCCACTTTAAAAGATGTTGAAAGTTGGCCAAGCCAACATAAAATTTCAGGAAAAGCTGAATTTATTAATTCAAATACAATTCAAGTAAATAACCAAACATATCAAGCCAAGTCATTTATCCTTGCAGTAGGTACAACGCCTGCTATAGATACTGAACAAAAACAAATATTAGGCGATAAATTAATTACGTCCGATCAAATATTTGAGTTAGAACAACTACCAAAATCTGTCGCAGTTATTGGAAGTGGCGTGATCGCTTTAGAATTGGCTCAGGCTTTAACACGCCTCAATGTAAACACTACTGTTTTTGCACGTAGTCGAAAAATTGGCTCATTGACTAGCCCCATATTACAAAAGCTCGCACAGGAAGAGTTAAGTAAAGAATTAAAGCTAAAGTTTGAAATTTTACCTGAACATTACTCTCTTGAAGGCGATCTAGTTCATTTAACCTATACTGAAGAAAACGTACAAAAGTCGCTACAAGTTGACTATGTTTTAGCTGCAACTGGCAGACGTACATTATTAAATACCTTAGGTTTAGAACGTATAAGTGCAGAATTTAAAGATATTAAAAATTTACCGATAAATCCGCATACAAAGCAACTAGCTGATTATCCAATTTTTATAGTCGGTGATGCACATACCAATACCCCTATCCAACACGAAGCAGCTCATGAAGGTAAATTTACAGTACAAAACTGTTTAAACTTTCCACAAATTAAATCCATCAAGACGCTAACCCCTTTAGGCATCTTATTTTCTACACCACAAATGGCAACTATTGGTCAAAGCTATAAGCAACTACAAGATAAAAACACAGAATTCGTCATTGGTTTCGTTTCTTACGAAAAACAAGGTCGTGCGATTGTTGCTGCTAAAAATAAAGGGGCTGCCGAAGTATATGTGGATACAATTAACCATACACTATTAGGAGCTGAGCTATTCTGTGCAGAAGCTGAACATTTAGCACATTTGCTAGCTTGGATGATTTCAGAAGAACTAAGCATACATGAAATTTTGGATAAACCTTTCTATCATCCAACTTTAGAAGAAGGGTTAAGAACAGCACTGAAACATGCGAGACGACAGCTCAATCAAGCTTAGTCTATAAATGTCTCAGGGAGTATAGTAACCACTCATATTCCCTGCAGAAAACCCTGCGATAAAAGCATATTCGATATAAAATTGAGTCAGATTCAATCCATATAAAACCAAACAAACCACTACAAAGACCACCAATGCTGACATCACACGCGCAGCTTTATGTTCTGCCTGATTATATTTTGATGTTTGAATTACCACATTTTTCAATTTATTTCGATTGATATAAAACTGCTTAAAAATAGGCAATCGAATAATCAAAATATGCATCAGCACAATACCTATAAACCAATGCAAACCTGCAACCCAATAATTAAATAACAAATGCTGTGGATACATGACCACACCGATCAGAATCAGCGATAAGACTAAATTAGGTGCTGAGCTATTCTGTGCAGAAGCTGAACATTTAGCACATTTGCTAGCTTGGATGATTTCAGAAGAACTAAGCATACATGAAATTTTGGATAAACCTTTCTATCATCCAACTTTAGAAGAAGGGTTAAGAACAGCACTGAAACATGCGAGACGACAGCTCAATCAAGCTTAGTCTATAAATGTCTCAGGGAGTATAGTAACCACTCATATTCCCTGCAGAAAACCCTGCGATAAAAGCATATTCGATATAAAATTGAGTCAGATTCAATCCATATAAAACCAAACAAACCACTACAAAGACCACCAATGCTGACATCACACGCGCAGCTTTATGTTCTGCCTGATTATATTTTGATGTTTGAATTACCACATTTTTCAATTTATTTCGATTGATATAAAACTGCTTAAAAATAGGCAATCGAATAATCAAAATATGCATCAGCACAATACCTATAAACCAATGCAAACCTGCAACCCAATAATTAAATAACAAATGCTGTGGATACATGACCACACCGATCAGAATCAGCGATAAGACTAAATTTAACAGTAAGTAGTTCGGATAAAATTTTCTGTACATCAAGAGTTTATAATTATTTTATGAATGATTTCAGACTATATCTTTTCCCGGCATAAAAAAACACCCCCTTCGCTTTGAAGGGGGTGTTTTCGAATAATGAGCTGGCGATGACTTACTCTCACATGGGTAACCCCACACTACCATCAGCGCTAAGAGGTTTCACTTCTGAGTTCGGGAA
>NZ_VPAK01000001.1:0-319529 GCF_013419295.1 Acinetobacter sp. YH12094
CGAACCTCTGGTGTACCGGTTGTGACGCCAGTCGCATCGCCGGGTAGCTATGTTCGGAAGGGATAACCGCTGAAAGCATCTAAGCGGGAAGCCTACCTCAAGATAAGATTTCCCTTGGACTTTATGTCCACTAAAGAGCCGTTGAAGACTACGACGTTGATAGGTTGGATGTAGAAGTGCGGTGACGCATGAAGCTGACCAATACTAATTGCTCGTGAGGCTTGACTATACAACACCCAAGCAGTTGTATATATAGCATCAATTGATTCGATATTAAGCAAAATAACTTGATTTAGTTAACGCTTAAGAACAAAATACTGCAACTCAGATATGATCTGTTAATAACTCATTTGGTAGAAAACTTAGCACGAAGAGCACTGCTCTGAGATTAGACTAAGCAAGTATCCATAACAGTTGTGCTGGCGACAATAGCAAGAGTGAACCACCTGATCCCTTCCCGAACTCAGAAGTGAAACCTCTTAGCGCTGATGGTAGTGTGGGGTTACCCATGTGAGAGTAAGTCATCGCCAGCTCATTATTCGAAACACCCCCTGATATGTCAGGGGGTGTTTTTTTATGCGGGGAAAAATAATAAGAACAATGAAAAACAAAAAATACAGTGACAGCCGGAGTAAAATGAATAAGAAATCTAATTATATAGTTAATTTATAAGGCGAATTGTTCATAATAGAAGAATGAATTAGCTGAATAATGAGTCTAAAAAAGACAAAAAATCGGGCGTTCTGTTCAAAATTATGCTATAAAAAATAAAACGGCATAAAAATTGCTTATAAAGTGCGGTTAATTATAGGGGGAGTTATTAATGAAATTAGCGATGGGGTTAAAGGTTGCCAATTCCTTATCATTGACACCTCAATTACAACAAGCCATTCGTTTATTACAGCTTTCAAGTTTGGAATTGGAACAAGAAATTCAAATCCAACTCGACAGTAATCCTCTATTAGAGAAAGTTGAAGAACAAAATACCGTTGAAAGTTTAAATAGCTTACAAGAACAAGAAAGGGAAAATAAAGACTTAACCAATGAATTAAATGCCGATCATTTACCTGATGAGTTACCAGTGGATACAGAATGGGATGATGTATATACCCATCAACCAACAAGTTTAGGCGCTGCTGAATTTGAAGAGCGCGAAGATAATAGGCAGGGGCATCAAAGTTTACAAGCGCATTTGCTTGAGCAAGTTAATCTTTTACACTTTTCTGTGATCGATAAACTAATTGCGCACTGTATTGTCGATGCTTTAGATAACAAAGGTTTTTTAGATTGCGAATTAAATGAAATTACCCAATCGGTTCAGCATCTTTTAGACTCTATGGATTATGAAGAAGAAGTTGACGATGACGAGGTTTTGGTGGTTTTAAAGCATATTCAGCGTCTAGATCCTGTAGGGGTAGGCTCACGCAATCTTGCTGAATGTCTAATGGTACAAGTTGAAAATCTTCCTGAGCATATCGAATATCGATATGAAGCTATTTTATTATTGAAAAATTATGAATTGCTGATTAGTAATGAATTACCCAAGTTGATTAGGCAAACGGGATTAAATACGGAACAGCTTAAACTAGCCATTTCTTTGCTAAAAACATTAAAAGCGCATCCAGGGCAAGAATTTGAAGATAAAGATTCAGACTATCAAATTCCAGATGTTGTCGTCTTAAAAAAGAATGAACATTGGTTGGTTCAATTAAATCCTGATGTGATGCCAAAACTACGGGTAAATTCTTTTTATGCCAATATGATCAAGCGTGCTGATCAGAGCGAAGATAATCAATATTTACGTAATCAAATGCTTGAAGCTAAGAATTTTATTAAAAGCATTGATGAACGACATAAAACTTTATTAAAAGTAGCAACCTGTATTGTGGAGCATCAACGAGCATTCTTTGAACAAGGGCCTGAGGCAATGAAGCCTTTGGTATTGCGTGATATTGCGGAAGAAGTTGAACTCCATGAATCCACGGTTTCCCGTGTAACCACAAATAAATATATGCTCACACCACGTGGATTATTTGAGTTGAAATATTTCTTCTCAAGTCATGTTGGGACATCGTCTGGTGGTGAAGCATCTTCGACTGCAATTCGTGCAAAAATTAAAAAGCTGATTGCTGAAGAAAATACACGTAAACCTTTGTCTGATAATGCAATTGCAGTGTTACTGAATGCTGAAGGTATTGATGTTGCTCGTCGTACGGTTGCGAAGTATCGTGAATCGTTACATATTCCATCATCTTCAGAGCGAAAAGTGTTGATCTAAATTTGAAAATCTGACTATTCTAGAGGTTCATTATGACGAAATAATGAATCTCTTTTTTATATAAGGAATGGCCGAAATGATCTGATTGTGTAAATGTATGCTTCGCATATTGAGTTGGATGATTCGGCTTGAACTTTTCCAGTCCTGAAAGAAGGTGAGGGATAGAATTATGCAGATTACAATTCGTGGCCACCATTTAACAATTACGCCAGCAATAGAAGAAAATATTCGTCTTAAATTTGCGGAAATGACCAAACATTTAGATCAGGTCAATAGTATGCAAGTCAAACTGACTAAAGATCATCAAGTTGATAAACGTTCAAAAAAAGGTAGTGATAATCATATTGCGGAAGCGATTATACGATTACCTGGGACAGAACTTTTTGCGCAAGCGTGCGCTGATGATATGTATACCTCGATCAAAAAATTGTCTGAAAAATTAAAAAAACAATTACATAAACATCGAAAAATGCAGCTCATTTATATGCCTTTAACGGTTTAGATTGTACATTGTACAAAAAGAGGTTTTTTATAACCTCTTTTTTTATATATATAATGTATGTGACTAATGAATTATTTTTTAGATTTATAGTAAAATGACGGGTTTTACACCGTTAGTCCTATATGGGGTCTTGTGATGAATAGTGAACAGCTCACTGAAATTTTAAAAGCTGCTTTTCCAGAAGCTGAGGTTGCAGTTAGTGGGCAAGGCGGCAAATATGATCTACGCATCGTCGATGATCAATTTGAAGGGAAACGTCCTGTTGCTCGTCAACAATCTGTTTATGCACCTTTGAACTCCTACATTGCCAGCGGTGAAGTACATGCAGTAACAATTCGTGCAATGACCAAAGAAGAATGGCGCAAAGCAAGCTTATTCGGAGCTTAATAATTAATGGATAAATTTCTGATTCAGGGCGGTACTAAGCTCGAAGGTGAAGTTCGTATTTCTGGTGCGAAAAATGCTGCATTGCCATTACTCGCTGCAACTATCCTTGCGGATACACCTATTACATTAACCAATGTTCCGAATCTAAAAGATGTGAACACCTTAGTGAAATTGATTGCAGGTTTAGGTGTTCAAATCAGTTATGAAGGTGATACGGTTAAGGCTGATACTTCTAGCTTAGATAACCAATTTGCACCATATGAACTCGTGAAAACCATGCGTGCATCTATTTTGGTGCTTGGCCCGTTATTGGCGCGCTATGGTAGTGCAAAAGTGTCTTTGCCGGGTGGATGTGCAATTGGTTCACGCCCTGTAGATCAACATTTAAAAGCTTTAGAAGCACTTGGTGCTGAGATCGAAGTTGAAGCTGGCTATGTGCATGCCAAAGTGAATGGTCGTCTAAAAGGTGGCGAAGTTATCTTTGATATGGTCACAGTTGGTGGTACTGAAAATATTCTAACTGCTGCGGTTCTTGCAGACGGTGTCACCACGATTCGTAACGCGGCTCGTGAACCCGAGATTACTGATCTTGCTAATATGTTGATCAAGATGGGTGCAAAAATCGAAGGTTTGGACACTGATACTTTAGTTGTTACAGGTGTTGAAAGCCTACATGGCTGTGAATATGCCGTTGTTGCAGATCGTATCGAAACAGGTTCTTATCTTGCTGCTGCGGCAATAACTGGCGGTAAAATCAAAACCACGCATACAGATCCAAACTTGTTGGAGTCTGTGCTGGATAAATTTGAAGAAATGGGCGCAGAAGTTACGCGCGGTGAAGATTGGATTGAACTGGATATGATGGGTAAACGCCCGAAAGCAGTAAGTTTCCAGACTTTACCACACCCAGAATTTCCAACCGATATGCAAGCACAGCTTATGGCGGTGAATGCAATTGGTCGTGGTTTTGCCACAATTTCAGAAACGATTTTCGAAAACCGTTTCATGCATGTACCTGAATTAGCACGTATGGGTGCCAATATTCAGGTTGAAGGTAATGATGCTGTTGTTACAGGTGTAGAGAAATTATCTGCTGCACCGGTGATGGCAACTGATTTACGAGCTTCTTTCTCATTGGTTTTAGCAGCACTTGCCGCTGATGGGGAAACGTTGATTGACCGTATCTATCATATTGACCGTGGTTATGAAGATGTTGAAGCGAAGTTACAAGGTTTAGGTGCCCAAATTAAGCGAGTAAGTTAATGAGCGATATGAGAAACGATGATCCCAATTTTGACGTAATGGGCAATTTTGATCATGGTTTAACTTTAGCATTAAGTAAGGGACGTATCTTAAAAGAAACTTTGCCATTGTTAGAAACAGCTGGCATTAACTTATTGGAAGATCCGGATAAATCTCGTAAGTTAATTTTTCCAACGACCCATAAGCACGTACGTATTTTAATTTTACGTGCTTCTGATGTACCAACTTATGTTGAAAATGGTGCTGCAGATATTGGGGTGGCAGGTAAAGATGTGCTGATGGAACATGGTGCACAAAATGTGTATGAACCATTGGACTTAAAAATTGCCAACTGTAAGTTAATGACGGCTGGTAAAGTCGGCATGGTTCGTCCGAAAGGTCGTTTAAAGATTGCAACCAAGTACGTCAATTTAACCCGTCAATATTATGCAAGCTTAGGCGAGCAAGTTGATGTGATCAAACTGTATGGTTCTATGGAACTTGCACCTTTGGTTGGTTTAGGTGATTACATCGTCGATGTTGTGGATACAGGGAACACTTTACGTGCCAATGGTTTAGAGCCTTTGGAAGAAATCTGTAAAGTGTCTTCACGTTTAATCGTGAACAAAGCAAGCTTTAAACGTAAACAAATTTTGTTGAATCCAATTCTTGCACAGCTAGAAAAAGCCGTGGAAGAACGCGAGCAAGTAAAGAAAGCATAATTTGTTGAGTTGCTAACTATGCTGATCAAACCGCTCAAATTTGGGCGGTTTTTTTATGAAAACTGAAAAATAATGATAAAACTGTATTTTCACCAATTTTAACGAAAGTTATTTTCAATAAAACTCCACATGAACACATGCGATAGATGTCCACAAGCTGCTGTAAAACAGGTAAACTAATCTTTTCCAATAGATTACCTTGTGGGTAAATTGATGCGACGTTTATCGACTCAAGATCAAAACTTCAAGCAAGCTTTTGCTGACTTGTTGGCTTTTGAAACTGTGAATGATCCAGAACTTTTAAAAACCGTTGACCAAATCATTGCTGATGTTCGTCAGCATGGTGATGCTCATGTTCTTAAATTGACACAGCAGTTCGATCGACATCCAGCGCATCAATTCTCAGAATTAGAGCTGACACAAGAACAGCTGAAAGCAGCATTTGATGGTTTAAGTTCAGAAGTGCGTGAAGCCTTAGAACTTGCTGCGAACCGTGTTCGTGAATTTCACCAAGCACAAAAGCAAGACGGCTGGACCTATGTTGATGCTTTAGGAAATACCCTTGGTCAAAAGGTCACACCGCTGGACCGTGTAGGTATCTATGTACCAGGCGGTTTAGCTTCTTATCCGTCTTCTGTATTGATGAATGCTGTACCTGCGCATGTTGCTGGCGTGCCTGAAATTATTATGGTGGTGCCTGCGCCGAATGGTGATTTAAATCCATTGGTTTTGGCAGCAGCTTACTTAGCCGGCGTACACCGTGTATTTACCATTGGCGGCGCGCAAGCGGTTGCAGCATTGGCTTATGGTACAGAAACTATTCCATCTGTGGACAAAATTACTGGCCCGGGCAACCGTTTTGTTGCTGCAGCAAAACGTGCAGTATTTGGTCAAGTCGGCATTGATATGATTGCAGGGCCATCCGAAATTTTGGTCTATGCAGAAGGTCAAAACAACGCTGAATGGCTGGCGATGGATTTATTGTCGCAGGCGGAACATGACACTGTGGCTCAAGCGGTGTTCATTACGCCAGATGCAGAACTTTTAAATCAAGTAGAACAATGGATTGAAAAGCATTTAGAAGCTTTGCCTAAAGCAGATATCGCGCGCACTTCAATTGAAAATCGCGGCGCATTAGTTTTAGTTGAAGACCGTGCTGAAGGTGCTGAACTGATTAACCAAGTTGCACCTGAACATTTGATGCTGTGTTTAGACGAAGCGCAGGAAATGGCTGAAGATATCCGCCATGCCGGCGCGATTTTCATGGGTCGATATACACCGGAAGCGATTGGTGATTACTGTGCAGGTCCAAACCACGTGTTGCCTACTTCGGGCACAGCGCGTTTTTCATCACCGCTCGGTGTTTATGATTTCCAAAAGCGCTCAAGTTTAATCATGTGCTCTGAAGATGGCGTGAAAACTTTAGCGAAAACGGCTGATACATTAGCACAGCAGGAAAATTTAGATGCGCATGCGCGATCTGCGAGATATCGTTATCAGTAATAAAATATAGACTAGGTGAAAAACTTAGTTTTCCAAAACTATAAACCTCTCCCTAACCCTCTCCTGAAAGGAGAGGGGAAATCTCATAAAATGAATATTCCTCTCCCTGAACGAGCTTTAAGGATTCCTTTAAAGCGAAGTGCAAGAGGGGTTAGGAGAGGGTGAAAAAGAGCAAAATAAAATGCCAAATATTACCTCTGAACAAATGCGTTTTTGGAGCCCTGATGTACGTGAATTAGAACCGTACACACCGGGTGAACAGCCTAAAATCCAAAATATTTTAAAACTCAATACCAATGAAAACCCATATCCGCCATCGCCAAAAGTGGTGGACGCAGTACAAAAAGTGTTAGCAAATTCTGCTGATGTTTTACGTTTATATCCAGATCCAGATGCGTCTGAGTTAAAGCAAGCGATTGCAAAACAGCAGCATGTGCCTGTTGAACAGGTCTTTGTTGGTAATGGTTCGGACGAAGTGCTGGCGCATATTTTTAAAGCCTTTTTTGTGCAAGAGCTGCCGGTTTTGTATCCAGATATTACCTACAGTTTTTATCCGGTATATAGCCAATTTTTTGGCATTGCGGCCAATACTAAAATTTTACCCCTGAATGATGCCTTTGAAATTGTGGTGGATGACTATAAACAGCCGAATGGCGGCATCATCATTACCAATCCGAATGCGCCTACTAGCATTGCTTTAGGTTTGTCTGCAATTGAAGAAGTCCTGCAAGCCAATCCGAATTCAGTGGTTGTGATTGATGAGGCGTATGTCGATTTTGGTGCGGAATCTGCTGTGGCTTTGGTTGCCAAATATGAAAACCTTGTGGTTTGTCAAACCACGTCTAAGTCGCGTTCATTGGCCGGTTTGCGTGTCGGTTTCGCGATTGCGCAGCCGCATTTAATCGCAGCGCTTGAGGCGGTAAAAAACAGCTTTAACTCTTATCCGATGGACCGTTTTGCGATTGCAGCAGCCGTGGCGTCATTTGAGGATCAAGCCTATTTTGAAGAGCAAAATGCCAAGGTGATTGCGAGCCGTGAAAAACTTGTAGGTCAGCTGTCTGAGCTGGGCTTTAAGGTATTGCCGTCTGCGGCAAACTTTATTTTTGCCTCATTGCCAAATAAAGATGCAGGTGAGTTGGCTGCTGAATTACGCGAACGCGGGATTATTGTGCGTTACTTCAATAAGCCGCGGATTAATCAATTCCTACGTATCACCATTGGTACAGATGAACAAAATCAGCGCCTTGTGGATACGCTTAAAAACGATATTTTGGCTTGATTGCTGCAAGCTACTATAAATTTAAATCTACCCTAATCTTCCTTTCGAAAAGGTGAGAAGCACTGCTTCGCAAGGGGAGGGTTATAAAAAAGCGATTCAATTGAATCGCTTTTTTTGTTTAATCTTTCGTATACCACGTGTTTAACAAATCCAGCATCGCTTTGACTTTATCAAAGCATTCTTGATATTCAGCATCGCAATCAGACGCGATGGTGATTCCGCCACCTGCCCACAGCGAAACCTGATCTTGGTATTTTTGAATAGAGCGGATTAAAATATTCCAAGAGCCCGTGCCATCGTGATTAAAATAACCCATCGAGCCGCAATAGGCGCCGCGAGGAGCACCTTCAAGTTCATCAATGATTTGCATCGCGCGAATTTTAGGCGCGCCGGTAATCGAACCGCCCGGCAGTGCTGACATCAGAACCTCAAAAGGGTTTACATCGGTTTTCAGCACGGCCTCAACTTCACTGACCATGTGATGCACCTGATTAAAGCTTTCAATATCAAAAAGTTTTGGTGTTTTTACAGAACCTGTTTCAGCATAAACACTCAAATCATTACGCAGTAAATCGACAATCATTACATTCTCGGCCATGTCTTTTTCAGATGTTTTTAATCGTTGTTTTGACTGCGCATCTAAAACTGGGTCTTCATAGCGAGGCATCGTGCCCTTGATTGGTTTAGTAATAATCTTGCGTTCAGGCTTAAAATCTATAAAAAGTTCAGGCGAACAACTTAAAATTTCAAAATCATTAATACGTAAGTAGCCTGAATATGGTGCATCAGTCAGTGACCAAAATTCTTGAGCGGTATCTAAGAGTGAACCGTTTGCTTGAGCTGTGAACTCTTGGGTTAAATTAATTTGATAGCAATCACCCGCTTTAATATATTCCTGCACTTGATCAAAGGCTTTCGTGTAGTCTGACTTAGACCATCTTGCAGTACATTTTTGTCTTAATTTAAATTGATCCTGAGTGATCTCTGTTTGAATGAACTGATCAATGTAGTCGTAAATCTTAGCTGCAGAATGATCTGAACTATAAAAATACCAACCATCATCCTCTAATTTTAAAAAATTGGAAAATTGTCCTAAAAACAAGCGAGGTTGGGCTTTGGCGTGCAAGGAAATCTGTTGCTGCGTTGCATAATCATAGCTAATAAAACCAGCCCAGCCCCCAGAAAAACCGCTGCCTAAGTTTGAACATAAATCTTGGAAGGCAATATTTTGCAAGGGCTGAGTATCAGATTCCTCATATTGATCTAAATTGGTACGGACATAAGCTTTAAGTTCATCATTCTTCAATTGTTGATATTGATTTGCCAAAAAGCAAATAACAGGTTGGTTTTGATCTTCTAAAAAAATCACATGTGACAAGGGTGCAAGCGCTTGCAAAATATTTTGAGCACTAACATTTTGTTTGAGAATAAATTTTTTAAAAGAAATCGGTTTTTGCATCAACAGAGAAATTAAATTTAAAGACTAAAATGGATTTTATACCATTCCTAATTCATTTGGTTTGCAAATACCGTTTATCGGTAAGAATTAGATTGCGACCAACAACAGTTGAACAAATTTCAGCTTGGATATAATTTAATCGAGCGAGCAAACAACTCAAGGAAAGATTTAGCAGTTGTCACAAAATAATATTACAGCTGAATAAATCGAGTGGTTGAAAATCAAAAAAAATAAATACTCTTGGGAGAGTACCGTATGAAAAATTTCACTAAATTAGCTCTAGTTTCTTCAATCGCATTTAGTGCGAATGCTATGGCTATGCAAGCAATGGACGATGCTGCACTTAGTTCAACCACTGGTCAAGATGGTATTAACATCGGGATTGGTATCTCTAAAATTGAAATTGAAAAACTTTTCATTCACGATAACGACGGTTTAACGGATACAGCTAAGGGCGGTACAGGTACTGCTGGTGCGATCGTAATTCAAGGTAACAAGAAAACTGGTGATCCTTTAGAAAATAAAGGTATCGTTATTGGTGCAAACTATGATAACGGTGGAGCTTATCTTCTCGCTTCTCGTAATTTAGCTGATTTACGTATTGATACTGATGCTGGTACTGGTGCAAATGGTGCATTCATTAACATTGCAGCTGATGTTTCTGGTTTAGATATCAAAATCGGTGAAATTGGCGTAACAGCATCTGGTACAGCGGGTACTACAGGCATTCGCCGTGGTGGTGACGATAACAATTACAATGCAATTTTATCTGGTCTTTCTCTAAAAACTGGTCCAATGACAGCGAATGTTCAGTTGGGTGCTGCTCCACAAGGTGCAATGATCAAACTAAGCACAACTATGGTTGGTGGCTTAGAAATTAAAGATCTAGGTATTCTTGATGCATCAACTAAAGCAGGTACGGGCGATGGCACAAGTGCGGCTAACCGTGCAGCGGGTGAGATCTTCATTGAGAGCATCAAAGTTGCTGATGCTAATAAAACTGACTTAACCATTAATCAAAATGTTCGTGTTTACGGTAAAGACGGCACAAACAATGGTTATATTCAAATGGTAAGCAACTCTGGTCCAATTGATAACTATGTGAAAGGTATTCATTTAGGAAGTAAAGACGCTGGTTCAATTGGTGATATCGAAGTTCAAGGCTTACAAACATTCTACAGCCCAGCTATGGGTGTATATAACCAAGGTTCTGTAATTACAATTTCTAGTAAGTAATCTAGAATAAAAATAAGGCGCGTGTTGATCACGCGCTTTTTTTTACAAAAAAGTGCGGAATGACCCAATAAAGCATAAAAAAATGCTGTTTTTTTATAAAAAAAAAGGTATCTTGCATAATACATGGATGTAGAGCATTAGCTCTAAAAAAATAATGAAAAAAGGCACATCATTGCCGATAACTAAAAGTTAGAAGATATGTTAGAGATAGCTGTAGGCTCGGCATTGATGTATTACTTTGCCAAAGAGTCCTTCGATTTAAAAGAAAAGCCAGTCGGAACAGTTCACTATACCGAAACATTGGATTCACGAAATGATTCCTTTACTCGGATGCACCGTGAATCTGTAAAAATTAAACCTGCCATAGAAGATCAATTTCGAGGCATCGTTCGGCAAGCATACGACTACAGTTGTGGTTCAGCGGCCTTAACGACTTTATTAAATGGTTATGTCGGGACACAGCTAACTGAGCAACAGACCATGAATGGTTTGCTGAAATTTGGTGAAACTGAAAAAATTATCGAACGTCGAAGTTTCTCCTTATTAGACATGAAACGTTTTGTCGCTGCTGTGGGGCTAGACAGTGGGGGCTACAAAGGTGAGTTTTCAGATCTAGTTAAGCAAGGTCAACCTGCGATTGTTCCGATTTCATATGCTGGTTTTAAACATTTTGTGGTTTTTAAAGCCTATAAAGATGGGCGTGTTTATGTTGCAGATCCAGCACTGGGCAATATCAGTTTCGATGAAGTTCGATTCCAAGAAATATGGGAAAACAACACATTATTCTTAATCAACGTTGCGCCTGAGCAACGTAAAAATTTATTAGCTTTGCAAGATTCAGACTTGCGACATGTTGAAGATGCAACCGTGAACCGTTATGCATTGGTTGATATTCAATATCCGCAGTTTTACATGGAAAAAATTGCAGACAAGGCATCTACGATACGACTTGATAAAAACATGAATGAAGAGTCGGAGTCTTATGGTAAATCGAATTACAACTTTCTAAGGCTTTACTACAAGAGTAAATAATTAGATGAAAGCGTATAACAAAGTGTCAGGATTAAAAAAATAACAACGGTGGGAAGGAACATGAATCGTAAATGGATGAACAAAACACTACTAGCCATGAGTATTCAGGTGGTGATGGGGGTTGCCTATGCAGCTGAAGAGCCAAGCCTTGGAGAATATGATCCAGTTGAACAAGAGACAGTCGTAGAAGAGTCTGTATCTCCTGCTACTGTAAACCAAGCTGATACTGCACAAGAAGCTGCTGCCGAGCCTGAAATTGGACAGTATGAATCTGTTGAAGAGCCAGTACAATCTGAGGCACCACAAGTCGAAAGTGCTACTGCCACTGAAAAGGCATCGACAGCACTTCAACAGCAAGAGGGTGATGCGAGTCAAGAAGCTAACTTACAGGAAGTATTTAGCTCGAATGAACGTCAGTATTCATTGATTAAAAAAGGTGAAATATCATCTTTTTACGATATCGATTATACCTATTACCGTGATACTCAACTTGATATGGAAATGGCACAAGGCCAGCTTTATCAACTCCGTGTACAAGAGAATGCCACACACTCAATGACCAATACATTTACCGTGCAATACGGTGTAATGGACAATTTGACATTCTCTGCATCTGTGCCTTTAGTAGCAAAAACTGATTTATTAAAAGATACTTCAACTGCTGGTTTAGGGGATATTTCTTTAGGCGCACGTTGGGAACCCTTCCCATTGAAGCAAGGTCGTTTGCCACTGATTTTATTTGGTAATTTGTCTACGAAAACAGGTGATAGTCCATACGAAGTAAATGCAACAAAAGATTTAGCCACTGGCAAGGGATATTACTCTGTAGGTATCGGTGCAAGTACACGTAAATATATTGATCCCGTAGTGTTGTTCGCCTCTGTTTCGGCAAATTATGGTTTTAAAGAAACAGGGTTAAATCAAAAGCGCGGCTTAAGAACGATAGAAGAATTTGAGCCGGGTATTAGTGGTGGTTTTGCATTCGGTTTTGCATACTCGTTTAACTACGATGTTTCCCTCACCATGTCATATCAACAAAGTTTCAACACTGGCGCAGAATTTACGTATAGCAGTGGCGAATCCTATTCACCTGCAGACCAAACCAGTTCAACTCTAGCAATTTCTTTAGGTGTACGTGTATCTCCAGATACGATTGTGAACGGTACAGTGGGGCTAGGTTTAACTGAAGATGCACCAGATGTGTCTTTAGGACTTTCTTTCCCGTTAGATATTCTAGGTTTTGGAAAAAAACTTCGTTAAGAGGGCTGTCGTATGCGTAAAATTCGACTCAGCCCACTTTTTAGTGCGATCGTTTTAACGGGCTGTTCTAGTGCTGCTTTTGCACAATTGGGTACCAACCTTTCAGTTGATGTAAGGTCACTTGCATTAGGTAATGCAGTGACTGCTGATCCTCCGGGGATTAGTGCCGTGCATTTTAACCCTGCAGCATTAACCAAAATTGAAGGTTTGCAAACCGATATGCAGGGGATCATTGCAAACTTTGATATTCAACGTGAATTTACCGTCCCTGCGGGTTATAACGTCTTTGGTTATTCTGATGACCCAATGGTCTGTAATGATGGCCCTGAAGTAACGGCAGATATCTGTACGGACTTTAAAGATAAGGTTTCTGGTGATGTTGAATATGCATCCCTATATGTACCTGTCTTAAAAAAAATGGTGGATTTTGGTGCTGGCCAACCCATTGCCGCACCAACGATGGGGATTGCCTATAATCCACCAGGTTCTAAAGCAACATTTGCATCAGCCGTTTATGCGCCTTTGATTGCAGGTTTTGGTGCTGAAAATGGCAACCCGGGTAATTTCATGGGGCAACAAGTTGCTCTAGAGCGTATTACTTATCTATCGCCAACTGTGGGTTATCAAGTTAGTGATGAGTTATCGATTGGTGGTGGTGTAGGGATGTCCTATCAAGCCATTGGATTGAAATCTGACCTGCGATTTCCCAATGAGTTGATCGGCATGTTAAGGATGATTGATGAAGTCGTCTGTACGCCATTCAAAGAAAATTCGGACATTATTACCGACATCTTGCTATTGGGAATGTGTAATACCGAAGAAGGGATGAATCCATTTGGCAAATTTGGTCAGATGGAATTGGCTTTAGAGCAGTCACTGAGCCCAAGTTATAACTTAGGGGTTTTGTGGGAGCCACGCGAAGATTTTAGTTTTGGTGTGGTGTACCAAAGCGCTGCGAAAATGCGCATGAAAGGCCGTTATCGCATTCATAATGCAAAAGCGCCTCAGGAGATGATTAAGGGATTAATGTCATCACCAACAGGTCAAATTTTAGCTGCCATTTTAGGTTTCCCAAATGCCGTGCCTAACTCGGAGTCGGGTTTGGTTTCGATGGATTTTGAGTATCCACAGCACGTACAGGCCGGGATCAAATATAAGGTCATGCCTGATTTACAAATCAATTTTGATGTGGGCTGGACCGATTATCGTGCTTGGGATAAATTCCGTTTTGAATTCGACCGTCAAATTTCAGCGCTGAAAATTGCAAAATTATTATCTGAAAATGTGACCGATAATTCTTTGGCTTTACCTTTGAAATTTACGTCGCCTTGGAACTGGGGTATTGGTATTGAATATTCTGCAACAGATCGTCTGAAATTACGTGCAGGCTATGAACCACGGAGTACCTCTATTCCTGATGGTAAGCGAAATACCATGGTCCCAATTAATGGTGCGCAGCTCTTTGGTATGGGGATTGGATATCGTTTTGATGCAGATACGGATTTAGATTTATCAATCGGCTTTTTACGCAGTAAAGATAACATTCCAGCGAATACTAGTAGTCTTGCAAACTTAACCGGTGTGAATAACTTACTTTTAAACCCATATGCTGGACTGAATGTAAAAACCGATACGAAAATCACCATCCTAGGATTAAATTACAGAACTCGTTGGTAGGATAAGCAGACAGAATGAAAAGGATTTTATTCATAAAAACGTTACTTGCACTGTCTGTGGTGCAAGTGTCGTATACCAACGCTGGGGCGTTTCATACCATTATTGGGCCAGATGGGCGCCCAATGGTGGTACAAGTGCAAGAAAAACCAGCAAAGAAACCTAAAGAAAGTCCAACTGCTAAAACGATAGACTCTCAACCTGTACAACAAATTATTCAACCATCCGTAAGCATTAGTCCGTCTCAAACCAAGACACCGATGACATATCAAACGAGTCCAACAGCACAGGCTGTTGGACCGGTGAATTCTCAACATTTAAGTATACGCGAGCCGGAAAAACGGGATGAAATTAAAGCTGTCACAGTAGATAAAATTAAAGACGTCTCAGGGGATAAAGTTCGCAAATCTGAAAAGTCAGTACAAGCTTCAGATATTTCAGCAAAAGTGGTACCTTCAACAGCATGGGCAGAAAAGTTACAGCAATCAGAGCTAACCCAACCTCGTGAAGCGTATCAGCCCAAAGTTCTAGCTGAAAAAGATAAACCTGTCGTTGAGAAAAAGATCCTTGCTGAGAAAGTAGTCAGTACTGATCAATCCGTACGATCTTCAGGTGAAAACTTAGAAAATAATCCTTCAAAACAATCGGCCAAGGCAAAACAAGAGCAAGGCTTTTCGACCATGGCTGGTGAAAAGTATGTCAATAATGAATATCTTGAAGATAAAGAGTTTAACTTAGAAGGCAAAAAGCGCTTTTACACCATGCCCGAAGGCGTTATTGATAGCAAGATGGGGCAAACGCGGATGCAAACCATTGAACGTGAAAAAGGTGTCAGTCGCTCCGTCATTGATAATTTATTTAAACGTAATCAACCCGAAGATACAGGCCCAATCACTTTAGCCACATCATATTATCGGGTCTCACAAGCTGACACCATTCAAGGTTTAGGTCAGCAATGTTTTTCGAATAAAAAAATGAAGAAAGCCAAAGAGCTCGACTTAGCTCAAGATATTAACTTATGGCCTCGAGCGCCTTTATCAGACGAATTTGACTATGAAGTCGTAAAACTAAAATCACCATTACAAAATATTCGTATACATTCATTTGCATCCAAAGTACAAAATCCTACATTTTATTGGCCATTTGCGGTATTTTTAGACAAAAATGGATGTGTCATGGAAGGCGCAGGTGGATTCAAGAATAACCAAGGTGAAGCGGATCATCTTTACCATGAAAAAATTGAAGGCGTGATTCAAGTGCCTAAAGGTAGCCAGTATTTATTTTTAACGCCTTTAGCAACAGCAATTGACGTCGATGGTCGCGTATTAACCACTCAAGGCCAACTTAAATTAACAGCAATCCGTTAAGGACATAAGAAAGAGAATTAGGATGAAAAATAAAATTTTATTACCGTTTGCTTTAACGGCATTGGTTGCAGCGCTCAGTGGCTGTGGCGGTGAAAGTGCAAATGTGAATCCTGAAATTTATGATACCAGTACGACTAATGGTACTTGTAAAAGTAATACTGAAGGCTGTGTTGAGTTCGTTTTAGATTATCCAATTGAAGGTCTGAATTTTAATTGTTCGAGCGACGTTAAAAATACCTACATAACTTTATTTGATCTAAAAGAAGGTGTTTCGACAGGTGCTTGTAAGATTGGCGATACGGTAACTTTCTTTGTCCAAGGTGAAAAATCACGTCGAATTGATTTGGGTAAAGTAGATTTGAAGCAAATTTCCAATGTAGCCAGTGGTACGACACCTCCACGCTTGACCTTATTGGATTTGGCAGTTGGCATCGCGGGTAAACCTGCTACAACGATTGCAAATACCGACGCAACGGTTAAAGTGGCCATGCGTTTGGCTAAAATTATTCAAGCCTTGGCTTTGAAAAATAACAGCGCAGTTACAGCTACAGATATCCAAGCGGTTTATATCAACAATGCAGATAAAGTATTGATTGATCAAATCACTCGAAATGTCGCGACAGCAGATTTCAGTATCAGTTCAGATACGGAATTTAATGACCTGTTTACACCTTGGCTAGACCTGTCCGAAGTCAGCAATGAAAATGCATTTACCTTAGTTTCAAAACTCATGAATATCTCAACGGCTGCGGTTTACCAGCCAGAGTTTGCGTTGTTTTCAACTGATGGCGTGATTACCAATGCCAGTGGTTCAAATGGACTGGTCGGCTGTGACAAAAATGAATGTTTGCCGACCGATAGTTCAAAAGTCAATTTATTTGGTCATTTCATGTTAATGACGGACCGCCAAGGTATGACGTTTGGTAGTGGTTTACAGTGGAAGGGCAAAGTTGATCAACAGTTGAGTACCATTGGTGGTGTGAATGTCTTGCTCTTGACGCAGGTTCGACCAACACGTTTAACAGCAACGCCACAGGACAATTGGATCGATCCGCTTACCAAGCAAATTGATAAACCTGGCATTCTGGGTTTCCGTTTTGATGCAGAAGAAGCCAACTCTGGCCCTTTGATTATTAAACAAGGGACGCTACTTGCCGACAAAATGGTGGTCGGTACAGGTGGAAGTTTATATAAAACGTTAATGGCTAAAAAAGATGATTATGTTCTGACGGCCGATGATAAGAAAAAATTAGGTCTTTGGGAGCAAAACATTAACCAAGTACAATTTAAAGGCACGATGGATTTATACAAGCTTTATCCGCTGTCGTATTTAGACAAAAAAGTCTTTAAGTCTGTTGAAAATGTTGCTGCTGGACAAAATTATATCTTCCCCTTGTATGCAGATTTAACCTTTAAATTTACCGATACTTCGATTAAAACAGTGAAATTGGGTGTGGTGATTGACCGTAATGGTGATATTCGCACAAATATAAAATCTGGCGTGCCAGACGATGTATTTACTCGTCAAGATAGCCAAATTGTCGACTTGTCTACACACGCGACGGAAGGCTGTAGCGGAAAAGATGTGCTTGACCCACTGTTAATGAAAGATGACAAAGGTGTACAGCAATATCGTATCGGAACGACAACCCGTACCTTTACGCCTGAAGGAAATATCAATCCAAATACCATTTCGATTCGTATGATTTTAGCTGACCCATATTTCCATACGCTTGATGGCGCGCTGATTGGAATGAACTCAAGTGTGAAAACTTCAGCGGATACATCAATGGTTGTAGGCGGTGCTTTAGTGCAGTTACACAATATGATTAATGCCAATGCAGGCACACGTCCCTCTGGCGTTGCTTTGACAGATTCGGATAATAAAGTGGTGAAGTGGGGGAATAGTTTGGCCAGCTTTAGTTATATTTATAGCTTAAAAAATCCAAATGATACTGCTGCGGCTCAAACGGCAAAGTTAAGCGGTGGTGATATTTCTTTCGAATTGGCCCCTTGTTACACCATCAAGGCTAAATAGTAGTTAAATCTTAGAAAAATAAAAAAGCCCATCTTTGATGGGCTTTTTTAATCATGCGGCCAGCAAATTAACCTGTGTGATCGAGTCGCGTACCAAGGGTTTCGAGATGCATTTCAAACTGACCTGTTTTGCGGTCAGCAAAATAATGCCGCAGCGTTCTTTCCACACTTGGAAAGGCTAAATCATCCCAAGGAATATCTTCTTCACTAAACAATCGTGATTCAATGGTTTCATCACCCGCACCAAACTCGCCATTGATTAATTCAGATTTGAACAAGGCATAAATTTGCCCAATACGGGGAATGTTATACATGCAATACAGTTGCTCAATGTTGACTTCTGCTTCGGCTTCTTCGCGAGTCTCACGCGCTGCACCTTGCTCCATCGTCTCATAGAGTTCCATATAGCCAGCGGGTAATGTCCACAGCCCATAACGTGGCTCAATTGCACGACGGCAAAGTAAAACTTGATTGTCCCAAACGGCTAAAGCACCACAAATGACTTTAGGATTCACATAATGAATAAACCCACATGCGGTACAAATACGGCGTATCTGATGATCTCCAAGCGGGATCGCTTCTTTTGTTTTTTGTCCGCAGTTTGAGCAAAAGTTCATATTCATCGTCATGGATTGTGTGAGCCGTCAGAATAACTTAAAAATAAAACTTTGGCATCATTTCTAACCAGCTTGGCCGAAATTCAGCTATGATGAAAACAAGATAATTATAAGGATGTAATGTGGATGGATGAGGGTTTATTGACTCAGCTATTGCAGCAAAGTTTACGTTTTTCTAAGCGTATTCAACCTGCGCATGCTGCTGTATTGATTGCGATTACCCAAGAAGATAATCCACGTATTTTATTGACCCGCCGCTCGCTCTATATGAATAATCATGCCGGTGAAGTGTCCTTTCCCGGTGGCAAACGTGATGCCCAAGACACCAGTAATATCGTGGTGGCGTTAAGAGAAGCTCAAGAAGAAACCGCTCTAAATCCATTTGATGTGCAGCTTTTGGGTGATTTACCGATGCAAAAAGCACGGAATGGGATGTTGGTTAAACCGATCGTGGGATTGATCCCGCCTGACGTAAATTTAATACCTCAACCCACTGAAATTGACCGTATTTTTTTTGCATCATTAAGACAGCTTTTAGAAACACCGCCAACGCCATATGAAGTTCGTTTTGCCCAGCAATCGCTTTATTTTCCCAGTTTAAGAATCGAAAACGAAATCGTATGGGGCTTGACTGCACGGATGCTGATTTCCTTATTTCAATATGGTCTGAATTATCAAAAAGAATGGCCTTTTTTATTAAATTCTCCTTCATTTCATTTGGGCCGTGAGCCATAAATCATTTTTAGAAAGTCAAAATAGGATGTTTGATCATGTTGTACAAATTTCAAGGATATAGCCCGAAAGCCACGCATCAACCTTGGGATGGTTGGGTTGCAGAAAATGCAACGGTCATTGGGCAAGTTGAATTAGGCCGAGAAGTGAGTGTCTGGTTCGGAGCCGTCATTCGAGGGGACAACAGTCGTATCAAACTGGGTGATTTTACCAATGTACAAGAAAATGCGGTGCTGCATACCGATGCGGGCATTGAAATGATCATTGGTGATTATGTCACGATTGGGCATCAAGCCATGCTACACGGATGTACCGTAGGTGATAATAGTCTGATCGGAATCAATGCCGTGGTTCTAAATCATGCTGTTATTGGTAAAAATTGCATCATTGGTGCGAATGCTTTAATTCCAGAAGGGAAGGTGATTCCGGATAATTCTGTTGTGATGGGTTCACCGGGTAAAGTCGTCAAGACTTTAGATGAACAAGCCGAAGTACGTCTAAAAATGAGTGCCATGCACTATGCCGCTCATTTTAAACATTTTACTCAACTCGAAGTCGCTGAACTTTAGAACGCTATACATGGTAAGCAAAAAAGCCTCGACGTTTGTCGAGGCTTTTTTATAGATTAAATACAGAAAGCACTGAGTCTGTGGTGGAAAATCTCGCGAACTGCGATGGAGTGGAGTATCATATTCAACGTTTTTTAAGATTAAATTTAATTAAGGTTGCGCATGAAATTACTGGCATTGGAAACTGCCAATGAGCAGTGTTCCGTCTCGATTGTAGATGAAACTCAAGAGCTTTATTTTCAACTCGATTTACGGGCAAAAGCGCAGACACAAACCATTCTCCCAATGATTGAGCAAGGGCTTAATCAAACTGCTATTGAGTTAGCGGGTTTAACTGCGATTGCATTTAGTCGTGGGCCTGGCTCATTTAGTGGTGTTCGTATTAATGCTGCGGTAACACAAGCCTTGGCATGGGCCAATGACGTACATGTTGTTCCAGTCTCGACTTTGCAAGCTTTGGCTCAAGCGGCGCATCGTCTACATGGTTTGACTGAAGTAACGGCAGTCCTTGATGCACGCATGCAAGAAGTGTATATCGCTAGCTATCAACTCGATGCCAATGGCATTATGCAGGCTGTAGATGAAGAACAATTATTAAGCTACGCAGATGCCACACTGCAGATCAAATTTACCGTCGTGGGTTCTGGTAGTGAGCTCATTCAATCAGAACAAACACAATACAAAGACTTAAGTGCAACAGCACAAGATATTGCTACTATTGCCCGCGAAGCGGCGCAAAGAAAAGCATGGGTGAGTGCTGAACTTGCATTACCCGTATATTTACGAGATAACGCCTGGAAGAAAATTTCAGAACAAGGCAAGCCATAATTAGGGTTATATATGGATCTTCTACTGCTGCTCAAAGCGGCAATCATGGGTATTGTTGAAGGTATTACCGAATTTTTACCGATTTCAAGTACAGGGCATTTAATTCTGGCTTCAGAATTAATGAACTTTTGGACCAAAGAAAAAAGTGATGTTTTCGTGATCGCAATTCAAATGGGTGCGATTGCGGCGGTGATTTATGAATACTGGGGCCGCCTGTGGGGCGCAGCAACCGGTATGGTGACGGGTGAAGAAAAAGGTCGCCGTTTAGGTTTTGGCTTAATTCTCGCTTCGATTCCAATCGTGTTGATTGGTTTGACGTTTGGTCAGACGGTGAAAGAACTGCTGTTCAATAACATTGCGATTGCTATGGGGTTGATTATCGGTGGTTTGATCATTATTTGGATCGAAAAAAATCCACCGCAGGTGCGTGCCAAAGAAGTAGAAGATTTAACCATTAAAGATGCGATTTGGATTGGTTTAATTCAAGTTTTATCTTTAATTCCAGGGACTTCACGTTCAGGTGCGACCATTATTGGTGCTATGTTCTTAGGGGTTTCTCGTAAAGCGGCCACTGAGTTTTCATTCTTTTTGGGTATTCCGGTTATTGTCGGTGCAGGTTTACTGGATTTATATCAAAGCTATGATGTATTTCAAGGCACTCAAGATTGGACTGTGATCGCCGTTGGTTTAATCGTTTCATTTGTCTCTGCATTGATTTTAATTCGTGCGCTTGTCGCTTACGTGGCAAAACGTGATTTCATGATTTTTGCGTGGTATCGAATTGTTTCGGGATTATTGATTTTATTGTTCGCATTTACAGGCTGGAAATTATGGTAAGCGAAATCCGCTTATACACAGAACAAGAATTTCATGAGAAAGCACAGCAGTATTCTGCTGTGCTTTCTTCACGTGGTGTATCTGTAAATATTGAATTGATTGAAAAATTAAACGCGCGTTTTTTACGTTTAAACCCTGAACTCAGTTTGTGTGTCGATGCAGATGGTTTGTGGTTGGCGGCCAATGGCATGAAGATGCAACCCGATTGGAAAGCAGAAGTGGGACGTTTAAAGCGAGCATCCTTAAAGTCTGAGATGATTGCACGTGCGTGTAATTTGGCTGAAAAACCACAGCTTGTAGATGCAACCGCAGGGCTAGGGCATGATAGTTTATTGATGGCCCATTTGGGTGCGCATGTGACTCTTGTGGAACGTCATCCAATTTTATTTACCCTATTGGAAGACTCACATCAACGTGCGCAGCAAGATGCGTTTTTAAGTTCGGTTGTGGCTCGAATTGAATTGGTCTTTTCAGATTCGGCAGATTATTTGAAACATTTATCGACGATCAATCAAATCTTTGATGTGGTTTATCTCGATCCGATGTTTCCACAGCGAGATCAAAACCAGCAAGCCGTCAAAAAGCAAGCTCAGGTCAAAAAACAAATGCAATTACTGCATTTGCTGTTACCTGAAGATGGTGAGATGGATTTAGGTGATAATTTACTGGATTTAGCACAAAAAATTGCTAAACGTGTCGTGGTTAAACGTCCACGATTGGCGGTTTTTTTAGCGAATCAAGAGCCGCAACACCAGTGGCAAGGTGATGCTTGTCGCTTTGATGCATATTTCCAACATGATCTTGTGACTTAAAATGATATTTGCTTCAATATTGTTCAAAGATTTGTTATATAGTTAAAAAATAGCATTGCTAAAAACGACATCAGGCATAAAATTATTTGTGCAATTAAGCGAGCCAAGGCCACCATCAGAACTCTATGATTGATTTCAAACCCTCCATCAATTTTTGGCATGATTTTAAAAGCAACCAAACTGCGGGGATGTGGTTATTTTTTGGGTCTCGTCGTTCTTTACAAATCGTTCGTCCATCGATTTTACAATTGGTGTTTTGGGGGATTTTAGGTGGTTGTGCCAACAGTTTATTTAGTTGGCTGAGCACGGGGCGTATTGGTGAATTTAACGCTCAAGGTCTTATAAGTTATGCATTGTGGCCATTTATTGCTTTAATTGTGGGGATTTTCCTATCACAACGTGTAAATAATCCACGGTTAATGTTGGTCCCTGCATTGCTTTGGTTGGTGCTTGATACGCACATCATGTTGTTTCAATGTTTGATTCAATATTTGGGAGATCTCGATTTTCTCCCATACTTTCTGTATGACTACATTCCAACGTTATTCATTATTCTATTTGTTTGGCAAAGTCTGGCTGTCGTTTGGGTGTTTTCACGTGAGCTGAAATGGCCATGGTGGGAGCGTGCACTGATTATGGGTGCGACGCTATTTACTTTGGTCGTGTGGCAAGTCTCAGTCAAAGATCAGCCGATTTGGAAAGTTGAAGAAGTTCCTCCAAGCTTTGCTGAAGATGCATTTTATGCACAAAGCCGTTTGCTCAATAAATCTTTAGACGCAGTGGAATATGGTGAATTTGCCCAATCCCATTGGTACTTCTTAGGGGTGGCAGGTGCGAGTTATCAAGATGTCTTTAAACTGGAAATTGAACGGATTAAAGAACAGTTTGATACACGTTTTGGCACCTATGGGCGTTCGGTTGAGCTGATCAATAACCCTGCAACGCGCACTGAAATTCCGCTGGCATCTAAAACCAGTATGGAGTTGGCACTGCGTCGTATTGGTCAGCAGATGAACCGAGAAAGTGATGTCTTATTTTTATATATGACCTCCCATGGTTTACCGAATGTCTTTGAAATGGAAAATGCACCTTTGGATTTGGCGCAAGTCGATCCTAAATGGTTAAAAGAAGCCTTGGATGCATCCGGAATTCGTTGGCGTGTAATTGTGATTTCTTCATGTTATTCAGGCAGTTTTATTCCAGCACTGCAAAATGATAATACTTTAATCATTACTGCATCGGCAGCTGATCGACAGTCTTTTGGCTGTTCGAATGAAGCTGAATACACCTATTTTGGTCGTGCTTTCTTTGATCAGGCGATGCGTGAGCAGACCAGTATTCAAGCGGCATTTAATGAAACCAAAGCGACTGTAGCGAAATGGGAAGCAGCGCAAGGTTTCGAACCTTCTGAACCACAGTGGTCGATGGGGAAAAACATGGCATTAATGTTGCCTCAATTAGAACAACGATTGTTCCCGCCGACGACTACTGCACCGGCTACGACGGTTACGCCTTAAAAGATCAAAAAAGTTTAGGATAAAGATCATGGAATTAGTACAACGAAATACCTGTTTTGCGGGTGAGCAGCGCATTTATCAATTGGATTCTTCAAGTTTAAAAACCACGACAAAGTTTGGTATTTTTCTGCCGGAAGCAGCCTTGCAAGGCCAAGCGTGTCCTGCATTGTTTTATTTGGCGGGATTAACATGTACCGAAGAAACCTTTGCTACTAAAGCGCATGCACAGCGTTTAGCTGCGCAGCTCGGCCTGATTTTAATCAGTCCTGATACTTCTCCACGTGGGGGACAGGTAGCGCAAGGCGATCATTGGGATATTGGGCAGGGCGCAGGCTTTTATATTAATGCAACGGAACAACCGTGGGCCGAGCATTATCAAATGGAACGTTTTCTTACTGAAGAATTGTATTCGCTGGTACAGACTGAATTTCCGGTACAAAAAGGTGCGATTGGCATATTCGGACATAGTATGGGCGGTCATGGTGCATTAACTTTAGCATTGAAGCATCCTGACCTGTTTAAATCGGTTTCTGCTTTTGCACCGATTTGTGCGCCGAGTCAGTGTCCATGGGGTGAAAAAGCTTTTAGCCAATATTTAGGTTCAGACCGTCAGCAGTGGCTTCAGCATGATGCAACAGCTTTAGTGCAATCCAAAGGGGCTTTGTTTAAAGCCATTTTGATTGACCAAGGCATTGATGATCAATTTTATAGCCAGTTAAATCCGGCGTTGTTTCAGCAAGCGTGTGAGCAAGTTGGGCAGCCACTCGAACTGCGTGAACATGCAGGCTATGATCATGGTTATTATTTTATTCAAAGTTTTATGGATGATCATTTGCAATTTCACGCTGTCCAATTGCAAACAGTAGTTCATTAATCTAAAAGCCAGTAGTTAAAAATATTGAGGCATAGCTTGCTTTGATATACGTATAAATAAAGCATGGTGATGAGCATTGCCATGCACATGAATAAATTCGACATACCAAAAAAAATAATTTAGGGTACTTATGCAAAATTCACAAATGGAAACGCCGCTTCCGCCAGAGCTGCCCGTGATGAATCCACCGAGTCTATTTGGTGAGACAGAACAGGCTGATGTTTTGGGAAGAAATTATCATTTTAGGTTTAAAGGTAATGCGTCTGAATATTTCGGTATTTGGATCGTGAATATCTTACTGACGATTGTCACGCTTGGACTTTATGCGCCTTGGGCAAAGGTCCGCCGTTTACGGTATTTTTACGGTAATACTTGGGTGTTTCAGCGTCGTTTTGACTTTACCGGTTTGCCTACAAAAATTTTAGTTGGACGAATCATTGCGTTAGTGGTCTATGGTGGTTTCTCTTTTGCTATAAAGTATTCTTGGGAAGCTTTCTTAGCGGGCTTTGTCCTGATCTTCTTTGCGATTCCTTGGCTTATTCGATCTACGATTCGTTTCCGCGCCCGTAACAGTAAGTTTAGTAATAGCCGATTCTTTTTTTCAGGGACGAATAAAAGCGCGTATTGGTGCTTTGTCAAATGTCTTGCGGTGGTTGTCTTTACCCTCGGTTTGTTTACACCTGTTGCGGTTTGGCTATATAAACGTGAATGTCTGAATCATTTGTATCTTGGTCAGTTGAAATTTAATCTGAATAATACGTGGGGCGATTATATGCGCGCCATGTATGTGCCTTTATTTCTGTTTATGGGCTTTAGTGCATTGCTGGCAGTAATCTTTGCGATACTGTTTGGTAGCTCAGATGGTTTAAATGACGCATCTTATGTCTTCATTATTTTTGGTATGTATTTGATTGGCTACATGTTTATTTGGCCACTCACCGCTGCACGTATTTTTATTACCACTTGGAATAACACCACGTTGAGTCGCAGTCAGTTTCATACGGACTGTAATCAATGGCGCTATGCATGGATTGTCTTGAGCAATTGGTTGGCTAAAGTGATTAGCCTCGGTTTACTGACACCATGGGCAGTTGTACGACTATATAAATATCAGACTGAATCTTTGCACTTAATGTTGGTCGATGATCCAGACCAATTACAAAATCAAATGCAGCAAGATCACAATGCGATTGCTGAAGAATTATCCGATATTTTTGACCTAGATATTTCCTTATAACGTAGGTGAATTACATGAAAACATCAGTAGTGAATGCAACCTATTATGATGGGAAAGTGTCAAAACCCTTTGTTGCTCAAATTAGCGCAGATGGGGAACATGCTGTGATTGTGCGTTATGGTCAAGACCTAGAACAAACGCAGCATTACACCTATCAAGATATGACGCTGATCGGTGCTTTAGGGGATATTCAGCCAGTGATCGAGTTAAAGGACGATGCTCGTTTAGAGTTTAATCAGCCTTTGCCAGAGTGGTTTAATCTCGGCGTAAAGTCGCGTTGGCATTCGATTTGGAAGTTAGAGCGTTCACCCTCCTTAATCATTTTTAGTGTGATTTTCGTGGTGGCGTTTGCTTTTGTATTGATTAAATGGGGCATACCTGCGGCGTCGCATGTGGTGGCTAATCAACTTCCTGAGACAGCTTTAAAGAGTTGGGGGGATCAGGCGGAAAAATATATTATCGATATGACTGAACCCACAAAATTGCCACAAGCACGGCAAGACAAACTGAAACAAGAATATCAACAATTGGTGGCTGAAAATCGACCTGCGAAGTTGTTATTCCGTGGTGGTGGTAGCATCGGTGCAAATGCATTGGCGATACCCAATAACACCATTATCGTGACAGATGAGTTGGTTAAATTAGCGAAAAATGATTATGAGCTCATAAGTGTGCTTGCCCACGAGCAGGGGCATTTAGTTCAACGCCATAGTTTGCAGCAAAGTTTGTCAGGTTTAGGCATCAGTATTATTTTGTTGATGATTACAGGGGATGGCTCAGATATTCTCACCAGTTTACCGGTTGCTGCGGTAGGTGCAAGTTACTCACGAGACTTTGAATCTGAAGCAGATTTATACGCCCTAAAACAACTTTCAAAACATCAAATTCCAACGGCACATTTTGCAAACTTCTTACAACGTATGGAAGATGAAGCTGACGGTGAAATAGCAAAAGAGAAAGGTGCAAAGGATGAAACTGCCAAAGATCAGAGATCTTGGACAGATTTCTTTGAGTCACATCCACCGACGAAAGCCCGTATTGATGCAGTTAGAAATTATCAATCACATCAGCATTGAGTGAAAGGCTTTGACAATATGGCGACGTAGACTACGGTTCGCGTTGCCATGTTGCACTGAGTTCTTCTTGTCCCATACGGATCAAATGATCTAAAACCACATGTTCCAATTGATCTAGATTTGCACTTGGATCTTGGGCTGAAATTACTACATCTAAAAAAGCAGCTTGTGGTAAAAGATTGACCTCTGCAGAGGGTAGTTGAATCTTGAATGCAGTATTTTCTCCAATGAGCTGTTCATTGACTTCAAATTTATGTTTCCAATGATTGACTAAGCGTTTAGCAACACGTGCTGCTTGGGCGGTGGTGATTTGTGTTGAACTTTTCATAAATGCAATTTTATTATTAAGCCGTCAGTCCTTTAACTTAGCAAAGTACATAGATGCTCGTTAAGTCTAAATATGCAACGCTGTGTTTCTATCCCTGAGATCTTTATCCATATTAATCACTGATGTTACGCAAGCAAAAAATAATTTTGCATTTTTTAAAATGATATTTAAGTCAATTCGACGGAGTCTTACATCTAGGACTTAAATAAAGGGATTAGCCTTCGGCTGGAGGTACTCTTACGAAACGATGTTTCTCATTAGGCAAAATGAGAAGCGAAGCTTCGCAAGGAAACCATCCTGCAGAGCAATGCTCCTCACCGCAAAACTCGCTCTCTAGCGTCTATTTATTTAGAGTATTGCAAAAAAAAAATTTGATGAGAAGTCGTGCTATCTCAAACAATTGCGGATGACGTTACCGCGTATCTTTCTTTTATTTGAACCAATTACGCTTCTGATATTACTGCGTAACATCAGTTCATCCTAGGTTTTTTTATTATAGAGATCTCAATCATTGGCATCGAAAAAACGACTAAGGGCATGGGCAGCGAATAGGGGGACAATTTGCTATAATGCGTCAATCACTCCCTTTTCAAAGCTAGGTTTTTCATGTCCAAGCCATTCTTAATCGCACCTTCAATTTTGTCAGCAGACTTTGCGCGCTTAGGTGAAGAAGTTGAAAATGTTCTAGAAGCCGGTGCAGATGTTGTTCATTTCGATGTCATGGATAATCATTATGTACCGAACTTAACTTTTGGTGCGGGCGTTTGTAAGGCATTGAAAAAATACGGCATTAAGGCGCCAATTGATGTGCATCTAATGGTTTCACCGGTAGACCGTATGATTGGTGATTTCTTGGAAGCTGGCGCAGATATCATCACTTTCCACCCAGAAGCGACTGACCACATTGACCGCTCTTTACAGTTAATCAAATCTGGTGGTGCGCAAGCGGGCTTGGTGTTTAACCCTGCGACACCTCTGCATTATTTAGACTACGTTTTAGATAAAGTTGACCAAGTCTTGTTGATGAGTGTGAACCCAGGTTTTGGTGGTCAAAAGTTCATTCCAATGACCTTGGAAAAGCTGCGTCAAGCACGAAAAATTATTGATGCTTCAGGTCGTGATATTCGCTTAGAAGTGGATGGTGGTGTTACTCCAGCCAATATTCGTGACATTGCTGAAGCCGGTGCAGACATGTTTGTTGCAGGTTCAGCGATTTTTGGTAAGCCTGATTATAAAGCTGTGATTGATGACATGCGTTCAGAGTTGGCAAAAGTGCATGCTCAAGAGGCTTAAGCCTTTGGGTATAAGTTACTCCTTGCTTGTGGATAACTATATGGATAACCGTATGGATATCTGTGTAGATAACTATATGGATAACTTGGGTAAATTATAAACGATTGTGCATCAATGGTTTAATAATTAGACGTATTAAGTATAAAAAGGACTCAATTGAGTCCTTTTTTTATGGGAAAAAGTGTTTGAAATACTGTATGTTTATTAATCTATGGTAAATAATTAATCAGTTTAAAAAATAACTTTTATGTTTTAACTGGACGATATGCACTGTTTTTTATGACAGCGCAATAAATTTAAAACTGTTGTGAATAACTGCACAATTAATTATGCTGTAAGTAACCGTTGAGATAAGCAGCAACTGGCAAAAACACATCATCGATCGTAGTAGCTAGTGATATTAGTTGCTCCTGAATGTATCGTTCATGCTGAATAAATCAGTCGAGCTGCATGTCATGTTGATACGAATGTCATGTAATTGCATTTGAATCGTAAATAACATCATCATGGTGTTTCATGCGGATTTCGGCTGAGCCCATCGCGTGATGTTTCTAAAGATGTATTAATAGGCACATGTTGTCACAGTGCATCATTGGGTTGAATTAGGATACTAAATTGTACAATTTTTTGCGTAAGCATCTTGGCTTTGCTTGGCTCATGGCGTTTGTCATGGGGTGGAGCAGTGTGGTCAGTGCTCAGCAAAATTTTCAACATCAACAAATGATGACTGCGAATGCCCATCAGGCATCAGTTCATGCAGCACATACTGATCCTTCACATTCAAATATAGCAAATTGCCATCAAAATCAGCGGCAAGCTGTTCCAGAGCATGCAGCACATCATGGCAAGCAGACGACACCTGAAGTCATTTCAATGATGGACTGTCATCAATCTTTAGATTCGCCATCTGCACTGCAAGATGGTCAGGTGCATCATTCAACAACACAAAGTACAGACTGTCAGGACTGTACACTCGCACATTGCCAAATCAGTACCTCTTATGTCGATAGCGCCTTGGTCGCATTGCAGACCTTCCATGTGCATCACTATGCAGAACCCCCTCGTTTCATTTTTGCTGGACAGCATTTAAAAGGCTTTTGGCAAGAAATTCTAAGACCCCCGCAAGCTTAACCTGAGTTTTAAATACGTTTTTTCGTTATTTTATAAAGGTTAAGTCATGTCTAATTTATCTAAATCATGCCTCGTGCTCGGGGTGTGTCTGCTGTCTCCAACGTGGGCGTTTGCAGCCATTAAAGAATATCATCTGAATATTGATGAAAAGACCATCAATTTGACTGGTAAAGCGGTCAAGAAAATCAGCGTCAATGGTCAGTTTCCAGCACCATTACTGGAGTTTGAAGAAGGCGATGATGCGGTCATCCATGTGCATAATCAGCTCAAAAAACAAAATACCTCAGTGCATTGGCATGGTCTATTGCTGCCCGGCTTAATGGATGGTGTACCCGGCTTTAATGGTTTCAATGAAATTCAGCCCGACGGTAGCTTTACTTACAAATTTAAAGTCCGTCAAAGCGGAACCTATTGGTATCACGCGCATTCCAAAGGTCAAGAACAAGACGGATTGTATGGCGCTTTGGTAATTTATCCGAAAGGTAAACAATCACTTGCCGCACATGAACAGACACAACGTGATTATGTGGTCATGCTGTCGGATTTTCATGAATCATCTAGCGCTCAGATTATGGCAAATCTGAAAAAGTCTGCCGAATACTATCAAAATCAGCGTGAAACAGTTTCAGATGTATGGACGCAAATTCAACGAACGGGTTTAAAAAACACTTGGCAAGATCGTTCGATGTGGAATCAGATGCGTATGCTGAAAACGGATTTGTCTGATGTAACGGGTTATACGTTTTTAGTGAATGGCAAAACACCACAGCAGAACTGGACAGGGATGTTTAAGCCCAATGAAAGAGTCAGACTTCGTTTTGTAAATGCTGCGGCCATGTCGTTTTTTGATGTGCGTATTCCTCAGCTCAAAATGACGGTGGTCAGTGCAGACGGTCAAGCGGTCAAGCCGGTCGCTGTGGATGAATTTCGCATTGGTGCTGCAGAAACCTATGATGTGATCGTAGAGCCTAAATCTGCGCATTATCAGATTGAAGCTGAGTCGATTGATCGGACTGGATTTGCGATTGGCACTTTACATGATGAAACGCAGCCTCAGCACTCAGGTATTCGTATACCAAAAGCACGGCCACGCGCTTTGCTGACCATGGAAGATATGGGGCATGGTTCAATGTCAGGTATGGACCATAGCAACATGGGACATACTGCTACAGGTTCAACCCAAATTGCAGCAAGCCAACAAGCGAATGCTCATGAGCACAGCGCGCATACTGTCAATCCATCAAATATTCAGCCGAAACAAGTTCATGATCATGCAGCTATGGGACATGACAAGGACCATTCTCCAGTGACTGCACATACTACTATGCAGCATCCAGATATGCATAAACAGAACATGTCTGATTCAGCGCATGCCAATATGGATCATAGTGTGATGGATCATTCATCTATGAACCACACCTCAATAGATTCATCCATGAAACATGATATGCATACAGCGATGGAACATGCACAGTCTAAAGAGGAGAAGCAGGCAGTTGAAAATTCAGCAACGGTTATGGGTTGGGCCAATGCTTCAACACCTGTTGGTGATAAGGCACTGCAATATAGTGATTTAAAAGCGTTAACCCCGCAGCCTGATACACGTGAACCGACGCAAGATTTGGTCATTCATTTGGGGGGAACGATGGAACGCTATATGTGGACCATGAATGGCAAAAAATTTAGCGAAGCTGAACCACTAAAGGTGAAATATGGTGAGCGAATCCGACTGAAATTCGTCAATGACAGCATGATGGCGCATCCGATGCATTTACATGGCATGTTCATGCAATTGGAAAATGGGCAAGTGTCTTCTGAAATGCCAAATAAACATACGGTGATTGTGCCGCCGGGGAAAACTGTCACGGCTCTGTTAACGGCCAATGAATTAGGGGAATGGGCGATTCATTGTCACTTGCTGTATCACATGTCCGCAGGGATGATGAATAAACTTGTGGTCGCAAATGTCGCAGAGAATACGAAAACGGCATCTGTGCCGCAAAAGGAGTTGTCTCATGCGCATCATTAAACCATGCACGTATACGGTACTGAGTTTAGCTTTGGCATCGGTCACTCAAATGACCATGGCGCAAGATGCACATCACAGCACGCCGATGTCAGCTCAACATGAGTCGCATTCCTCACATGATTCGTCGCATCAAGAGATGCAAACAGCGATTAAATCGAGCCAGATGGAGCATACTACAGAACATACAGAACATACAGAACATACAGAACATACAGAACATACAGAACATACAGAACATACAGAACATACAGAACATACAGAACATGCAGAACATGCAGAACATGCAGAACATGCAGAACATGCAAATGCATCATCTATTGCGTCACGTGCTGCTTCTGCGCAGCACCCTGTTGATCATAAGCGTGAACATGGTGGACAGATTTATCAAGCGACTGAGATAGAC
The DNA here is from genome assembly GCF_013419295.1 of Acinetobacter sp. YH12094. Lineage (NCBI taxonomy): Bacteria > Pseudomonadati > Pseudomonadota > Gammaproteobacteria > Moraxellales > Moraxellaceae > Acinetobacter > Acinetobacter sp. YH12094. Next base: position 32,262 of record NZ_VPAK01000001.1, read on the forward strand.
AATCGATGGCTCAATAATGCCGATGGCCGTGGAAGTTTAAAGACCGAAATTGAGAGTCGAATCGGGACCGATGAAAATAAGATCTTCATCAAATTACATGCGGATAAAGCAGAATCTCAAGATGCATATTATGCGGCTCAATTGATGTATAGCCGTATGATCTCCGACTTTTGGGATGCGCAAATTGGTGCGCGTTATCGGGTCGATGAACATCAAGTGACGGACAAAGAACAGTTAGATGCTGTGGTGGGTTTGCATGGTCTGGCACCGTATTTCTTTGAAACCGATGCTTATTTATATCTTGGTGCAGATAAACAGGTCAGTTTTTCTTTAGAAACCGAACGTGATTTGCTGCTGACCCAAAAATTGATTTTAAAACCATATTTGAACCTAGATGTGGTGCTGAGTGATGACTCTGCTTATGCACAAAAAACAGGACTCAGTTCTGTATGGCTAGGGCTAGAAACACGCTATGAAATCAATAAAAAGCTGATGCCCTTTATCGATGTTGCTTACAGCTACGAAAAAGGAAATCAGCATACGGCATGGCAAGCTGAAACTGGAAGTGAAAAACACTGGTGGTATGGCGCAGGCCTTCGTCTGAAGTTCTAATTGGCGAATAGACCAAATAAAGAGGGCATCATCAACAGGTTTTGTGATGCCTTTTTATCTCTGAATCTATCCTTTGAACAGACATGCCATGTTTTGGCGCAATTCATCTGCACAAGTTTTTTCCTTAACGGAATAACGCCCAAGATTTGGTCAGAAAATGTAAAGACTGCACTAAAATTCAGCATATTTGCTATACTGAGAAAATATTCGGAGGAACGACCTCCCTTACATCTTTGTTCAAAGCCAGTAAGAAAAATCGTCAGGACGACCTGACTCTACTAATATGGAGGAAGGCATCATGGCCTGGGTTGTTCTGGTATTCGCTGGTATTTTTGAAATCGTTTGGGCCTATTCGATGAAGCTCTCAGAAGGCTTTACAAAACTTGGCCCAAGTTTAGTCACTTTATTTTTTATGATCCTGAGCTTTGGTTTATTGGCCTATGCCATGAAAACGTTGCCTCTAGGAACGGCTTATACCATTTGGACAGGAATCGGCGCGATTGGCTCTTTCCTCGTGGGTATTTTTATACTCGGTGAGCATGCAACTGCCATGCGGATGTTAGCCGCAGTACTGATCATTTCTGGTCTAATCTTGATGAAATTATCTTCAAGTTAATATGTTCTAAAGCACAGCGGTCATTGACCCCTGTGCTTTTTTATGGGTAAAAATATGGCTTGGGTTTTATTAATTGTAGCGGGATTGCTTGAGGTAGTCTGGGCATATTGTATGAAAGTCTCTGAAGGCTTTAGCAAACTGACGCCAAGTATTTTGACCATTGTTTTCATGATCGCAAGTTTTGCTTTATTGTCTTATGCAATGAAATCCTTACCGCTGGGTACAGCCTATACAGTGTGGACAGGCATTGGTGCAGTGGGTTCATTTATCCTCGGCATCGTTGTATTGGGTGAGCCCGCAAATGCCATGCGCATGCTAGCTGCGGTCCTGATTATTTCAGGACTAGTCTTGATGAAATTATCGTCCTCCTGAATAATGAAGTGCTGCGATTTCGAGCTTGGAGTATGTCATGCAATTTTCTTATCAGTTTTTAGATTCGCCCGTTGGACAACTAAAACTTGTTGCACATGAAACCGCATTGGTGGCCGTTCTTTGGGAAAATGAAAATCCAAATCGTGTGCGATTGGCGGCTTTGGTTGAAGATCTGCAACACCCGATTTTGCTCAAAACCGCACAGCAATTAAATGAATATTTTGCAGGTAAAAGACAGCAATTTGACTTGCCGCTAGACTTTGAAGGCACCGCATTTCAGCAACAAGTTTGGCAAGCTTTATTGACGATTCCTTTTGGAGAAACTCGCAGTTATAAACAAATTGCAGAGCAAATCGGCAATGTCAAAGCCGTACGTGCTGTCGGTGCAGCCAATGGTAAAAATCCAATTTCAATTATTGCACCCTGTCATCGTGTCGTGGGCGCAAATGGAAAATTAGTGGGTTTTGCGGGTGGTCTAGAAAATAAAGAAATATTGTTAAAAATTGAGAAATTACAATAAAATAGAAAATATACATATTTAATTGATGTTACGCAGTAACATCAAAGCACAATTCGTTTCAAAGAGAGAACGATACGCGTTAACGTCATCCGCAAGTGTTTGAGACAGGGCTACTTTTAATCAAAAATGTTTTTGCGATGCTTTGAATAATTTGACGGTGGTGAACGAGTTTTGCGGATGACAATGGTTTTGGGTACTTTTACCGAAACAAAAGTACCTCCAGCCGAAGGCTAATCCCTTTATTTAAACCCTAGATGTAAGACTCCGGCGAATAGGCTTAAAAATCATTTTAAAAATGCGAAATTACTTTTATGTGGGTAACATCAGTAATTTAAAGTAATGAATCAAATCAATGAATATTTCTCAAATTTTTGCACCGCTCATTTCGACGTTGTGGTGGCTAATTCCATTGTTACTGATTGTGGGGGCAATCAAAGCATTTAAACCTTATTTAAAGGGGAAAATGGGGGAGTTTGCTGTCGCCGTTCATGTCAAACTTTATTTGAAAGACCATTATATATTGTTAAATGATTTGACCTTACCAGATGGCGAAGGAGCTACAACTCAAATTGATCATCTTCTGTTAAGCCCATTTGGTGTGTTTGTGATTGAAACTAAAAACTATAAGGGCTGGATTTTTGGGAGCGAGAGACAAAAACAATGGACGCAAAAGATTTATAAAAAAAGTTTTAAATTTCAAAATCCAATTCACCAAAATTATAAACATATGAAAGTGTTAGAACAGGTGTTGAGCGATATTGTGGATAAAGACAATATGCATTCTGTGATTGTTTTTATGCCTGAAGCAGTGTTTAAAACAGAGATGCCGTCGAATGTATTTCGGGGTACAGCTTGGGTGGACTATGTTCAAACCTTTCAGCAACCCGTGGTCTCTGAAATGAAACTTAAACGAATACAGTTGCGTTTAGAAAAAGAAATTTTAGAAAAATCGTGGAAAACAAATCGACAGCACGTTGAAGATTTAAATCAACGGCATAATTCATAAACTTCCTGTATGCTGTGGATTGTGAACAATATCTGAATGATAAAAATAGACGGACAATAACAATGAACGACACGCTTCAACACCTTTATGAATCGACTTTAGATCATCCTGAGCAATACCAAGACTTTTATCAGCAACTTTTATCCAGCCAAGTGTATTGTTTGGGTGAGCGTGATGCTGAGCAGCATTTACATTTTCAATTGATGGAAACGGAGCAAGGCGAGCAAGCCATTCCATTTTTTCTGAGTCTTGAGATGCTACAACAGGATGTTGGTGCAGATGCAGAGTTTGTCATGATCAGTGCTGAAAAATTATTTGCGATTACCAAAGGCGCAAGCTTGGTGATGAACCCGACTTCGGAACATCCTAAAGAGTTCTTGGCAGATGAGATCGACGCAATTTTAGAGTTTGCCAAACAACAAAGCCTTTGAACACTGTAGGTGTAATCAAAGGCTCTGCGGCTACGCTTAGATAGGTGTTTTCACACTTTTTCATTTTCATATTGGACGATGTGCTTTAAAACTTACATACCGGCTTTGAGTTTTTCCACGATTTCATCAAGTGGTTTGACGCGTTTTACTTCATCCCAAAGGACTTTGGCTTCTGGGTAATGTTTCGACATCATACCGAGCCATTGTTTATAACGACCGACCATATTCATTTCTTTTTTATACGAGCCGTTTAAGAAACGAATTTGTAATCCAAGTAGTTCATGCCATGTAATCAGCGGTTCATCGGTATTACGACGGATACACTGTGTAATGTCAGGAGTGGTCACCGCAGCACGACCAATCATTAGGTCTTCACAACCAGATTCGAGTTGGCACTGTTTGGCATCGGCATTATTCCAAATTTCACCGTTGGCAATCACGTTAATTTTCAATGCTTCACGAATGGGTTGCAACTGATCCCAAAAGGCAGGCGGGGTATAACCATCGGCTTTGGTTCGCGCATGGACTGTAACCCATGCAGCTCCTGCATCTTCGATGGCATGCGCATTTTCCATGGTGAAGTTACGGTCCATATAACCCAAACGCATTTTTGCCGATACAGGAATATGACTCGGAACAGCATTACGCACAGCTTTGACTAACTCATACACCACTTCAGGTTCATCTAGCAGAACTGAACCACCACGGTGGCGGTTGACGGTTTTTGCAGGACAACCAAAGTTCATATCAATTGCAGGGGCACCAAGTTCTACCGCGCGTACAGCATTTGCCGCGAGCATAGTGGGATTGTTACCTAAGAACTGTACATGAACCGGTGTTCCTGCTGCAGTTTTGCCTTCATTGTTTAGTTCAGGACAATAGCTATGATAAATATGATCGGGCAGGACAGAGTCCGTGACACGGATAAACTCGGTTACACACCAGTCAAAACTCCCCACATGCGTCAACACATCTCGCATAATTGGGTCGGTTAAGCCTTCCATCGGCGCAAGAACAAGTTTCACGGTCACACAGCCAAAAATTGAAAAACGGAGTTATACGTGGTTTTGAAAGGGATGTCTAGGTTTTGTGCTTAAGGTGACGCGGAATACGAAATGACAAGATTTTATGTAACTATTTGGTGAAATTAGGACCAAAGTCGTAAAGTATTGACTGACATAAAACTTTAACAATAAAATGAGTAAATACATATGGATAGTAATAATAAGAAGATGGCTTATACTGTTGTTTTTTAATGGAATCAACAACATATACTGTGCTTGAATCTTTTAAGATTTCATGTATGATGGCTGCAACTAGAAAAAAAGTATTGTTTCGTAAATTTTCTTTAAGTATCGCAGTGTTAGTCATAATCCTTCGTTTTTTACAGAAATGAAGTTCAATTCTTTATTATTTTCCAAGTTATAGTCAGTCATCATCCAATGGCTAAATCAACAAATTAATAGGTATTATTATGTCTAATACAGTTACTGGTACAGTTAAATGGTTCAACGAAACTAAAGGTTTCGGTTTTATTGCACAAGACAACGGTCCTGACGTTTTTGCTCACTTTAGCGAAATCACTGGTTCTGGCTTCAAAACTTTGCAAGAAGGCCAAAAGGTTTCTTTCAGCATCGCTCAAGGTCAAAAAGGCCCAAATGCTGTAAACATCGTTGCTCTATAATTTAGACGTAATGAAAAAAAAGCGCTGTATAGCGCTTTTTTTATGCCTGTTATTTCTGTGTGAATAATCAAGCTATAAAAAAGAGAGCTTTAGCTCCCTTCTTGATAAAACTTACTTCTTGATAAAATATTAAATCGTTTCATCGTCGACTTAGCGGCCCAAAACCATTTCTAAAATAAACTTAGATCCAATAAAGCCAACTGCCAAGAGACAAAAACCAATAATGGTAAAGCGAATAGCTTTTTGACCACGCCAGCCAAATCGATAGTGTCCAATAAGCAAAGCTCCATAGACGAACCATGAAATGATGCTAAAGGCAGTTTTATGCGCCAAATGCTGTGCAAAGAAGTTATCGATGGTGAAGAAACCAAACCCAAGTGCCACGGTCAGTAGTGCAAATCCAGCAATCAATAAATCAAATAGCAAAGATTCCATGGCTTGGAAGGATGGAAGTAGGCTCACCCATACACGCTTTTTCTGCTTGTTTTTTAGTTCACGGTCTTGTAAACGCAAAATAACCGCTTGAATTGTTGCCATCAGCAGGACGGCATATGCGGAAAGTGACAAAATAATATGGATGTCTAAACCCAGTGAATGTTGTTCTATAAATTGATTTTGTCGACTAAATGCAAAGCCCAAAATCAATCCCGTCGCTGCCACAGGAATGCCCAATAGGTTCATCGCAAGCACAGGCCGATAGGTACTAAATAATACACTGAGTAATAGCATGAGACCTGAAGTAAAAGACATCAGGTTGAACACGTCATAGTTCACACCCATAGGCGTCAACATGTCGTTATATAAAACACCTGCATGCAATAACATGCCTAAACCAAGTACAACACCAATAAACCAATGGTTCGGCGCACGTTTAGACATTAAATGGCTGAATAAATACCAAAAAGACGTGGTATAAGCGATTAATGCTAGGATCGTGTAAACCAAGGGGAGACTGATCATGTCAAACCTTTTTCAGGATGTTGAATATTCATTTATATAAATTCTGCAAGAACTAAAGTATCCTATAGCATTCTATGCATAAATTTTCTATTTTAAGAAACAATTTTTTGCTCATGGCTATTTTAAGCGGATTTTGCAATGTTTGATACCTTAACAGAACGACTCACGCAGAGTTTAAGAAATGTTACTGGCTCAGGGCAGCTAACCGAAGACAATATTAAAGATACGTTACGCGAAGTACGTATGGCACTTCTTGAAGCCGATGTTGCGTTACCTGTAACTCGTGAATTCATCGCGAAAGTTAAGGAAGAAGCATTGGGCCAAGAAGTGATGACTCAGTTATCACCGGGGCAGGCTTTCGTCAAAATCGTTCATGACGAATTGACCAAAATGATGGGTGAGGCGAATGAAAGCCTAGACCTAGCGGCAAAACCACCAGTTGTTGTGCTTCTTGCAGGTTTACAAGGTGCGGGTAAAACAACCACTGCGGCAAAACTTGCACGTTTCTTACAAGAACGTCAAAAGAAAAAAGTAGCAATGGTGTCTGCCGACGTTTATCGTCCAGCAGCGATTAAACAGCTACAAACAGTTGCAGGTGAAGTTGGCGCTATTTTCTTTGAATCAAGCGCAGACGAAAAACCGATTACCATCGCAAATCGTGCGATTGAGCAAGCAAAAATTCAATTTGCTGATGTCTTGATTGTCGATACAGCAGGTCGTTTACATGTAGACGACGAAATGATGGATGAAATTAAAGAGCTTCATGCAGCGATTAAGCCGACTGAAACATTGTTCGTGGTTGATGCCATGACCGGTCAGGATGCGGCGAATACGGCAAAAGCCTTTAATGATGCCTTGCCTTTAACCGGTGTGATCCTGACAAAAACGGATGGTGATGCACGTGGTGGTGCGGCACTTTCTGTTCGTGCTATTACTGGCAAGCCGATTAAATTCTTGGGTATGGGTGAAAAACTCGATGCCCTAGAGCCATTCCATCCTGAACGTATCGCACAGCGTATTTTGGGTATGGGTGACGTACTTTCTTTGGTCGAAGAAGTTGAACGTAAAATCGACAAAGAAAAAGCCGAAAAAATGGCGAAAAAACTGCAAAAAGGCGGTAGCTTCAACTTTGAAGATATGCTTATGCAGTTTGAACAAATGAACAAAATGGGCGGCATGATGGGCTTCTTGGATAAACTTCCAGGCATGAGCAACTCAGGGATTCAAGATGCAATTGCACAAGCAAATCCTGAAAAGCAAGTGAAGAAAATGGAAGCGATTATTCAATCGATGACCATTAAAGAACGTCGTAACCCAGACTTGATGAATCCAAGCCGTAAAAAACGTATTGCAGCAGGCTGTGGTATGGATGTTGCGGAAGTGAACAAACTCATCAAACAACATGCGCAAATGGCGAAAATGATGAAGAAATTTGCCAACCCAACGGGTATGGCAAAAATGATGAAATCATTGGGCAATATGCAAAAACAATTTGGCGGCGGTGGCATGGGTCCATTGTTCGGCAGTAAAGATCCGAAGTAATTTGGACTTAAAAAAAGGCGCATTCAGCGCCTTTTTTTATGGCTGTAATTTGATGAAACCGTGCGCTCAAGCAAAGAGGTAGAGTGCATTTGATAGAAAGTACTGGAGCAATTTGGCTATATGATCCGATATATACCGAACTGAGCTAAATCATTACAAGAACATGCGAAATTGACATTTAGAGCGTGTAGGTGACAGGTCTAAAACAGAGGTGAAAATTTGCCGAACTGCAAATTGAAGGTTTCACCAAAAATAATCACCTAAAATAAGCATCAAATAATGAATACACCTCATACGCCAGAGAGCCATAACATCTATCTGATTCATGCTCATCAGGCTTCCCCTAATGAGTATTAGTTTCCTTATTGAGACAAAAGCAGCAAGGGGTAGGACATTATTCTTGGCGCATTGATATGGCAAATGCAGTACAACCAGATTTTGACCATTGGCAGAAATTTCTGGCATTACAAATGCCTGATTTGGATGAAAATACCATCGTGATTGCTCATGGTTTGGGGTGCTTAACCACGCTGCATTATCTCAATCAATATTTTGAACAGCATGGCACACGGATTAAAGCGGGCGTTTTTGTGTCAGGTTTTAAAAGTAGTTTACCGACACAGCCTGAATTAACCGCATTTATTCAACGTGCAAAAATGGATAGCGGTGTTTTACAAACCTATATGCCGATTTGTATCAGTCTGATTTCATCCAATGATCCAATCGTGCCGCCGCCGGTTGCGATTCAATTGGGCAATTTTATAAATGCACAAATTTATGAGGTGAAAGAAGCCGGGCATTTCACAGCAAAGGATGGCTTTTCAGAGATTCCACAACTGTGGCACGTGTTAAAGCCGATTTTAACGGCTTAGGTAGGTTTTGTGCGCGTGTTTAATAGATCGTGTGTTTTGTAGATATGGTAATTGTGAAAACCAAAATTGATCATACAATAGGTTCAATTGAAGAGAAAAAAGGCGCATTCTGCGCCTTTTTTTTGATCTGTTGATAGATCAGTCGAGTTCTAAAGCAACACGTTCACGAATGTCGTCAATGTCGTCATTGGCTTCGCGACCATCTTCCAGCCATGCTTTATAAGCACCGACATATTCACCATCGGTATCGACCACATATTCAGCTGCAATTTTTCCTGAGGCATACCATAAGCGATAAGCGTCATTGCCATTTTCATCGACTTTGTACGCTGCGCCACGTTGTCCTGTTGGATAAAACTCTTCGCCTTGGATGCTCACGCCATCTTGGTTCACAAAGGTTGATTCTACTTTGCCGTTTTTGCGATAAAGCGTTACTGGGCCTTCAATGTCACTGCCACTGAAACTAAATAGTTTCATCGGATCTTTGACCCAAGCAGGTGAGGATTGAGGGGTTTTGGTTTCTTGGTAAAAATCTTGGACTAAAAAATCACCTGTCGCATTACGACCTAAAAGTACACGGTAATAGCCGTTTTTGACTGGGGTCATGTAATAGCTTGAGTCAATATACGATACGCAACCGCAGTAATCAGGATTATCTTCATCACCGAAATAACCCAAAACAGCTTCAGAGGTGCTGAGCTGAGATTTGATTTCGGCAGGGATTTTAGAGTTGGCTAGATTTTGTGTGGTGGTACAACCGCCGAAGAATAATGTAGAGGCGAGCAGGCTTAAACCCAGTAAATTCTTAAATTTCATATCTATACTCTTCGTCTTATATTCTATCTTGAAAGACATTTTTAAATTATAAAGTTGCTGATGTATCTGTCGATCATCGCAGGCTATTGTAATTCCTTGGACGAAAAAAAGTCATGAATCGCGATACAATTTGTAACCACACTTATATGAAATGGCCCTCAATAAAAAAGCGTGATCACCATTTGCCATCACGCTTTCACAGTTTGCTATCAAATAAATAGCTAAATTACACACCATTTACATAACTTTGTAGGCCTCGAAGCAGTAAATCTGCTTCGACAGCTGGCTGATATTGTTCTAAATAGCGTGCAAATAGCGCAGCATCGCCACCGGTTAAAATTAACCGACTTGGATATTTGTCGAGAACTTTTTCAATGGTGCTGACCAAGCTGAGCAATATGCCATGATGAACAGCGTCGATAGTATTTTTACCAGGAGACAACTCGTCAAAGATGGCATCTGGAATTTTAATGCCTTTGGTGTTTTGGATGAGCGAATCACGTTGCAAATATAAATTTGGCAAAATATAGCCGCCTAAATGTTGTAATCCATCCGTTAAGTCAATGGTGAGTGCTGTTCCACAGCTAATCACACAGTATTTTTGTGTAGGGTCTGTAACTACAGCAAGCATTTGCAGCCAACGGTCGATCCCGAATTTACTGGTGTCTTCATAAGCGCAGCGTAAGCCCGCATATTCGGCATGAACTTTGGCAATAGTGACAGGAACGGCTAAAAATTTAAGAATTTTTTGAATCCGATCATTATTTTTCTTGTCGAGTACCGAGGAAATCCCCACCTGATCTAAGTCCAAACTTTTAAAGTGCTGGATTAAACCGAGTAGGAGTTCGGCAGGCGACTGTAAATGCAGTTCCGCAGCATGTTCTATGATTTGATCGTGTTCAGTAATCCAGTATTTCAGCCGAGTATTACCGACATCGAGCCATAATTTTTTCATCAGTAGGCCTTTGCAATCCTGTTTATGATTGATCTGCTAAACGTAAGCGACCTTGGAAATGATTTTCTAAGCGCTGCGAAGTTTGGATGTTGATCGAACCATCATTTTCAATACCGAGAAAGAGACCTTGGCTTTTGCCTTGTAGGTGTTCAAGCTCAACAGGCTGTTGCATAAATGCAGCATAATGGTTGAATCTTGCAGCGAGGTTATAGCAGTTATGATCGAACCATTCACCTGCAAGTTGAATCGCTGCATAGAGTTCAGCGATTAACTGTAAACGGTTTGGCGAGTGAAGTCCGAGTTCAGATAACGACGTTGCGCGTTGCTCAATTCCTGTGGATGGAATCGGAAATAAGTTCATGCCCACGCCGACAATCGCTTGATGTGGCGAAATTGGTTCAATCAAAATCCCGCCCCATTTGCCTTGTGGGCTATATAGGTCATTGGGCCATTTCACTTGCAACGCTAGATTTTGCAAACTTGGCATTTGCAAGATATTTAAGGCAATTTCAAGTGCAAGCCGTCCATCTATCGCTGTCTGTAAATTCAGCAATGTGCTTAAATAGATATTACCAACGGGTGAGACCCATCGATGATCGCGTTGCCCACGGCCCTGAGTTTGCTCTTCACTGCATACCAAAACATGCTGAATGCCTTTTTTGGCAATCTCACGGACATCGTCATTGGTCGATGTAGTAATGGGCTTCAGTAATAAAACTTCAGGCGGTTGAGGTACTGTGCTCAGCAATTGCTGTAAGTGTCTGGTCTCTAAATCCATTTGAATCTGAGAGTTGTGGAATAATATTGATGGAGTTAATCATATATTTACTGATTGGTGCAATCGCTGGTTTTGCTGCGGGGCTATTTGGTGTGGGTGGTGGCCTGATTATTGTACCGATTTTATTCATCGTCTTTACCCAACTTCAGTATGATCCCAGTGTGATAATGCACATGGCGGTGGGCACCTCTTTGGCCACGATTATTGTCACCTCACTCAGCTCGGTTTCGGCGCATCATAAAAAAGGTGCAGTGCTGTGGAATGTCTTTCGGAATTTGGCACCAGGTTTGGTGATCGGTTCATTTCTCGGTGCAGGCATTGCAGATTATTTATCAGGGCAGGGTTTGCAACTGTTAATTGGCTTTTTTGCGGTCTGGGTGGCCTTTAAAATGTTTCGCGGTGCAGCGACACCAGTCGATCCGAATAAACATTTACCCTCACAAGCCATGCAAATGGCAGCAGGCGGCGGCATTGGGATTGCCTCTGCGATCTTCGGTATTGGTGGTGGTAGCTTAACCGTCCCGTATTTGAATAAAAACGGCGTCATTATGCAAAAAGCAGTCGCGACATCTGCTGCATGTGGTTTACCAATTGCGATTGCTGGGGCACTCGGCTTTATGTGGTTTGGTCATCAAGCCGATATCCTGGTTCCTAATACCATTGGTTATATCCATATTTATGCATTTATCGGGATTAGTGTCATGAGCTTCATCACTGCGAAATTGGGTGCGAAAGTGGCTCATATGTTGTCGCCATTTATGCTAAAGCGTTGTTTTGCATGTTTATTAACAACAGTCGGCTGCTATTTTATTTACCAAGGTATGCAAGCCTTTGGCGCATGATTGTCCGTTTTGACTGAAAAAATTGGCTTTGTTGACACAAGATTGTCAGACAATGTCATGTTCAATTAGGTTGCTTATCGTTTCTAATGCAAATAGATTGAGTGTAAATCTGAACATTGCATCTTATAAAAAAAAGATAGGAACAGTATGCAACAACAAGAAGCGGACAGTTTGTCAGAACAAATTGCCAAACACATCGGTGAACAAATCATTCGCGGTGAGTTGGTCGAAGGCGAGCGTATTCAGGAACTTAGAATTGCGGCCGAATTGGATGTGAGCCGTGGCTCTGTTCGTGAAGCTTTATTGATTTTAGAACGGACCCAGCTCATTGAAATCTACCCGCGACGTGGCGCCTTAGTCTCTGAAATGTCGGCTTTACAAGTGCGCTCATTATTTGATATTGCAGCATTATTGTTGGGCCAAATTGTGCATCGTATGGCGGAAACGTGGCGCAGCCATGAAGCTGAGCGTATTCAGTTATTACTTGAACAATTAGACGTGGAAACTCGCCAAGGCAATACCGAAAAGTTTTATGATCTGATTTTTCAGGGCATGGCTCGTCAGCATGAAATGGTGGGAAATACTTACCTTATGCGTTATTACCAAGAATTGTTGCCATCACTCAGACGCAGTTATTTTCTGACACTGAATATTTCACGACGTGAACTACAAGAATCTTTTGATTTGTTTAAATTAGTGACTGATGCAGTTTTAATCAGAAAATCACATCAAGCCACTTTATTTATGGAAGATTTTTGTCGACACTTACGCAACCTTGTGTTGGAATCACTAACACGGATGAAACAAATCGAATTAGCGTGGGCGAGACGTTCACGCCGCTGATCAGGACATTATGCGTTTAAGCAGTTTAAAACTTTCCGGCTTCAAATCTTTTGCCGATAGCACAACTCTAAAATTTGAAGGCAACCGTAGTGCGGTTGTTGGACCGAACGGCTGTGGTAAATCCAATGTGATCGATGCCATTCGTTGGGTTATGGGGGAGTCCAGTGCCCGTCAATTGCGTGGTGGCACCATGCAAGATGTTATTTTTACCGGAACGGCAAAGCGCAAACCAGTCGGGATGGCGAGTGTTGAACTGCGTTTTGATAATACCTATGGCAAGCTAGGTGGCGCTTATAATGCCTATACTGAACTAGCAGTTCGTCGTCAGGTCAATCGTGATGGTAAATCCGAATATTTCCTCAACGGCACCAAATGCCGCCGTCGTGATATTACCGATATTTTCTTAGGTACCGGTTTAGGTCCACGTTCGTATGCGATTATTGAACAGGGCATGATCAACCGTTTGGTCGATGCCAAACCTGAAGAAATGCGTGTGTATATTGAAGAAGCAGCTGGGGTTTCTCGCTATCAAGCTCGTCGTCGTGAAACTTTACAGCATCTAGAACACACCACTCAAAATTTAGAACGTCTCGAAGACATTGCCTCAGAACTGAAGTCTCAGTTGAAAACCTTAAAGCGTCAGTCTGAAACGGCGGTGCAATATAAAGAATTAGAAACCCAAATTCGTACTATTAAGATCGAAGTGCTGTCTTTCCAATGTGAGCAAAGTATGCGTTTACAGCAAGAATACACGCTTCATATGAATGAGCTTGGGGAAACTTTCAAACTGGTGCGTTCTGAGCTGAACACCTTAGAACATGACTTATCTTCCACCAGTGCTTTATTTCAACGGCTTATTCAACAGTCCACGCCATTACAAAGCGAATGGCAACAGGCGGAAAAGAAACTGTCTGAGTTGAAAATGACACTGGAGCAAAAGCAGGGTTTATTTGCACAAAATTCGGCAAGTTTGGTGGAGCTTGAGAAGCAAAAAGCTCAAACCAAAGAACGTTTACAGTTATTAGAGTTACAACGGGAAACGCTACAAGAACTGCAAGATGGATTTGTTGAACAATTACAGCGTCAAGAAAGCAGTAGTCAGGAACAGACCCAGCAGTTAGCCGATTTGAAAGCTCAGCATCAACAAGCGGTTCAACAATTTGAACAATGCCGTGGGCAAGTCGAAAAGCAGCAACAGCAAAAGCTACAGATGTTGGCGCAGAGTGAACAATTGACCAAAAATATTGGTCGAATTGAGCAACAGCGCGAGACCCTACAACAGCAACGAGGTCAAATTCAGCATCAGGCGCAGCAAGATGAGTTGGAGCAGTATCAGCAAGATAAGCAACAACTCGAACAGCAAATTGTGCAACAAGAGCTGGTGATTGCCGAAACGCAAACACTGCTTGCAGCTACACAAGAACAGCAGGCACAGCATAAAAATATGGTGCTGCAGCTAAAGTCAGAAATACAGGTGCTGTTGTCAGAGCAGAAAAACCTAAATCAATTGATGATTAAAGCTAGTCCAAAGCAGCAAAGTCAGCGTCAACATTTAATGCAGCAGTTGCAGTTGAGCACACAAGGTAAACAGCATGCACAACTGGTGGAGAAATTTTTGTCTAAATGGCTGAGTGCCCAAGTCTTGGGACACAGTGATAATTTTCAAGACAGTGTTGCACGTCAGGTCAAAGGCAGTCAGCACACCGCAGCACAAATCGTTGGATTAGATGCTTTGGCGACGTGGATTGAAGCACCACAGCTTTCAATCTGGCAGCAAGTCGCAATTGCCGAAACATTGCCGATGGCATTGAGCCATCAGGCTAAACTGGCTGCTGGTCAGTCGATACTCACGCTCGATGGTTATCATGTCGGTGCAGATTGGGTGATTGGTCTAGATTATGATGAGGACAGCCAAGCAGGGCAAGGTGCATTGAGTCACCGTATTCGTTTAGATGAATTGACTGAATTGCTTGCAGCGCAGCAGCCTAAGCTGACACAACTAGAAGGCCAATTGCCTGAGTTGCAAAATGCCGTACAGGCTTTACAGCAAAATCTACAACAGCAATACAGCCAATTAAAAACTTGGCAAAAAGACATTCAAAATGCTGATGTTGCGATTGCGAAGGTACAAAGTTCCAATCAGGCATTTGCATTACAAAAGCAGCAGTTAGAAGATCAATTGCAGCAACTTGAAGCGCAGCTCGAAGAAGATGCCATGCAAAAAGACGATTTGGAAATTGATCTGCATGCGCTGACGATGAAGCTTGAGCAAGCTTTGCCCAATTATAAGACCTTGCAATTCCAAGTTGAGGAATTGAGTCTAGCGCTGGAAAGTGCTCAGCAAGTGGCATTACACAGTCAGCAAGAATTGGAAATCGTGCGTCGTCAGTCTGTACAGACGAAACAACAGATTGAATTATTAGAAAAAGACACGGTCTTTTTAAAAGCGCAAACTCAGCAAATTATTGGACAGATGGAACAGGCGAAGAAATTTGTCGATCCAGTACAGTTAGAATTGCCTGCGCTTGAGTCACAGTATTCTGAACAGGCTCAAGTCACTGAACGTTTACAAAAAACCTGGAATGACTGGCAGCTTGAACTCAATAATGTTCAGAGCAAACAACAGACATTGACGGAACAACGCCATTCACATCAACAGCAAGATGAAAAATTGCGTACGCAATTGGAAGAAAAGCGTCTGGCTTGGCAATCCGCGCAGTCTGATTTACAGCATTATTCTGAACAGCTGAAAGAAATGAACAGCGAGATGCTGACAGGTTTAAGCATTGATGTGGTATCCCATCAGCAAAAACTAGAAAAAGCACAGCAGCAGTTTGATAAATTGGGTGCAGTCAACTTGGCTGCGGCAGAAGAATATACTGAAGTTTCTAAACGCTTTGATGATTTAAGCCACCAAATTGATGACTTGCAAAAGACCGTTGAACAACTGCAAGCTGCGATGAAAAGCATTGATCAGGAAACGCGAAAGCTGTTTATGACCACTTTTGATAAGGTCAATACAGAACTTCAAGCGTTATTTCCGAAAGTATTTAATGGTGGTGAAGCAAGTTTAAGTCTTGAAGATGGTTGGCAATCGGGTGTAAAACTGATGGCACGACCACCGGGTAAACGAAACAGCTCTTTGGCATTATTGTCAGGTGGTGAAAAGGCACTGACCGCATTGGCTTTGGTTTTTGCGATTTTCCGCCTAAATCCTGCACCATTTTGCGTTTTAGACGAAGTCGATGCACCTTTAGACGATGCAAATGTAGGAAGATTTTGTAATCTTGTAAAAGAGCTTTCAGAACAAGTGCAATTTATCTACATTACACACAATAAACTGGCTATGACAATGGCAACTGACTTACTTGGTGTGACCATGCCAGAACCAGGAACTTCAAAATTAGTGACTGTGAATATAGAGCAAGCCAAAGAATACGGTTTAGCTGCGGAGGCATAACATGGAAATCACCACTATAGTTGGGATTGTAATCGCTGTAATTATCATGGTTGTGGGTATTCGAATGATGTTTCGTAAACCTGCAGATGCAGCACCATCACTTGACACCGAATTACATATTGATCCTGATAGTCAGCAACCTGTTATTCCGCGCCATGTACGCAATCAGTTAAATACACCTGAAACCACGCAACGTGTAGAGCCGACTTTGGCTGAGGAAAAAGTCCCAGCGGTTGAAACGACTGAAGCTGTTCAAGCGAATGTAACGCAAGAAGCAACGGTAACGGAACAAGCTGAGCAAAGTGTTGAGGCTATTGCAAAGACTGAGACGACTACGACGGATCCCGTTTCAGTTGAAAATGCTCAAACTGCGACAGAAGACACTACTTTGTCTACAGAAGCCACTGAATCTACGACAAATACGTCTGTAGTAGATGTAGCCAATGAAGCCGTGACTCCTGCGACGAACGTTCAGGCAGACGCTGTTCCTGTAGAAAAAGCGCCAGAATTTAGTGTAAATAGCGCAATTGAAAAAGCTGAAATTAGCGATTTTGATGAAGAAAGCAGTATTTTGGATGCGCATTTACATGAACAAAAAATTGTTGATGAAGAAAGTGCTTTAGCGACTGCGGAAACTTATATCGCCTTAAATGTATTCCCTGATAGCCGTGCCTTGTCGGGTGAAAAAGCATTAAAAGTGTTACTGAAATACGGTTTACGCTTTGGCGAAATGGCTTGTTTCCATCGCTATGATGAAGAAGGTACAAAGTTATTATTCTCTGTATTGCAAATGAATAATGATGGCGCTGCGCAAGGTTTTGATCTTGAAACTTTATCGACTGAAGAAGTAAAAGGTTTGGCTTTCTTCTTAGCGCTGCCACACAGCGATGTACAAAATGCCTTTGATACCATGGATAGCATTTCACGTCTAATTGCCCGTGAAATTGACGGCACTGTGTATGATCAAAATAACCAAGAATTTACACCGCAGATGCGTGAACATTGGCGTCATCAAGCGATTGATTATCGTCAAGGTCAAGCTATCGAAGTCTAAGCGTCTTTGATTGAAACTCACCGAGTGGGTTTCTATAATAGCAACAGATAATGAAATTTGAGGGCGGAGCATGAACCGCCCTTTTTTATGGTGAATGTATGACACAACAATCCACTGTCGTTGCACAGATGCGACAACTGATTCAACTCTTGGCGAAGCATAACCATGCCTACTATGTCATGGACACGCCAGAAATTGAGGACAGTGAATATGATCAACTTTTTCACCAATTAAAAGCTTTAGAAGAGCAATACCCTGATTTAGTACAACCTGATACACCAACTACAAAAGTGGGTGGAAAGGCCTTATCTAAGTTTGAGTCTGTAACCCATGCAGTGCCTATGTTGTCATTAGGTAATGTGTTTAATGCAGAAGATTTATTTGCCTTTGCCCGTCGTGCGGAAGAACGCTTACCGAATCAAAAAATTGAATATGATGTCGAATTAAAATTTGATGGACTGGCGATTTCTCTCTGGTATGAAAATGGTATTTTGATCCGTGGTGTGACACGGGGCGATGGTGAAACAGGGGAAGATATTACCCAAAATGTAAAAACCATTCGTAATTTACCTAAAGTACTGACCTCTACACAGACTGAAATTCCAAGTCTGCTTGAAGTCCGTGGTGAAGTTCTGATGCCAAAATCAGGCTTTGAAAAGCTTAATGCTGAAAACGAAGCCAAAGGTGAAAAAACCTTTGCCAATCCACGAAATGCAGCAGCAGGAAGCTTACGTCAACTCGATCCTGCAATTGCGGCTTCGCGTCCCTTGGCTTTTTATGCTTATGGCATTGCACAGTGCGAACCACATCATGGTCAAACCACCATGTCTGCTAGCTTAGAATGGCTGACACAGTTTGGTTTTGCTGTCGGTGAACGTCACTTTATATGTGACAGCATTCAGGATGTACAAGCTGCGTATGAGCAAATGATCATTGATCGACCAAGCCTGAGTGTTGAAATTGATGGCATGGTGATTAAAGTGAATAGTTTGAAACAGCAGCAAACTTTAGGTTTTTTAAGCCGTGAGCCACGCTGGGCAACGGCATATAAATTCCCTGCAGTCGCAGCGCTGACGACAGTTGAAAATATTGATTGGCAAGTGGGGCGTACAGGGACTTTAACTCCAGTCGCACGTTTAAATCCTGTGGCAGTCGGTGGCGTAACGGTTTCCAATGTCACTCTTCATAATATTGGTGAAATTCACCGCCTAGATGTCCGTGTAGGCGATACCGTGAGTGTTTACCGTAGTGGTGATGTGATTCCCAAAGTGGAAAAAGTTTGGCCTGAATTTCGACCTGTAGAAACAGTTGAAGTTCAATTGCCCGAATGTTGTCCTGTCTGTTCTTCACCTGTGGTGATGCCCGAAGGTGAAGCCTTGGCACGTTGTTCAGGTGGTTTGTACTGTGCTGCACAGCGTATTGAGGCGATTCGTCACTTTGTATCGCGTAAAGCTATGGACATTGAGGGCTTAGGCGACCGTTGGGCGGAATCTCTTTTACATTTGGATCTGCTCAAAGATGTTGCTGATATTTATAGCTTGCATAAGCATCGTGAAAAATTACTGACTATTGAAAAAATGGGTGAGAAGTCGGTTCAAAACCTTATCGATTCCATTGAAAATAGTAAGAAAACGACACTAGGTGCATTTATTTATGCACTCGGCATTCGAGGCGTGGGTGAAACCACGGCACGCATGCTCGCAAATACCTTCCAAACCTTTGATGCGATTCGCCATGCAGATCTCGAATCCTTGAAGAAAACACCAGACGTTGGTGATATTACCGCAGAATGGATTGTCGACTTTTTCCAAGCGCCGCATAATCTCGAAGTGGTTGATCGTTTGTTGGCAGCAGGGATTCATTGGGATGCACCCGTTGCACCAAGTCGTCAGCCATTGAATGGCGAGAGTTGGGTGATTACTGGGACATTGAGTACCATGGGTCGTGATGAAGCGACGCAAATGCTTCAAGCCTTAGGCGCACGTGTCAGTGGTAGTGTTTCGGGTAAAACCAAATGTGTAGTTGCAGGTGAAAAGGCAGGTTCTAAATTAGAAAAGGCTGAAAAGCTGGGTGTACCTGTGATGAGCGAAGAAGAGTTTATTAGATTTGTACAACAGCATAATGCTTCTTAACTATTGAAAATCAAACCTGAAAAGGTGATTAATTTTGAACAAACGCCTGATGCATTGCATTGGGCGTTTTTATTTTCGGTGCTTAATATGATTGAGTGAGCGTATCAGTTGTTGGTGATAGATCAGACAGTATTCCTCAACATTACTCACGAAATATTTTGCTAAAGCGTGAATGTATTGAGATACAATTTTAGCCATAAAAAAGCAGCCCTTAAGCTGCTTATTTTTATTTAGTGATCACATTATTCTTGATCAACTTTCATTGGTTTTACATCCATTTCTTGATATGAAACCAACTTGGTTTTGTGTTTCCACTTATAACCAACCCAAATGGCAAGGAATAAGAAAATACCAATATAGGTAGAAACAACGGCTAACCACTCACCATCTAAAACGGCTTGATAGTTCTGACCAAGGACCACGATGGCACACAAAATAAAGGCAAACCAAGGTGCAAATGGGAAGAATTTTGCACGGTAAGCAAGATCTTCTAATTTATTGCCTTGAGCCAAGTAGCCTTTACGGAAGCGATAATGTGAAACTGCAATACCAAGCCACACAATAAAGCCACACATACCTGACATGTTCAGTAACCAGTTAAATACCGCTTGTTCACCGATAAAAGTGGTTAAGAAGCACAGTGCCGCAATCGCCGTTGTTGCATAAAGCGCATTCATCGGTACGCCACGTGCATCTAAGCGACCAAAGACTTTCGGCGCACTGCCTTTACGTGCCATATCAAACAGCATACGGGTAGAGGAGTACATACCAGAGTTACCCGCTGATAAAATCGCAGTCAAGATCACCGCATTCATCACCGATG
Organism: Acinetobacter sp. YH12094; assembly: GCF_013419295.1. Classification (NCBI taxonomy): domain Bacteria; kingdom Pseudomonadati; phylum Pseudomonadota; class Gammaproteobacteria; order Moraxellales; family Moraxellaceae; genus Acinetobacter; species Acinetobacter sp. YH12094. The sequence continues at coordinate 52,580 of NZ_VPAK01000001.1, forward strand.
CAGCAAAAGCAAAACCTGCTTTTTCATACAGTAAGGTAAATGGTGAAAGTGCAATATTTTCAGTAGATGCTGCTTGTAATAAACGTGGGTCATCATAGGCAATGAGAGTGCCGATAATGAAAATACACACAATATAAAACAACAAGATACGCCAGAAAATTTGCTTGATGGCAATAGGAATGGTCTTTTCAGGATCTTTCGACTCACCTGCAGCCACACCAACCATTTCAGTCCCTTGGAAAGAGAAACCGGCAATCATCGCTACACCAATCAAGGCAGATAAACCACCGACAAATGGGGCTTCACCCTTGGTCCAGTTGGCAAATGTTTCTACACCCGGTGTCAGCATGATTTTGCCAATCATAAACAGGCCGATAATGATAAAGGCAACAATTGCGAGCACTTTAACAAGCGAGAAGAAAAATTCGGACTCACCGAAGCCTTTTACGGTTAGCGCATTAATGGCAAAGACGATTGCGAGGAAAATCGCACTCCAGTAGAAGCCCGGAATATCTGGAAACCAGAATTTCATAATGAATTGGACTGCAACCAATTCAAATGCCACGGTAATCGCCCAGTTGTACCAATAGTTCCAACCCAAAGCGAAGCCGAAACCACCCTCGACATATTTGGTGCCGTAGGTAAAGAATGCACCCGAAGTTGGGTTATGTGTTGCAAGCTCACCTAGACTGGTCATCAAGAAGTAAATCATGATACCAATTAAGCAGTATGCAAGCAGGGCGCCACCTGGGCCTGCATTGGCAATGGTTGCACCTGAGGCAAGGAATAAACCTGTACCAATTGATCCACCAATTGCAATCATGTTGAGATGGCGAGCACCCAACTTACGCTGAAGCTGAGCTGGTTTTTGAGTTTCGCTCATCATTGTTCCTTAAGATTTTTTTGCGTGCTCGCAAACAAGACTTTAAATCCTTGTTGGTCGGCTTTGATTGTACATTGACCGTAATGTTGCTCAATTAAAGTCGGATAATTGAGGAATCGGTTGGCAACAATCCAAAGCTCACCCCCAGACTTCAAATGTCTGCGCGAAGTTTTGCATAGATTTTCACTGGCATTGTAGTCGGTTTGAATCCCTTGATGGAAGGGTGGATTGCTGACTATGGCATGTAAAAATAATGGAGCATCCTCGATTCCTGTGACCGCTTTAATCTCAAGTTGTTCAGGTTCAAGCAAATTTTGTTCAAATGTCATTTGTGTAGACGCCAGTGCAAAGGCATCTACATCCATGGCAAAGATACGATTTTTAGGATTTAGTTTGGCTAAATAAGCACTGATAACACCCGCACCACAGCCAAAATCTGCAATTTTGCCCGAAGTGACTTGTGATAAATAAGGCAATAACGTAGCCGTACCCACATCTAAACGGTTCTGGCTAAATACGCCAGGCAGTGCGCAAATCGTAAGCTCACCATTTGGGGTTTCAACTGGATATTTTTTCACCCAATCTTGCAGTGGCTTCAGTGTGACAGTTTTTTCCAATAGGGTTTGCCACATTTGGCAGTGACGCGCGCTATCAATTTTTAGGGTTTTACCAAAGGGCTGTAATTGTTTTGCAGCGCGTTCAACACCGCCTTTTTTTTCACCCACGAGGAAAATAGACGCACCTTGAGCAAGATGACTTGCGACATTGTGTAATAAATAATTTAGCAGCTCTTTTGATTTCGGAACAAAAATAACCGCTTGATCAAACTGACCTTCAGGAAAATCGACACCAAAATGGACATTTGACTGTTGATTTTGAAAGTACTGAAAATCATTAAAATTCCAGCACCAAATCGATGGCTTAATATTGTCATTCAATTGACTGAGTAAGTCATCTGTCGGTGCATTTACGAAAAGCACGCGATCTTGTAATAAATCGATCTGTCGTATAACGACTTCACTTGTGAGATCCATAGATTTCTCCATCATAAAAAACACTGCCTAGGGCGGAACCTAGGCAGTGTTCTTTGACAAATGAACTTACTTCTTCACTTCAGGAAGAACAATATTCAAAATAAGGGCAGCGATACCACCAGTGGCAACGCCTGAACTGAAGATATTACGGAACAATTCAGGAAGATGTTCAAGGATTTGTGGTACTTGTGCAACACCTAGACCCAATGCCAATGAAATCGCAATGATTAATAGTGCGCGGCGGTCTAAATGAATGCCCGATAAGATATTAATACCAGAGGCAGCCACAGCACCAAACATTACCATTACAGCACCACCAAGCACAGCTTGTGGAACCGCCTGAATGACACCTGCTACAGCAGGAAGTAAGCCTAAAATAACCAATAGGGCAGCAATCCAAATGCCTACATAGCGGCTTGCAACACCTGTTAACTGAATAACACCGTTGTTTTGCGCAAATACAGAACTAGGGAACGTGTTAAAGATACCGGCAAGGAATGAGTTTGCACCATTCACCAATACACCACCTTTAATACGCTTCATCCATTCAGGGCCATCTACAGCTTGATTTGAAAGCTTAGAAGTCGCGGTAATATCGCCAATCGCTTCCAAAGAAGTCACAAGGTAGATAAATGCCATTGGAATGAACAAGCTCCAAGAGAAGCTCAGGCCAAAGTGCATCGGTGTTGGAATTTGAACCAGTGGCGCATCTTTTAAACCATCAAAGTTTAAATGACCCATAAAGCCTGCAAGGATGTAACCCACGACTAAGGCAATTAGGATGGCAGAACTTTTTACCCATGTAATACGCACACGGTTCAATAAAATGATCAGTGCCAAAACGGTACATGACATGATGAGGTTGTCTGCATTGGCAAATGTTTTATCGCCCATGGCTTGATAACCACCACCCATGCTGATCAGGCCTTCTTTAATTAAAGTCAGACCAATCAATAGCACCACAATACCTGTTACCAATGGGGTAATCAGTTTTTTCACCCAAGGTAAGATTCGTGACACACCCATTTCAATGAATGAACCCGCGATCACCACACCAAAGATAGATGCCATCACTGCTTCTACAGGTGTACCTGCCGCAACCATTGCAGAACCAATACCGATAATAGGACCAATAAAGTTAAAGCTGGTTCCTTGTACAATCAGGAGACCTGCACCAAATGGACCGACTTTTTTACATTGTAAAAAGGTTGCGATACCAGAGATCACCAATGACATCGACAGAATCATATTGGTGTCTTCTTTTGACACACCAAGTGCCAAACAGATCAGCAGACCCGGCGTCACAATTGGGACAATAATGGCCAATAAATGTTGGAACGCAGCGAGAAAAGCAATAAAAGGTTTTGGTCGATCATTCAATCCATAGACTAAATCGAGTTGATCTTTTGCTTCGGGAGATTGGTTTAAATCAGACATGCGGCACTGAAAATTAAGGCTAGGTGGCGCTATTCTAATCTGTTTACACAGCTTTACAAAACCAAAAGCGTACCAGTCGTCAAAAAAAATGCGATTGTCAATAAACTGTCACTACTAAAATCTATATTTTTTCTGTATAATTTGCCCTCAAACTTTAGGCGTATCGAATTCACATGTCAGATATTAAAACTCTCCGTAACATTGCCATCATCGCGCACGTCGACCATGGTAAAACTACTCTTGTAGACAAACTTTTACAGCAATCAGGTGCTCTTGGCGATCGCGCAGGCGAGATCGAACGTGTAATGGATTCTGGCGCTATTGAAAGTGAACGTGGTATTACCATTCTTGCAAAAAACACTGCAATCAAATGGTTAGACAAGCGTACTAACACTGAATACCGTATCAATATCGTGGATACCCCGGGACACGCCGACTTCGGTGGTGAAGTAGAACGTGTAATGTCAATGGTTGACTGCGTACTTCTTCTTGTTGACTCTCAAGAAGGCCCAATGCCACAAACTCGTTTTGTAACGCAAAAAGCGTTCGCACGTGGTTTGAAACCAATCGTAATTATTAACAAAGTCGACAAGCCAAACGCTCGTCCAGACTGGGTAATTGACCAAGTATTCGATTTGTTCGACAACCTTGGTGGTTCTGACGAACAGTTAGACTTCCCAGTTGTATATGCTTCAGGTCTTCGTGGTGTGGCTGGTCCATCTCCAGAAGAACTTGCTGAAGACATGACTCCATTGTTCGAAACAATTGTAGACATCGTTGAACCACCAGCGGTTGACGTTGACGGTCCATTCCAAATGCAAGTGTCTTCACTTGACTATAACAGCTTCGTAGGTGTTATCGGTGTTGGTCGTATTCAACGTGGTTCAGTGAAATTAAACACTCCTGTAACTGTAATCGACAAAGACGGTAAAACACGTAACGGTCGTATCTTAAAAATCATGGGTTACCATGGTTTAGAGCGTATCGATGTTGAATCAGCTTCTGCTGGTGACATCGTTTGTGTAACGGGTATTGATGAACTTCATATCTCTGACACAATCTGTGATCCAAAAGCAGTTGAAGCTTTACCTGCACTTTCTGTAGACGAACCTACAGTATCGATGACTTTCCAAGTAAACAACTCACCGTTTGCTGGTAAAGAAGGTAAATTCGTAACTTCACGTAATATCCGTGAACGTCTAGATCGCGAATTGATTCACAACGTAGCATTACGTGTTGAAGATACTGACAGTCCTGACCGTTTCAAAGTATCTGGTCGTGGTGAGCTTCACCTTTCAGTTCTTATTGAAAACATGCGTCGTGAAGGCTTTGAAATGGGCGTATCACGTCCACAAGTAATCATCAAAGAAATTGATGGTGAAAAACAAGAGCCATACGAAAACGTAACGTTTGACGTTGAAGAGCAGCACCAAGGCGCTGTAATGGAACAAATGGGTCACCGTAAAGGTGAAATGACCAATATGGAAGTTGACGGTAAAGGCCGTATCCGTATTGAAGCAACAGTTCCTTCACGTGGTTTGATTGGTTTCCGTTCTGAATTCTTAACTATGACTTCAGGTACAGGTATCATGACTTCAAGCTTCTCGCACTACGGTCCAATGAAACAAGGTACTGTTGCGAAACGTCAAAACGGTGTGTTGATTTCTATGGTTCAAGGTACTTGCTTGGGCTATGCACTATTCAGCTTACAAGACCGTGGCCGTCTATTCGCTAAACCTCAGTTAGAAGTTTATGAAGGTATGATCGTTGGTATTAACTCGCGTTCAGACGACATGACTGTTAACCCAACTAAAGCGAAACAGTTAACTAACGTACGTGCTTCTGGTACTGATGATGCGTTGACTCTCGTTCCGCACATTGAATTTACGCTTGAACAAGCGCTTGAATTTATTGAAGACGACGAATTAGTTGAAGTAACGCCTAAGTCAATCCGTATCCGTAAACGCTGGTTGACTGAAAACGAACGTAAACGTAACCGTAACGGTTAATTTTACAGTTTCAAAAAAACCGCTGACTTAGGTTAGCGGTTTTTTTATGCATGGGTGTTTTGAGTAAAAATGCAAAAATTGAATGACTTTATTCATTTAATTCGACATGCATAATTTTGATAAATCCTTTTTAATAGAATGTATTACCAAAATCAAAAATGTTTTGTGTGAATTTTTATACATGGCATTTAGAATCTAATAAAAACCAAGTAAATTAGGTGGAAATAGTTATACAGATATAATGTATACTTCGTCACAAAATTAAAGCTGAAAAAATTTCTGGAGATCACATGAGTATTATTCAAGAATTTAGAGAATTTGCCGTAAAAGGCAACGTGATGGACTTGGCTGTCGGTGTCATCATTGGTGGTGCTTTCGGTAAAATCATCGATTCCATGGTAAAAGACATTATCATGCCTTTTATTTCTTGGATCCTTGGTGGTGACGTTGATTATTCAAATTGGTTCTTAGTATTGGGCGATAACCCAAACAATTTAACCACGCTAAAAGCAGCACAGGATGCAGGCCTTAATGTTTTGGCTTACGGTAACTTCCTAACCATCTTAATCAACTTCTTGCTTTTGGCATGGGTCGTATTCTGGTTAGTGAAATTGATGAACAAATTGCGCCGTCAAAAAGTTGAAGAGCCAGCTCCAGAGGCGACTCCAGAAGATATCGAATTACTTCGTGAAATTCGTGATGAATTAAAACGTAAAGGTTAATCCTTTAGCAGTGAAAACGGCGCTTAAAGCGCCATTTTTTATTGTGAATTTTGTTGAGGCGTCATTTTCATAAACTTAGGTTCTGATGTCGAAAAAACAATGCCATTTCGAATGCCTGTAAATACTTCATTTGCTTCTTCAGGCGATTCGGGTGCGCAGGCTTGTTGACCTAATATAAATAAGACTAAAGGGTGATTTTTGGATAATTTGCTAATTTGCTGTATCGCATCATACCATTTTGATTCATCGTTACGATTCCCATCTAAATCTAGTGCCAACTGGACTTCACCATGAGGGTTCATATCTTGATCATCATATAATGCTTGGATAAGTGCATGCTTTCGTTCACCTCGAATGATTGTAAAATCTGTTGTATCGACAGTGCCAAGACGAAAATAGTTGTAATAGCCCAATGGAATGTCCTTTATTTATTATTAAGTAGAATTGATTTAGTGCAATGTTATCTGGTTGCTATGATTTATATTATATGATTGAAAACCGCCAGCCAATGTTCTGAACGATTGAAAAAAATACTGGGATTATGTGCTTTAAGATGAAAAGCACATATTCGCGATATACTCGTTATAGCATGTTCAATGTGGGTGCTATGTTACATCCGAAACTTAATTTCTAATAAATGCCAGCCAAATTGGCTTTTGATCGGACCATGCAGTTCACGTTCGGGTAGGGTAAATACCGCCTTATCAATTGGACCAACCAGTTGGCCTTTTTTAATGTCGCCAAGCTCACCGCCTTTTTTACCCGAAGGGCATGTCGAATGCTGCTTTGCAATTTTGGCAAAGTCCGCACCGCCTTTGATTTTCTTTTTCAGTTGCTCACATAGTTCTTTATCTTTGACTAATATGTGGCGAACAATCGCAGACTTCATGCTTTATTTCCTTTCACGGTTTTCTTAGTCAGCATTTTAACCTTTTTTAAAGGCTGACACTCTGGGCAAAACACCGATGCACGTTGCCCTAGTTTGATATTTTGCAAGATGGTTTCACAGTTGATGCACATTTCACCGGCACGTCCGTAGGCGAGCAGAGTTTGTTGGAAATAACCATTTTCGCCCATCGCATTGGTGTAATCACGTAACGTCGAACCGCCTAAATCAATTGCCTGTTTTAAAATACGTTTGATTTCGATGACCATTTTTTCAACTTGTTCAAAACTCAAACTTGATGCAGGCTGCGCAGGGTGTATGCCTAAGTTAAATAAGCTTTCCGTTGCATAGATATTGCCGACACCAACCACAATATGATTGTCCATGATCGATACTTTGATACTGGTCTGCTTATTTTTAAATTTTTGGAATAAGTATTCAGCATTAAAGTCATCACTCAGCGGTTCAGGGCCAAGCGTGTCAATCAGTTTGCTTTGAGACGATGCATCTAACCATAAAATACAGCCAAAACGTCGTGGATCGTGATAGCGTAATTGCATATCTTCAAAATGAATCACCAGATGATCATGCTTTCGTAATGCTTCATCACCTTCACAAATCCGAAAACTGCCAGACATGCCCAAATGCCACAGCATGCAGTCATGTTCAAATTCAGCCAAAATATATTTTGATCGACGGCTGAGCTGAAGCAGCTTTTGACCGACGAGTTTTTGAATGTCGTCAGGAATAGGCCAACGCAGGCTCGACTGAAAAACCTCAACTTTGAGAACCTTTTCATTCAATAATGGCAATAAACTGGTTTTAGTGGTTTCTACTTCTGGTAATTCAGGCATAAAGGTCGAAGCAATGGATCATTCAAGTTATGCATACTATTGGGTCTAGCCCTACATAATGCAAGTTTCATCGCGGCCTAAGGGAGTGTATGAATAGGTTATTGATTATTAATTGTGAGAATAATAAACCAACAAGTCACAATAATGAGTTTGAAAAAGCGATCAGAAGTTAAACAATTGAATTAATAGATATATAAGATATTGAAAAATAATCACTAAAAATATTGCATAACAATAGATTTATTTAAAGTCACTTATTGATAAATTAAAGTTTGGTGAATGATAAAAATAATGCTGAGATAGAACGTGAAAAATTATGTAATTTTTGTGACATTAGATTTCAAGCCATGTGGCTTGTCTAGAGACTCTCTCCAGATTTAGGTTTTACCATGAAAAAATACAGTCTAGCTCTTCTACCTGCATTTGTTGCAGCAGCCATGACACATGTTCACGCCACAGAAGCATTCGACACTAAAGGTCAGTACATGCTCGGGGATTGGGATGGTAAACGTAACGAACTTGCACAACAAGGTGTGAAGTTTGAGGCCAATATTGCTGCTGATGCTGCCTATCTTGCCGATGGCGGTCGTAATCCGGGACATTCAGCAACGGTAGCCAGCCAATTGTGGTTAGGAACACAGCTTGATATGGAAAAACTTGCAGGTTGGGATGGCGTGACTGTGCGTGCTGTAATGACTGCTCGTCAAGGTCAAAGTACCTCAGTTCGTGATTTGCAAGGGGATGTTCCTCAATTGGCAAATGCACAAGCCAATTTTGGCCGTGGTAACCAAGACAGCCGCTTAACTGAACTATCGATTGAAAAGAATTTCAAAGAACAAGGCATTAGTGTAAAAGCCGGTCGTTTAGGTCTAGGTATGGACTTTAACGTGATGGCATGTGACTTTGCCAGCACCTCATTTTGTGCAGCGCAAATGGGTAAATGGCAAGGTTCTATGTGGATGAATACTCCAGTTTCACAATGGGGTGGACGTGTGAAATACCAAGCAACGCCAGAACTTGCGGCACAAGTCGGTGTTTACGAATTTAACCCTGACAATGGTAATGCCAAAGCAGAAGGTCAAGGTTGGAGTCTAGATACAGATCATGCTGATGGCGTAACCATTCCCGTAGAATTGGTTTGGACACCAAAATCATTGGTCAATGGCTTACCGGGGAGCTACCGCTTTGGTGCGTTGTACAACACCGCAGATAATGCTGAAAACCAATTTGATATTGCTAAAGGAAAGGTCGATGGAAAAGGGGTAAGCCCTGAAGATCGTACCTTTGGTGGTTGGATTGCGATTGAGCAACAGTTAACGTCTACAGGTGAAGGCAAACGTGGTTTGCATAGCTTTGCCAATTTTACTTGGCATGATCGTGTCACCACAAAAGTTGATAACTCACAGCAGCTGGGTTTGAAATACATTGGATTGGCCGATCGTTTACCAAACGATATGGTTGGCTTGGGCGTGAACCGTGTGCATGTCAATAATCGACTTTCTGCTGAGAAATTTGATGCAAGTGCAGAATATAATGTCGAGTTGAACTATAGTCATAACCCTACGAAATGGTTGATGATTCGTCCAAGTTTACAATATGTGATTAACCCAGGCTCAACAAATCGAGTTGATGATGCTTTCCTAATTGGTTTAAGCTCTAAGGTAATCTTCTAATGTTAAAATAGGTGCTCTATGCAAAGTAAATTTAACGTCACATCATTTAAGACACATTTACTTTGCCTGACGGCATGTATTAGCCAACAGTTGTATGCAGAAACAGGTTCTACGGAACCTGTTTTACTTCCTGAGATTACCATTGAAGCACCACGAACCAATACCACGTGGTTAAAAACACCTGCATCGGTATACCGTGTACAGCAAGCTGAAAATAATAACAATACGGGTGTGAATCTGTCTGAAACCTTAAAAGGTGTGCCCGGACTACAACTGAATAACCGTGAAAACTATGCACAAGACTTGCAACTGTCTATGCGAGGCTTTGGCGCTCGTTCAACATTTGGTGTGCGTGGTATCCGTTTATATGTTGATGGAATCCCTGCGACCATGCCGGATGGTCAGGGACAGACGTCAAACATCGATATGAGTAGCTTAAATCATATCGAGGTATTGGGCGGGCCATTTTCTTCTTTATATGGCAACTCTTCGGGTGGGGCGATCTTAACAACAACCAAGCAAGGCACAGGAAAAGACTCTATCGAACTTGGTTATTCGGGCGGCAGTCATCATAAAAGTCGTGCTGACATTGTGCTGCAAGGTGGCTCAGAACAGGCCAATGAACCTAGCTATGTCGTGAGTTCTTCTTATTTTGAAACCGATGGCTACCGTGATCATAGTGCCGCAAATAAAGTACTTAGCAATGCAAAACTGACGTGGGATTTGGATGATGGTTCCAAGGTCAATTGGATTGTGAATCATGTGGATATCAATGCCGATGATCCACAAGGTCTGAATCGGGAGCAATTGCGTCAAAATCCGAAACAGGTCAATGATGCCAATAATACCTATGATGTACGTAAGGAAATTAGCCAAACTCAAACGGGCTTAACGTGGAAAAAACCATTGAATGATCAGCATGAACTCAATGCAATGGTGTATATGGGGCAACGTGATGTGGTGCAGTATCAGTCCATCCCCAAAAATCCACAAAATAATGCGCGCCATGCAGGTGGTGTGATTGATTTTAGCCGTGATTATTATGGAACAGATATTCGCTGGACAGGCAAAGACCTCTTGCCGAATACGCGTTTTACTGCAGGTCTTGCCTTTGATTATATGGATGAAGACCGTAAGGGCTATGAAAATTTTGATGCCAATGGAAATTTTGGCAAGAAAGGCAATATTCGTCGAAATGAAAATAACACCTTGTGGAATTTAGACCCCTATGTACAAGCTTCGTGGAATTTTTTACCCAATTGGACTTTAGATACAGGGCTACGATATAGCAATGTTCATTATGAATCTGATGATAAATATGTCGTGGGTTTAAATAAGGATGACAGCGGTAAAACTGACTATGACAAAGTTTTACCTTCAGCAGCATTAAGTTGGAATATTGCGCATCAACTGAATGCCTATGTCAGTTATGCCAAGGGTTTTGAAACACCCACCTTTACAGAAATGGCCTATTCTAAAGATGACGGCATGAATTTTGATTTAAAACCGGCCAGTAGCGATAACTACGAGCTTGGGCTTAAATCACAAAATGCATGGGGGAATTTCACGGCAGCAGTGTTCCAAAGCAAAACTCAAGATGACATCGTTTCTGCTGGGACAGAGGAAGGGCGTGCAACCTATAGAAATGCCGATAAAACCTTACGTGAAGGTGTTGAGCTTTCGTGGAATAAACAGCTATGGCGAGATTTAAGTGCGCAAGCAAGTTACAGTTATATCGATGCCACATTTGATGCTTTTGTTCCAGAAATACCGAATCCTACAGATCCAGCGAAACCTAAAGCGTCATCTATTAGATCGGGTGCGAAAATTCCGGGTATTGCCAAAAACCAAGCGTTTGCCGCACTGAATTGGCAGCCAGATATTGGCTTTAATGCCGGCCTAGATGTGCGCTATATGGATAAAGTCTATGTCGATGATGCCAACAGTGATGCTGCGTCGAGCTATACCGTGGTTTCTGCCAACGCAGGTTATGTATGGAAACAAGCAGATTGGAAAGTTAAAACCTATGTACGTGCAGATAATTTGTTTGATGAAAACTATGTCGGTTCAGTGATCGTCAATGATGGAAACGGACGCTTCTTTGAACCCGCGGATGGGGTGAATTGGAGTGCAGGATTAAGTGTGACCAAAGCCTTCTAAAAGGAGAGTGATGTGGCGTTGTTATTTCAACCAATTCAGTTTGGAACATTGGGGCTGAGTAATCGAATCGTGATTGCACCCATGTGTCAATATTCTGCCAATGAGCAAGGGGAGTTAAGCTATTGGCATGAGCAACAATGGGCGAACTATGCCTTGTCAGGTGCTGGACTTTGTATCGTCGAAGCAACGGCTGTACAGGCAGAGGGGCGCATTAGCTATGCAGACCTCGGCCTTTGGAATGATATGCAACGCGCACAGATGAAGGCACTATTGGCCAAGGTGAAATCACTTTCACCTATGCCATTTGCTATCCAACTGGCACATGCGGGTCGTAAGGCATCGACAGATAAACCGTGGGCAGGACGTGGACAATTACCCCCAGATCATCCTCAAGGATGGCAAACCGTGTCAGCCAGTGAGTTGCCCTTTAATGCCACAGATCATGCACCCCATGCTTTAAGCCGAGATGAAATCCAACAGATCATTCAAGACTTTGCCGATTCAGCAAAACGTGCGGTAGATGCAGGCTTTGATTTAATTGAGCTACATGCTGCACATGGTTATTTGCTGCATCAATTTATGTCGCCATTGTCGAATCGGCGTAGCGATGAATATGGCGGCAGTCTGGAAAATCGCATTCGGCTGACGCTTGAAGTGTTCCAAGCCATGAAAAATGCCGTTCCTGAAGATTATCCAATTGGGGTACGTATTTCCGCAACTGATTGGATGGAATATACTGAAGTACCGAGTTGGGATCTAGACTCGGCTGTTGGTTTGTCAAAAGCGCTTGCACAACTAGGCACAGCCTATATTCATGTTTCTAGTGGCGGCTTAGATGTTGCGCAAAAAATTCAATTACAAGCCAGTTATCAAGTGCCTTTTGCTGAAGCCATTAAGCAAGCCGTTCAGGTTCCCGTAATTGCTGTGGGTTTAATTACCGAAGCAATGCAAGCCGAAGGCATTTTACAATATGGCATGGCAGATGCGATTGGCCTTGCTCGTGCAATTCAATATGACCCGCGTTGGCCATGGCATGCCGCTGCTGAACTCGGTGAAAATTTAAAAATTTCTCCGCAGTACTTACGCTGTCAGCCGCATGCACAAAGAAGTCAATTTACGGCTTTCTAATCTTCAAAATTTATAGAGGTCCGATCTACACTCTCAGATTGAGGGTGTGGATAGAAGAGTCTATTACACAGGATATTTCGTATGGTCTTTGAGGTGATTGGTCCAATCTTTTTTCTTTTGGCCTTGGGATATCTGTCTGTAAAATGCAGTTTATTGAGTAAAGAACAGGTCGGAACCATTGGTGCATTTGTGATTAAGATTGCACTGCCGGCTTTGTTTTTTCAGTCATTAGCTTCTAAAGATTTGCATCAAATTTGGTATCCTAGCTATTTCTTTGTTTATACCGGAGTCACATTTTTATTGTATGGCATGGCCTATTGGCTATTGTCGACACATTTTAAAAATAATATGTCGCAAACAGCGGTACTGTCACTAGGTGCTGGCATGTCAAATACAGGCTTAATTGGCACTGCAGTCCTAAGCTTATTGGTCGGTCAAAATGCGATGACCTATACCTCATTAATCGTCATTATTGAAAGTGTGCTACTGATTCCAACGGTGCTGGTTCTTGCACAATTAGGAAGTTCACAGCAAAAAGCCAATATTGGCGACATCATCAAAAATACCTTAATGACCCTGTTAAAAAATCCACTCTTTGCAGGGGTAATGTTAGGAATTGGGTTTGCAATTTTCCAAATTCGTTTACCTCATCAAATCAATGATGTACTGGCGATGTTAGGTCAAACGGCTTCACCACTGGCGCTGTTTGCAATTGGTGGAGGGATTGTCGGTATGAGCTTAAAGTATGTGAATGCTCAGAGCTTCTATTTGGTGATTTCAAGCAACTTGGTGATGCCTTTACTGACTTATTTGGGCTTATGCTATTTGACCGATGTCAGCCAAGAGATGTTATATGCAGGGACGATTATTGCCGCATTACCGATGCCGACAATTTTTGCCATGCTAGGACAAGTGTATGGCTTAAATGAAAAGACCTTAACGCCTTTGTTGATGAGTACTATCTTGGGCTTTGTCGTAACAGGTGTATTAATCAGTCTGTGGTGGGCGTGATTTTGATCAGCTCAAGATTTGCTTAAACCCATGAAAAAGCCCTGTATGTGCAGGGCTTTTTTTAATGCTTAATTAACTCTTTTTCGCATTGGCTTTAGGTGCTTTGGCTTGTTCAGCAATCATTTTATCCACGGTTGCCAAAGATTCTTTGGCTTGGGGAATATTTTCTTTGGCTAATGCACTAAATATTTTTTTAGCTTCAGGCAAATTTTGCGGGATGATATTGCCATTTACAAACATATTGCCCACCGCCATCAATGCAGGGACATAACCTTTTTTCGCTAACTCTTGAATGCTATTTAGACCTTGCTGAATAGGCTTTTCATTTTTAGATTTAAAGCCAGCACTGATGTCATAAAGTGCTTTGGCATGAATCGCAGGGTAGTTGCCTTTTTTAATCAGCGGATCAAGTTTACTGAGTGCCAATTTATCTGACTCAGGTTTATTTTCTGCAAAAAGTAAAATGGCATAGTCGATGGAGGCATCTTCAAAACCTGCCGAAGATGCGCGTTCTAAATATTGTTTGGCCTTGTTGGTGTCTTGTTTTAAGCCCAGTGTGCCCGTTGCATAATTTTTACCTAACACATAGTTAGCAACTGGGTAGCCTTTGGCTGCAGCCTGTTCATAGAGTTGGATGGCTTTTTTCTCATCCTTCGCTACGCCTTGACCTGTTTGAGTAAGATAGCCCAAATTATAAATGGCCTGAGCATTACCTTTTGCTGCAAGCTTGCTTAGTGTTTGGTAGGCGCCATTCATATCTTTGGCCTTGACCATGGCTTCCACTTTAGCAAATTCAGGATCGACGGCATCTGTTTTAGTTTCAGCAAAAGCGAATTGAGTGCTCATTGCCAAAATGCTTGCAAGTAGGATTTTTTTCATCTTGAAACCTTTTGTAAATCATACACATAATTCCGTTTATGTGTTTTGGTGGTTATTTTTGTCGGTTTTTACATCATAGGTAGATTTACGTAAATGTAAAGTGAGGAATTGTGATTTAAAGCGTTTTTATAAAATAATGTTGATTGCCGTTAGCACTTTAAATGCCATGACTTTATTGCATCAAAAGCCTTTGCAAAAAAGCAGGACTCTGATTTAATCGCGCATTGTTATTTTCTCAGAGGCAGCGCGATGTTTATTAAAGGCATTAAACGCAATTACGATAAAATTAATGCAGATGAATCGATTGCAGATGAAGATAAAATCGATGCGCTTTTGATGAAACTGGGCGCAGAGTTTTTAGTCAGTAAAGAGGATCGTGTTTATATTTTCAAAAAAGGCGATTTAGAAGCTAAATTTGATGCCAAACATGCGCGCGCCTATCATTTTAAAGAATATGTATGCAAAGACATGAATAAGTTGTTTCATGGATTTTGATTAAAATCATGATTTAAAAACGAAGACGTGAGGGGGAATAAAGTTCCTCCTTATTTTTGACTGTTGTGTACTGCACCAGCGTATATGATTTAAAAAACCTTAATTTTCAAAATTATAATATTTTCTAAAAATATAAATTGAATAAAATAGATACAAGGCGTCTATGATGAATACAGATATACATGATTCATTGAGATGTATTTAAATATGATAAAAATAAGTGCCATCTTGATCCTTAGTTTCGTTTGTTCAATGACCAGTTGGGCGCAACAACCCAAGCTTGTTCCGCATCCAATCCATTTAAAAAATGGCAAGCAGTTTTCTTTAAATTTGCCTGCAAATTTCGAGATCATTCCTGCTGCTGAAGGTCTCAAACGGGTACGCTTTTTTGCGCAAGCACCTGATCGCAGAATGTTTGTCACGGATATGTATGATCTAACAGATAATAAAAAAGGTACTGTATATATATTGGATGATTGGAATGCTGACACCGGTAAATTTGGCAAAATCATTCCTTATCTGACCGGTTTGAGAAATCCAAATTCAGTTCAGTTTTATACTGATGCTCAAGGACAGGATTGGCTCTATTTGGCGGAAACGGACCAACTGACACGGCAAAAATTTAGTAGAGGAGAAACTCAGCCTTCGAGTAAGGCTGAAGTTTTAGCGACATTTCCAGATTATGGTTTGAGTTATAAATACGGCGGTTGGCACCTGACTCGGACGATTGCTATTGGTGGGAATGGAAAAGTTTATGTGTCGGTTGGTTCGAGTTGTAACGCCTGTGTAGAAAAAGAAAAAGTACGAGCCTCCGTCATTGAGATGAATCCTGATGGTTCAGAGCAACGGATTTATGCGACAGGTTTGCGTAATGCTGTTGGGCTAAAATGGATCGGCAGATTTCTATTTGCAACTAATCAAGGTTCTGATCATTTGGGAAGTAAAAAGCCAGATGAAACTTTTTATGCGTTAAAACGGGATATCGATTATGGCTGGCCCGCATGTTATTCATGGCAGGGCAAAGTATTAGCGGATCCTAAATTTAAACGTGCATCTGGCTGTAAAAATGTTCCATCGCCCTATACTTATTTCCCTTCGCATTCCTCAGCACTGGGTTTTGATTATTTTGATCATCCAGACACAGATGACACCATCAAAAATTCTTTTTTAGTGGCCTTGCATGGCTCTACCGAAGAAGCGATTGGCCATGGCTATCAAATTGCAATTATGCGTAAAGGACAAAAACTTGAAACCTTTATGAATGGCTTTTTAGTCGGGAAAACGGTAATTGGGCGACCTGCTGATATTTATAAGATCGATGAAAAATCTTTTTATTTTTCGGATGATCGGGCAGGGGTGATTTATTATGTGAGGGAAAAAATGAGTGATTAAAAAGCCAAAGTCTTTAGGCTTTGGCTGTGGGTTTGATGTTATAAAATATGATCATTAATGAGAGAGGATTCTAACTCTTCTATTTCTATGTTTGCTGTAGAGTTTCTTTTAAAATTTTTCTAAAACGTAAGAACATAATTAACTCAATAAAATTTAAACCAAAGCCCCAAGGCAAAGTTCCAGCTGTATTGAATTTTATTGACGTGTTGTAGCCTATATGTGCTTTTGGTAGATAGAAAAAAGAATCAGGAGTTGCTTCTATGTAAAAACCAAAAATAAGTGCAATATTTGGAATATATAAAAAATAAGGCGTACATATAAGGAAGATCAAACTAAAACTTATCCATTTTAGGGTTATTAAACCTTTAATGTTTTGTTTCCAGTAAAGATAACTGCCAGAAATTGTAATGATAAGTTGAAGAAGGAACAGTAGATAAATAATATTGTTAATTGAGAACAGATTAAGAAAACCAATAAAATAAAATATCATTAAAACTGCTAATATTGAAAAACCACCATAGTAGAGTGCAATTAACTTATGCTTTGGGTCTTGAAATTGTGTCTGATGCATCGTTATATAGTTTATTGTTAAAATTCGGAGTGCATTTTAGTTTAAAAATAGTCAAATTAATATGATGAATTTTAAAATTTAAAACTTAGATTTGTTATAAAAGAAGATAGCTAAATGTAGCTATCTTCTGAATTTATTTAAGCTGACTGCGGACGTGCCACATCACCATTCAATGCATCAGGCAAGGCTAAAACTGTCACATCTAACTCTTCTAAAGCTTCTGGGCGTGCCACAACTAAAGCTACATAACCATTTTCTACAGCCGCGCTATTGACCACTTGTACGCCTTTATTCAGCTGTTCGCCTTGTGCAGGCGCAGTTCCTGTGCCTTGAATTGCATGCAACCAAGCTTTTGGTTTGGCTTTAAACCATAAACGTGCAATCACTTCCTGACCCAAATAACAACCTTTGTCATAGTGGACGCCTTCACGCTGATGTAGACGTAACTCTTGCGGTTGGAACACATGTTCAATGGCTTGGTCAATATAGGCCTGACCCGCTTGAATCGCTTGAACTTCCCATGCTGCAACATCCGTCGGTTCCGAAGCAAATGTCGTTTCATCACCGACTAAACTAGGAAAAACTGCACCAGTTTCTTCAAGTTTCATCTTAGAAAATGCACCATATTTTTTAATATGTTTGGCAAATTCTTCGGCTTGATCTGCTGTAGTGACAATAGAAAAACTTTCAGCACTGTGTTTGGTGAGCCATAAACCAAAATGAATACGGCCTTTGAGGTCGCAGATTGCGGTATAACGTGTTGCATTTTCTTCAAGGCGTTCAACATGCAAAGTCACTTGCCCTTGTAGAAATTTTTGTGCATCGACACCGTTGAGAGAAAAAGATGTGAATGCCATAGACGTTGTCATGACCAGCCTCAGTATAAATTTTAGATATCATTAATCATGTTATTTTGCAGCAAGCCGCAGTGTTAGGCAAACAAAAAGCCCATATTGATATGGGCTTTTGTACAGCAGAGATCGGTCTTAGTGATTGTGTGTAGGCATATCGCTTGCAGTCATATCCATAGTGGAATGATGCGAAGGCGGTTCACTATTACAATCATATTGATCGCCACAAATACGCACGGTTTCCATCATGCCTTGATCTTCATGGTCTAAAATATGGCAGTGCAGAACGAAGTCGCCTTCAAATTTTTCGTACTTACTGCGTACAAAGATTTTATAGCCCTGTTTGACGAAGAGCGTATCTTTCCAAACGCCTTTCATTCCATGATATTGCGAGTCAATATTACCCGCACCATCTTTATCTGAGCTGCCGATCGCACTGACATCGACACCATTTTCATTCAATATTTTCACGACTTGGAATGGATTGACATGAATATGGAAGGGATGACTGGCAACATTACTGCTTAACTCCCACTCTTGAGTTTGCCCGATTGGAAGCTTGCGGACATAGCTATGGTGGGTATGGTCTTCATCATGGTAGGCATCGCTAAAGCTGATCAAGGTACCTTCTTCGGCATGACGAATACCAAATTTAAAGCTGCCATCTGTATTGAACAGAATGTCAAAGTTGGTGATTTGCTTCGCCATCGTTTTGAGCATTTCATCGACTTCAGCAGTCATTAAACTCGCATGAGAGATAAAGGCTGATAAATCACCCTGTTCGAGCTGCGCAATCACTTCTGGTGCCAGTTTTAGTTGGGTGGCCTGACTTTTTAAGAAGTTAAACGGCGTTTGCTGCGGTAGTTGAGTTGCTTGCACATTGACCCAACCGAGGAGCTGTGTATTGAGTTTTTCTTCTGGTGCGCGACGAAGTAACGGACTTGATTCAGGCGCATTAATTTCATCTTCTAGATTCAGCTTGGTATCGTATACACAGTATTTATTGGTGGTCGGGAAAGAGAGCATGGCATCAAAACGATAACCCGGTTGAAAAATTTCAATCCCGTGCATTTGGATTTTCCCCATGGTCAAGCCGTCTTGTGCAAGGGTATATAACGGTAATGTTTTCAGCGTTTTAAACTCTGAAGACATCGACTTGCTTTGATACTTTTGACATTCGCTCAGGGTTTGCTCTGCGGTAAAGAGCGCAGAATCAGGCAGTTCTTTGATGGTCAAACCAATGGTGTCACGGATACCGCCGTGAATCATGCGCCAGCGGTGGTATTGGTTCTGATCCACCTTCATTTCACCAAACATTTTGCCATTGATACTGGTAAAACGATTTTCATCGGCCCAAGAGGTTGGTATATCGAGTTTTGAATAATCTTCTAAGCTATAGATGCAGGGTGTACCATTCACTTGGCTTAAATTGCTGTCGCAATCTTCATTGTATTGAATCTGCTGGAATAGCATGATTTTTTCATGGTCATACTGCTGGGTTTTTTGATTTTTCCATAAGATGTCCAAATCTCCAGTCTGCTGAATTTGCCCCTGACGAATGACAGGTTTCCGCTCTCCCTCAATAATCAAAGGGCCAGCCATGCCACTTGAGACCTGAATCGCGGTTGAACCATGCACATGTGAGTGATACCAAAATGTTCCCGCAGGATGATTCGGTTCGATCTTAAATTCGTAATGAAAATCTTGCTGAGGTTTTAAGCTCAAAAATACGTTGTCACTATTTCCTTGCGGGCTAACCCAAAGACCATGTGTATGTAAATTTGTAGTGTTAAAACAGTTCCCTTGGTTAATATTGGTCACTGGACTTGGACAGGTCTCTGTCGATTCAACAGGGAGATGATTGACCAGATGAATTTTTAAATTGTCACCTTGTTTCGCACGAATTTGTGGGCCAACCAACACATCCGAAACACTGCTATTGGTATTTTTCGAGTTCCAGAGTTCAGGTCTAGTCAGATAGCCTCTGACCTGTAATAGGTCATTTTCACCCGTTTCAGGGTCGTATAAGGCTTGGCGTTTATACGCTATCAGCAGTTCATGCTCACCTTGTGCATTGACCTTCAAACGTGGTGGATTCGAGACGACAGTAGGTGAGTCCGCTTCCTCTTCTTGAATCGTCGAATCTGTTGTCGATTGGTCGTTGTCGCCACAGGCAATGAAGCTGAGACAGCTTAAGAGGCAGCCAGCCCCAATGATGGTTTTAAATTTTGTCATGATCTTTCCCCCAAAGCATAATGACGGTAGAACAGTAGTCGCTGATTTATTTAGCTAAGGTTTTGTAAATATTGTGATTATTTTGGCGAGTACAGCGAATTACTGTGCTTGTATGTCGTGCTTTTATTATCTGAGAGAGGGGTGATTCGACGCTATCCCTGCAAATAGGGATAAATTGAGAATTAAGATAAAATAAATAATAAAACCGTGTTTTGATTCACATTGTGGCTTTGAGGCGCAATGAGCTAATTAAGTAATTTAATGCCTTGATTATTAAATACTAAAATTGATAAGACTGATTTTTAACCAATTTGGTTGATATTTAGATTAAATATTATGCAGTGCAATTTACCTTAGACTAAAGAATGAGGCGGATTTGCAGCTATTTTTCAAAAAAATTCACATTTAGAGCGAATATTCCAAAGTTAGTGTAACTAAATATTTCAAAAACCCCTGTTTTTATATTTAACCCTATGAAATATATGAGATTTGGGAAATGGGTTTTCGGCAGTGTAGTATGCCTATCGAACAAAGATGAATTGTCTATGAAAAAGACAACGCAAAAAATGAAAGACCGAGGGCAGGAACGCTATGAACAACAACTACCGTAAACCGCTGCAAGGCACCCAGCTAGAATACTTCGATGTACGCCAAGCCGTAGAAGATATTCAGCCAGGCGCATACGCAAAACTCCCATATACATCTAAAGTCCTTGCAGAGCAGTTGGTTCGTAAATGCGACCCTGCAATCTTAGAACAGTCTTTAAAAGAACTGATTAACCGCAAACAAGACCACGATTTCCCTTGGTACCCTGCACGTGTGGTGTGCCATGACATCTTAGGTCAAACAGCCTTGGTTGACCTTGCAGGCTTGCGTGATGCGATTGCAGACCAAGGCGGTGACCCGTCAAAAGTCAATCCTGTTGTTCCAACGCAGCTGATTGTTGACCATTCTCTAGCTGTAGAGTTTGGCGGTTTTGACCCAGATGCATTTGAGAAAAACCGCGCGATTGAAGACCGTCGTAACGAAGACCGTTTCCATTTCATTGAATGGACCAAAACAGCCTTTGAAAATGTCGATGTGATCCCTGCGGGCAACGGCATCATGCATCAAATCAACTTGGAGAAAATGTCTCCAGTGATTCAAAACCGTGATGGTTTAGCATTCCCTGATACCTGTGTGGGTACAGACTCACATACACCGCATACTGATGCATTGGGTGTGATTTCTGTCGGTGTCGGCGGTCTAGAAGCTGAAAACGTGATGCTCGGCCGTGCATCTTGGATGCGTCTGCCCGACATCATTGGTGTAGAGCTTGTCGGTCAGCGTCAAGCAGGCATTACCGCAACTGACATCGTGTTAGCGCTTACAGAATTCTTGCGTAAAGAACGTGTCGTCGGTGCTTATTTAGAGTTCTTCGGTGAAGGTGCAGACAGCATGTCTGTAGGTGACCGTGCAACGATCTCGAATATGACCCCTGAATATGGCGCAACGGCTGCGATGTTCTACATCGACCAAAACACCATTGATTACCTGACATTGACAGGCCGTGAAGCGGATCAAGTGAAATTGGTTGAAACCTATGCCAAAGAAATTGGTCTTTGGGCGTCGGATATGACAGCGGCAGAATACCCGCGTGTACTACGTTTTGATTTATCACAAGTCACTCGTAATATTGCAGGTCCATCGAATCCACATGCACGTGTATCAACCGCTGATTTAAAAGCGAAAGGCATTGCAGGTAACTTAGAAGCAGCACGTGCGCAAGAAGCTGAAGGTTTAATGCCTGATGGCGCAATCATCATTGCAGCAATCACCTCATGTACAAACACTTCTAACCCACGTAATACCGTGGCAGCAGGCTTACTTGCACGTAAAGCTAATGAGTTAGGACTTGTGCGTAAACCTTGGGTGAAATCATCTTTTGCACCGGGTTCTAAGGCTGCGGCTTTATACCTCGAAGAAGCTGGTGTACTCGGTGATTTAGAAAAACTGGGCTTTGGTATCGTGGCGTATGCATGTACCACGTGTAATGGTATGTCAGGTGCTTTAGATCCAAAAATCCAACAAGAAATTATTGATCGTGATTTGTACGCAACTGCGGTACTTTCAGGTAACCGTAACTTTGACGGCCGTATCCATCCATACGCAAAACAAGCATTCTTGGCTTCTCCACCTTTAGTTGTGGCGTATGCAATTGCAGGGACGATTCGTTTTGATATCGAAACCGATTCACTGGGCAATGACAAAGACGGTAATCCAATTTACTTAAAAGACATTTGGCCGTCTGATGCTGAAATTGATGCATTGGTGAAAAAAGCGGTGAAGCCTGAACAGTTTAAGAAAGTGTATATCCCAATGTTTGATTTGGGTGAGCGTGAAAAAGCGGCAAGCCCGTTATACGACTGGCGTCCGCAAAGTACTTATATCCGCCGTCCGCCGTATTGGGAAGGGGCTTTGGCTGCACCGCGTACACTTGCGAAAATGCGTCCGCTTGCGATTCTACCTGACAACATCACCACAGACCATTTATCGCCTTCAAATGCGATCATGATGGATTCGGCTGCGGGTGAATACCTGCATAAAATGGGCGTGCCAGAAGAAGACTTTAACTCATACGCAACCCACCGTGGTGACCATTTGACTGCACAGCGTGCGACATTTGCCAACCCGAAATTGTTTAATGAAATGGTGGTTCGCTCTGACGGTACGATCAAGCAAGGTTCAAAAGCGCGTGTAGAGCCTGAAGGCGAAGTGATGCGTATGTGGGAAGCAATTGAAACTTACATGAACCGTAAGCAACCGCTGATCATTATTGCAGGTAAGGACTACGGTCAAGGTTCGAGCCGTGACTGGGCTGCCAAAGGTGTGCGCCTTGCAGGTGTAGAAGTGATTGTGGCGGAAGGTTTTGAGCGTATTCACCGTACTAACTTGGTGGGTATGGGTGTGTTACCGCTTGAGTTTAAAGCAGGGACTGACCGTAAAACTTTGAAGCTGGATGGTACTGAGCTTTATAGCGTGATTGGTAATATTGCACCGCGTTCTGATTTAACTTTAGTGATTGAACGATCTACGACTGATGGCAAAAATGAAATCATTAAAGTGCCTGTAACGTGCCGTTTGGATACCGAAGAAGAAGTACATGTGTATGAAGCGGGTGGTGTATTGCAACGCTTTGCACAGGACTTTTTAGAAGGGAATGTGGCTTGATGTAATTCTTTAATCCTCCCCTTATGGAATATATTCCCACCTTTGAAAAAGGAGGGAGTTCCCCTCTTTTAAAAGATGAGAAATATTACTTCGCAAGGGGGAGATTAAAGTTATTGATATTGTTTAAAAAAGATCCTACATTTATGTGGGGTTTTTTAATAGATTAATTACAATGAAAATACTTAAAGATGATTTAAATTTTTTAATAAACATATCTGAAGAATTTTTTATGCAAGAAGATATTGTTAACAAATTAAATGGGTTTGTAGAGAATCAGATTAAAGGGTGGGAAATATGGCTTCAGGTTGAATTTGCTTTGTTTTTATTTAATCATACGGATGTGTCTGAAGTTGAAAGAGAAAAACGATATGAGTTAGATAAGCGGATGTCTAAAGATAAGGATATTTGCTCTATTGACTTTATGATCAGACAGAAACGAAAGCAAAGTTCAATACCTCTAGAAATTAAACAACATGAAAATGCGTCACATTGCATTAGGTATATGTTAAAAGATATCGAAAAATATGAAAAAGTTAGAGGATCTAGTACCACAACTGGTCGTTCACTTTGGTGTTTAGGTGTGCATCCAACTGTGGAAGAGGAATATTTAAATAAATTAATTAATGAAAATAAATTTAGAGATATAAATTCTGATTATATTTTTTCAAAAAATATTGAGGGTACTGATTTTAGTTTTACTTTAATTTGATGGCATTGTTTATTGGAAAAGAAGTATCTGTGAATGAAGTGGGTGGTTACTGCAATGCTATACACAGGACTTCTTGGAAGTGGAATAGCTTGATGTGATTCTTTTAATCTACACCCTTGCGATGCAATGCATCTTATCTTTGAAAAAGGAGGAAGTTTGCAATTCTTTTAAAAGAAGGGAGGAGGGAGATGAAACTTGTTGATATTGTTTAAAACGCTCTAGTGTAAATTGGGGCGTTTTTATTTTGTGGTTGAAAATGGAAAAATATCTAGATGTTGATGGGGTAACTCAGGCATATTTGCTTATCGGATATGTGATACATATATAAGAGTAAATTCGATAGCATATTTAAAATTTATATTTATAGTATTCGTAGTACAGGAGCTAATCTACTAGACAAAATTTAGTGAATAGCCAGGAATATAAGGGGTTTACACTTATATATTATGAAACATACAAAAAATGTATAAATAATTTATTAAAAATATTATAGAAGGTAATATGGGAAATAAGGAAATTTTTAAAAAAGTTTTAGAGTTAGAAGTTGCTATAAATGATTATTTTTTAAAACTAAATGAACACAGTATTTGGCTTTTTCTAGCAATAATTGGATGGCTTGGCATTCCTGAAAAATATGGAAATATAAAAATATTGGCTTTAGCTGGTATCATCATTTTCTTTTTTTCATTACTTTCTAAATCTAAAGCTTGGATACTTGCTGGGAAAAAGTCTTTTAAAAATTTGATTTTGCAATATAGACGTGAAATTCAAACAAACAGTTTGTCTAAATTTAAAAAGGATAGAGCGTTATCTAAGTTGGATAACATAGAAAATCAGTATTTTAATTTTAGAAAAAAGGGTTTGAGTATTTTTTATAAAAATTATTGTTTCTTCTTTACCGTCATATTTTTGGGTTTAGTGATAATTACAGAATTTTATAGTCATAAAATTGGATGAAATTAGGATAAATTAGCATTGATTAAAATGTTTGGAAAAACCAGTCTCATTTGATCAGCTATTTTAAGGTTTTGGTGCAGATGCCAGATGACTTTATTGCAAATGGATAATTGGCTCAGCAAATCTCTGTAAACCCACCAAAATTTCCATTCGAAATTATGCTTTGCCTAAATGCCATTATCAATTGTCGAAATGACCAATAGACATTCATCACAAGAGGGTTATACTGAATCTACCATTTCTAAAAACACATGGAGAACAAAAATGGTTACTGCTGGTCAAAAACCCGGAACAGGCTTCTATTTTTGTGTTCAATGCGGACACCGCGTCTACTTAGAAATTGGTACTGATCGTTTACCACCGTGTACCAAATGCCAAGGCAATCAATTTAACAATAAGAATGCCTAAGCTGCAAAACACTAACAGTTATCCGCTGTTTAGAAAGAAAAGCCCTATCACTCGATAGGGCTTTTTGCTAACGTATAACACAGCATATATAAAAACAAATTGTACGTTTGACCATTCGGAGAAGCCCATGGAAACAATATTAGGACTGTGTATCGGTATTGGCTTAAGTGCTGCCTGTGGCTTCCGTGTCTTTGTACCTTTACTTGTAATGAGTGTTGCCTCCATTTTAGGACTATTCGAACCAATGAAAGGATTCGAATGGTTGTCTATGCCTGCAGTATGTGTCGGCTTAGCAATTGCGACGGTTTGTGAAATCGCTGCGTACTATATTCCTTGGGTAGACAATGCCCTCGACACCATTTCAACACCTGCAGCCATGATTGCAGGGACCATTGCTACAATGGCAGTAAGCTCAGGTGAAATGTCACAGTTTGCCAGTTGGGCGGCAGCAATTATCGTGGGTGGTGGTACAGCAACAGCAGTACAAATGAGTACCGTCGCTGCGCGTGGCGTATCTACCGCAACCACAGGTGGCGTTGCAAATCCGATCTTATCTACAGGGGAATGGATTGGTGCTGCGGTCTTGTCAGTATTGGCATTTTTAGTCCCATTTTTCGTGGTGATCTTAGTGATTGCGATCGTGATCTGGTTGGTTCGACGTATTCGCCAAAAACGAGCTGTACAGGTCGATACCCCTTTATAAACCAGTCAAGATTCCACTCTAAAATGAATCCATCTTTTAGAGTGAGTGATCTGCGTTATGTTTAATAAATATAGAAATATAAATCCGAAACTGAGTTTTTCAGCGTTTACTAAAGATTATAAAAATTATAAGAAGTGCTACTGATACAGAGACCATCATGCAGTTAGCGACGAGTACTATGGGTTGTCTGATTTGGACGCCGTATTTGTTGATGTCAGTTCGAGTGAAAAATACCTTTACTCAACATTCAAAGCACTCGGCTTAAGCGAAAAAAATACTATCGAGCAATTTCACTATCTGTCCTAAAAGAGCACATCATTCTGCGTTTAAGTTATCCACGAGACGGCTAAAAAAATCTTTAAATACCGATTGATTTTTGAACAATAAAGGCATAATTTTATTATGTGATTATAAATCACATAGTTTTTATATGGATTTATTAATCTTTGAATTTTATAAAAAATAATGAGGGGAATGGTAGATGATTAAATTTATAGTCGATGAAAATGCCTTAACGAATGGCTCGCATTTAATTCACAATGGTACGCAAGGATGTGTAGACATGCCGCAATTTGACCAGCAAATATTGATTGGTTATTTTGCCAATTTCGAACTCGCTTATAAGCGTGCACGAATGAGCTGGCCAACAGAAAAAGTTGTTGGTTGCGATAAATGCTGTAGTCAAAGCTAGAAATTCAACATGCATTAACCTTGAAATAACGCTGTATATCCAAGAAAAATGGCGCAGAAATTGCTAACTGAAACAGGTAATCGCGTTATTAATAGGATATACAGCATGACCACAGAAACCATCCGTTGTACAAAATATCCAGCAGAGGCACATGCCTATGCAGCATGGCCTTGGATCCTGATCATCATTGGTGGTGCGATTGGACTGGTATATGGTGTGATTGCTTATTTGATCCATCTCAAAATATATGCATCAGACCTCAGTCGAATGAATAAAATTTTGGCCAATTTACTTTGTGGTATGGCGGCATATAGTGGTTGGTGGTTTAGCGCACAGTGGGTACAAAGCTATTTAGCTCATTGACCAACACCACGTTGAATAGATCAACCCTAATATCTGCAGAACATGGATAGGCTTAGATCTCTACTCAAAGGGCGGAGTTTTGTATGAAGTTAAGGGATGAATGTTCAGCGGCGATATATTTTTAAATTTGACGCTGTGTTTGGACGTTGTGTCTGTTGTAAAAGAAAATTTTCTTATAATTGGGCAAATCTACAGATAAAAAACGCTGAAATGAGCTGAAAAGATAAAATATCCTGCTAAACCTAAAATGGCTGAAAAAATTTGCTGAATTTGCAGAAAATTAGAAAAACTTAGGAAATTAATCCCGATCCTCTTTGGTTAAAGTATATCTCAAGGGTGTGATAGAGATTGAAAAGAGTAGCATGCTGTCAGTGGTGCAAAACACGTGTACAGTACTCACCCAAAAGGTCTCGATTCAGCTTAGGACGCTATAAACCAGAAGTTTATAGGCTATAAGATCATGACTTACAAAGTGATGATAGTTGAAGTAAACAATATTGTTTTCTCTTATACCACCCCAAAAATTTAAGCCAAAATAAAAAAGAATAATGAATCATTACTCCTTTAATCCGCATAAAACAAACCATACCAGTTTAATCACCATAAGCTTAAAGATCATCAGGCATCTCCCGTAAAAATAGTCCTAAGCCAAGTGTTAAATCTGAACGAATTTCATTTTCATCACATTGAATAGCCTCTGTGCTTTTTGCTACTTTTTTCAAGCACACCTCAATTTTCAAATCTCGCTGTGGTATGCATTATTGACTCTTAATTCAGTTGGAGAACTCATTTCAATACAAGTTCTCATTGGTTAAAAGTCCTGTCTAGAATTCAAATGATCCCGATGGTTTGAGTGCTAAGCTATGGCGAAAATTCTCGGGAAAAGTCATTTATAAGATGGAAAAAATGCTAAAACATGATGCAAGAAGAAAATATTTTCAATATATCTTTAAATGTGAAAAATATTTTTAAAATAAGCCAAAAACAGTGATTTTCAGGGAAACAATCCCTCATCGATACCACTACTATATATCTCAAGGGTGTGATAGAGATTGAAAAGAGTAGCATGCTGTCAGTGGTGCAAAACACGTGTACAGTACTCACCCAAAAGGTCTCGATTCAGCTTAGGACGCTATAAACCAGAAGTTTATAGGCTATAAGATCATGACTTACAAAGTGATGATAGTTGAAGTAAACAATACTGTTTTCTCTTACACCCTAAAAAATTTTTAAGAATTCAATCGAATAATAAATCCTTCCATCTTTTTCAAAATTCCAAACTTCGCATTCATTCCAGACAAACTTTGATCATTGCTGATGTAATGAATATCACGCAGAACAACTCAAACTTAATCTAAGCTTCGGATTGTCCTTTTTCACAAAGTTGTTATGCTTAACTATCTAAATTTTAAATAATTTTGATATGGGTTATCTGAACCAATTGATACAGGATTGTCTGCAGGCACAGCAGACTAAAGCTGAGCGTATATTTGAGTTTTCAAGTTTTGATGATCTTGCTCTACACGCACATTATATTTATGTGATAGAGCAGGTTGGTGGCGATATACAGCAGACATATCAGGACTATGCTGCATTTAAGGCATTGAAAACCCATGCCTGTGCCAAGTTAAATCAACCCAATCACATTCTGTATGTCGGATCATCACGGACAGGTATAAAGAATCGTTTAAAACAACATTTAGGTTTTGGGCCTAAACGAACCTATGCCTTGCATTTATCGCAGTGGTTTCAGGGCAAATATCGCATCACACTACATCAGTATCCTTTAACCACGAGTGCAAGCATCTTACAGTTACTGGAGGATGATTTGTCTCATTCATTAGCACCAGCCTTTGGTAAATTGGGGACCAATAATCGTTAGGGTTAGACCTGATCGGTTAAAGTCGATTGACAGCGAATTAGTCAGTTGTTATTTTGCCGACATTCTCCCAGTACACAGTCTGTCCATGCCTTTAGATCCCAACTTTGTCTATGCGCCGCCTCAAGGTCCTCTACGTATTTTGTATGAAGATGCAGACTTGGTTGTCATCGAAAAACCAGCGGAATTGCTGTCGGTTCCGGGACGTTTGCCTGAGCATCATGACAGTGCCTATCTTCGAGTTTTGCAACAGTATCCAGCAGCAAAGATTACCCATCGTTTAGACATGGCAACATCAGGCATTTTGATGTTTGCGAAACACCGCGATGCAGAAGTGGCGGTGAGTAAAATGTTCCAAGCGCGAACGGTTCAAAAGCAATATGTGGCTTTGGTTCAGGGCAAACTTGAAGGTGAGGGCAGTGTTGAAGTGCCCCTCATTACGGACTGGGAAAATCGCCCACGACAGATGGTGCATTTTGAATTGGGCAAACCCTCAAAAACCTTGTATCAAGCCATCAGCTATGACGCAAGCAAGGATATTAGCCGAGTATTATTAACACCAGTGACAGGGCGTTCTCATCAGCTACGTGTACACATGATGCATATTGGGCACCCCATTACAGGGGATCAACTGTATCACCCAAATGCAAAACAGAGCTCACTTGGGCGGATGGCATTGCATGCTTGCGATCTAGCATTTACTCAGCCTTTAACGCAGCAAGCTGTTCATATTCATTGCGCGGCAGAATTTTAAAGCGTATTCATGTGAATGCTCACTGTTCATAAAATCTGCTGTGTTGAATTGAAATTTTTAGGCAGCTTAGCAAGCTAAGAATATTTACAGCTTTAAATAGGTTTTTCTGCTTAAAAATGAATCATGATATACACTAAATCCCCAATTCTGGGGATTTATAATTACTCCAAATATCTCTATAAAATGTATGAAATATTTACAAATAATGGTATTAAGTTGATTTGTATCTTTTAGTAAATAAACACCTTTTTTAAATTATTATTCTATTTTTTAAAGTATATTGATTGATTATTTTTAATATGAAAATTTTTTATTAAATTAATTTAAAACAGTATTTTAGTTAAATAGTGTTCAAGTGTGTATTTGGTCAGATAAATACGGTTTTTTGCATTTGTTCTGCTAATATGAAATGAATTATAGATTTTAACTTTTGTAACTTAGGTTTGTTTTGGGGAATAAACTTAAATTATTGAAGCATATTTTGAGGATTAGCAAATGATCAATATTGCTTTAATCGTCCTTATCATCCTATTAATTGTGGCTCTCCTTTTTGTATATAACCGCAAATTGAAAAATGATAAAACCCTACGTTCACTGCAGGAAAACTTCGATCGTGCGCGGTTAAAACTGGCTGAAACTGAGTCTCAGCAAGATGAATTGAATTATGCAATCAGTCAATTACGTATTCAAAACAGTGGGCTAAAAATCCAAGTCGATAAAGTAGCAAAATATCAACATATTGTAGAGATTGAACAATATGTTGAGTATCGAACTTTACAGGCTGATGGTTTGGTGGAAGTCACCAAAGCCAATGCCGATATCATGTTGAATGATATTCGCGCACAGATCGAACAAGTGCGTCAGTATTTGAGCAAATATCAAGAAAGAGCTAAATCACAAATACAGGAACAAGCCCGTGCCGAGTTAAAGGGTTTGTATAGCCAAGCGCTGGATCAGCAGCATTTGGAAAACATCAACCGTGCTTTGGACAACAAAATACGGGGCTATCAGTCAGCATTCTTTTTACCTTTACAGAGTATTTTAGATCAGCTGATGGATGGCATGAATGAATCTGCGGCAAAGCAAAATTTGACTGCGGTACGTTGCAAAATGATTGATGCAATGGAGCAGCAATCGACTGCAAAATGTAATTATGTTGATGAAGAACGTCGTTTGGCTGCGATGCAATTATTTACATTGGTGTTTAATAGTCGTGCTGATTTGTATTTAGCCCAATTAAATACCAAAAACTTAGGTGAGCTATTGCAGGCTTTGGCGGATGATTTCACCTTGCTCAATGCGCATGGTGTACATTTTAGTCAGGCACGGGTACTCGACAGTTATCTACGATTACGCTTAGAAGAATTGAAAATGGCAGCTTTGGTTTTACATCTTAAAGAAACTCAGGCCCACATGGATGTTGTGGTTTAATTTGAATTGTTATCAGAAAGATCACTTCGGCGGTCTATTTCTGATTAAAGAGATTTAGCTAATGCAAATTGCAACAATTATCCGTTAATCTAAGTCAACAGAATAAAATTCATAAACGATAAGGGAAAGTACAATGACTCGTGATTTTAAACAATTTCCAGATGATGATAATGGCAATGTGCTGTGGCAGATGCAGCAAGATGGTGATGATTTATCTGTGCCGCACGAAATCGAATATTCAATTGCCTTTTCGACTCAAGAGCAGGCTGAACAGTGTGCATTGTACTTATTGAAAGAAGAGCAAAAAATTTCGTTGTTCCAAGATGAAGAATCAGATCGCGTGGAATGGATTATCACGGTCTATGTTTATATGGAACCTGATTATGAAGATATCGTTGATTTAGAGCAGTGGTTTATTAAAATTGCGGAACAACATTCGGGCGAATATGACGGCTGGGGTTGTATGGCTTATATCTATGAAGATGATGATCTGGATGAAGATGAAGCACAATTGAGCTAAGTCTCACTATTGTATCGTTAGCAACAAGAACCCAGTGATTCAACTGGGTTTTTTATTATTTAAATTTTAGAAAAATTGGATTAAGTTTTGATTTTTTTAGAATTTTCTATCCAATTCGATATGAATGCAGCTCACAAAACATAACACTGCATTGCGTTAAAGTGATGGGATCAATCTGTAGGATTCGCTATAGTATTGAACAGCAATGACCTTTCTCGCACGTCTTAAAGCTGTCTCATTTAGAACGTTTCAGTGTGATAAAAATGGACGATAAAGCGAGGGTGAATGCATGTGGATGATTCAGTGAAAACAATGACAAAAGGACATCATCATGAGCAATACTGTTCGATTACATCGTGTTTTTAGTGCGCCTGTAGAGCGCGTTTATCGTGCCTTTGTGGAGCCAGATGCTTTGGTTAAATGGATGGCACCGCATGGATTTACTGCCCATGTGGAACATTCTGATGTGCGTGTAGGTGGCTCGTACCGCATGTCGTTTCAAAATTTTTCAACGGGAACCACACACGCTTTCCATGGTGATTATCATGAAGTCGTGCCGAATCATTTACTGCGCTATACAGACCAATTTGATATGCCAGAGTTGGCCGGTGAAATCGAGGTCACTGTTGAGTTTAAAGCGGTATCAGTAGGAACCGAAGTGACGATTGTACAGGCAGGGTTGCCGAGCGTTATTCCACCTGATGCCTGTTATTTGGGGTGGCAGGAGTCTTTACAGTTGCTGGCTTTTTTAGTGAATCCAGCGATCCCCGATGAATAATCTGACGAATGATTGAAAAACTGTAAATAGGCGAAGGAGGGCTTAATGACTGTACACATTAAACGTATTTATGATGAGATAAGCCCAGACGACGGTAAACGCATATTGGTCGATCGCTTGTGGCCGCGTGGTATCAGTAAAGTGAGCGCAGAGCTAGATTTGTGGCCGAAGGCATTGACGCCATCTACAGATTTACGTCGTTGGTATCATCAAGATGAGGCAATGGCTTCTCGATGGGACGAGTTTAAACAGCGCTATTTGCAAGAAATACAGCCACATCAAGCCGAGTTGGAACAACTGCGGGCATGGGAAAAAGAGGAGCCACTAACCTTACTCACAGCGGCTAAACATACGGATAAAAATCATGCGCATATCTTAAAAGCGTTAATATTAAATACCTCATTAGAGATCTAAAATTTAAACCTTCAAGTGCTGTAGCGTTGTGAAATTTACGACCTTCACAAGGTGATTAAACCATACGAAATTTATGGTTTTTAAGTTTATGAAATACATAAAAATGTTATATTAAGTTTTTATGGATTTTTGCGTCCATCTTTTTTTGAGGTCTTTTATGTCTTTACCCAATTGTCCCCAATGTAATTCTGAATATACCTATAATGATGGTGATTTACTGATTTGTCCCGAATGTTCACATGAATGGCGTGAAGGCGAAAGCGCTGCAGATGAACAGGTAGTGATTAAAGATGCCAATGGCAATGTATTGACCGATGGTGACACGGTTACTGTGGTGAAAGACCTTAAAATTAAAGGCTCATCCTCAGTGGTGAAAGTTGGCACCAAAGTTAAAAATATCCGTCTTTTAGCCGATGCAACAGATGGTCATGACATTGATTGTAAAATTGATGGTATTGGGGCTATGAAACTCAAATCTGAATACGTGAAAAAAGTTTAAGTTTCGTTTTTGTTCGCTCCAAAGCAACTTTCAATTATCCTAAGCGAAGGCCACACTTGGCTTGGGATGTCTACTAAAACATGAAATTGATATCTAATCCGCTATAGATTTTACTTTTCAGCCTGCATAATAGACGCATTACGGGTTTGAAAAGTCTTTACTATGCCGCATATTCATTTGGAATATTCCAATAATCTTGAGATTGAGGCTCGTCCTTTACTTAAAGCGCTAAACACTGCCTTATTTGAATCGGGTCATGTTAGTGCCATCAATGATATTAAAAGCCGCGCTGTCGCTCAGCAAGATTTTGTTGTGGGTTTGGATGAACATGCTCAACATGCGTATATGCATGCCAAAGTTTCATTATTGACGGGTAGAACGGTCGAAGTGCAAAAGCAAATTTCATTGTTACTATTGGACGTGTTGAAACAACATGTCACAGCTCCAGCAATAGAAGTGCAACTTTGTGTGGAAATATTAGAAATGAATAAAGCGACGTATTCAAAGCAGATCCTCAGTCCTTAAGGCCTTTATTCAATGCGTTAAGTAAAGCATATCTATTCACAAATATATCATGATGAAAGAATGATGAAATCCGACTTCGGTCGGATTTTTTGATTGGAATTATTTATTGAAAATCATTTTCTTAGTGATTAAATTTTAAGCCTTGACACTGATCAAAAAAGACATTGAAAAATGTGACCGAGTTCATTTATATTCTGTAGATCAGGTTGAATTTCCAACAACAAATCCTGATCGAATAATAGATAAAACAATGAAAATGATGGGGTAACATATGTCGGAATGGTACCAGATCACTCATTCTAATGATCAGCAGTTTCGTTTTCTATTAAAAGCATGGAACGGTGAAATCATTTTAACGAGTGAATTATATAAAGTGTAAGCATCATCACAAAACGGGATTGAGTCTGTACAAAACAACAGTGCAGATGATAGTCGCTTTGAGCGACTGAATGTTAATAATGGTAAACCATATTTCAATCTGAAAGCGGCAAACCATCATATTATTGGGATCAGCCAATTTTATGCCAGTGAGCAATCGCGCGATAAAGGCATTTAGTCAGTTAAAACCCATTGTGCGAATACCCAAATTAGAGAATTAACAGCTTAAATTTGAAACAACCTGATTAAGACAGCCAAAGCGAGATGAACAAACCTGAAGGCTCGTCAAAATCACAAGATCAAAAGCTATATGGTTCTCAGATAAGCGCTGTTATGTTGGATGCTATTCAATCTAGAGCAGGCTTATTTAACGGTACAAGGAAGTACCACAACTTCACTGGCTAGAGTGGTGAACGATGAATAAGCAGAATCATATTTTGTATTATGGGCTCATTGCGATCTTGATCATCGTCTTGGGTTGGATGATTGCGTCTCCGTATTGGGTGCTGTACCAAATACGTCAAGCCTATGAGCACAATCAACCTGAAAAAATTGCTCAATATATCGATTTTGCGGCAGTCAAATCGAGTCTAAAACCACAAGTTAAAGACCTCATTCAACAGAAAACTGGGCTACAGCATTTACCCAAATTCGCTCAGTCGTGGGGTGGGCAGCTCAGCACAGTCCTCAGTGCAACGCTGGTCGACAGTCTGGTCAATCCAAACAGTATCATGCTGCTTTTACAAGGCAAAGCATTAAAAGAGTCGATTCAATTACCAGAAATAACCCAACTAACCAATCCGAGCATGATTAGCTCAGAGATTGAACTATTCACTCATGCTGAAAATAAGGTCGCAGAACAACCTCATACATCAACATCATCCAAAAAGGATGCAACTCCAACTACTGTCGCTTTAAAACAAAGCCAGTCCCTTGAACCCAAAGCAAGCTATAGTGCTTGGAATCGATTTGATCTGTATGTGCCGCTCCAAGGCCTAAGTGAAGCAACATATACCGTATTTAGTATGCAACGCCGAGGTTGGAGCTGGAAGATCGTTGAAATTCAACTTCCAAACGCTTTCCAGAACAATGCTTCATAAAAAATAAAAGAAATAGGTGCCAGAGATGCAAGATAAAATCAAAATAGTCGGTGACCAACAGGCCGCTGACGAAATTCTGCAATTTTTAGCCAATTGGGATGAGGTTATCTGCCAATTGAAAATTGAGAATATTGCTGAATCCTGCGCAGCAGATGTGAACTTTTTTGATGCCAGTTGTGAAATGCGCGGCTTAATGGCATATCAAAAAATGTGGGAATTTTATAGAGAGTATTTTCGTGAAGGTTTAAAGGTGTTTAGGCGAGAACTGGTCATCCATGCAGAACCTGATATTGCCTTTCTGCACTGTTATTCCAAAATTGATGATAAGAGTGGGATACCAACGCCAGGGATCTCGTGGTGTCGTAACACCATTGGGATGAAAAAAACGCAGTCTCTATGGAAGATCGTTCATCAACATATTTCTGTTCCAGTGGATATTGTGACTCATCAAAGTAAAGTAATTATCTTTTAATTCATCTCAAAACACAGTATGAAAACAGAGCCATGTCGCTCTGTTTTTTTTCTTTGCAAATCATTACATGAAATGCGTATGCAGTTCTAAAACTTCAGCCTAAATTAAAAAATAATGACCATCGTTCAGGATAAGAAAATGGATCATAAAAATAATAAATTAGCGCAAGATTTTGAATCATCACCATCAGGTCAAAAGCAAGGCTTACAAGACTTGAACGCCTCGAAGCAAATGCCCCCTGCAGATTTACATAAAGTGATTCGAATCACGGCAGGATTCATCATCGGCAGTTTGCTGATTGCGGCCTTATATCTTGGTAAAGATATTTTTATTCCATTGGCACTCGCAATCTTATTGGCTTTTTTAGTTGACCCTTTGGTGATGAAACTCCGAGGTTGGGGACTACCACAGATGCCATCGATATTTATTGTGGTCGGTTTGGCTTTGGCGATTTTGTCCGGCGCGGCCTCTTATTTGGGTTATCAACTGGGGCAATTAAGCCAAGAGTTACCGCAATATCACGGTACGATTCAAAAGAAAATGGATTCTATTCGTCAATTTGCACGCGGCCCGAGTGTTTGGGATGGCGCAAAAACCACCATAGATACTTTTGAAAACTCGATAGATGATGTGGTGCCTGAAGAGAAAAATCCTAAAGTGCAGCAAGTGGAAGTGGTGGGACAACAACAAACCACGGCTGAAGCGGTCATGGCTTGGAGCGAGCGGGTGCTCAATCCTTTGGCAACCGCGGGTATTGTATTTTTGTTTGTGATCCTTATTTTGGTCAATCGGAAAGATTTGCATGACCGTTTCCTTAAGCTGCTGGGCGGCAATTTAAATATCGGAACAGACGCACTCGATGAAGCCGCCAATCGTATCGGTAAATATTTACGTATGCAGCTGATGGTCAATGTGACCTACGGTATTCCGATGGCCTTGGGACTTTGGTTTATTGGGGTGCCGGCAGCAATTATGTGGGGAATGGTGGCGATAGTGATGCGCTTTGTTCCCTATGTCGGCCCAATGATTTCTGCGATTTTCCCCATTGCATTGGCTTTTGCGGTAGATCCCACATGGAATATGGTGCTATGGACAGTGGGTTTAATTTTGCTCTTGGAATTGGTCAGTAATAATATTATTGAGCCTTGGTTATATGGGGAAAGTACCGGACTTTCAACCTTAGCCATTATTATTGCCGCCATGTTTTGGACGGCTGTGTGGGGGCCGATTGGTTTAATTTTATCGACGCCTTTAACCGCGTGTTTATTGGTGCTTTCGAGCTATGTACCATCCTTAGGTTTTATTAAAAACCTGATCGGTAGTACGCCTGCATTGGCACCGCATGAGCGCTTCTATCAAAGATTAGTCGCTGATGATGTGCAAGATGCCATGGATGTTGCACAAACTTTTATTGCTGAAAAGTTACCGAAGGATGCGACGGATGAAATCAAGGCACGGCGGGTTAATGCGTTTTATGCCAAAGTCGCGATTCCAGCCATACGGATTTTTTCGAGAGGCCACAACACCGAGGCCAGTGCTGAACATCGACTACGTTTACATCAGGGATTAAAACTGTTTAATCATAGTTTTCAACGGGCATATCCAGTGGCACAGCAGGATCAGAAAACTGAGGTTTTGTGTATCGGCGCACGTTGGGAAATTGATGTTCAAGTATCGGCTATGTTGGCGCATGGCCTAAGCTTAAGCGGTATTCAGGCTCAGGCTTTTAGCGACGTCTTAATTCAAAATCAGCATCAAAGTATAGATGATATCCAAGAGGATATTCAGATAGTATGTATTTCGATTTTTCATACAGCACCAGAAGCTCAAATTCGCCTTTTAAGTCATGTTTTTAAGGCACAGTTTCCAGATAAAAAACTGATTTTTGCACTGTGGAGCTGTGATGGAGTAAAGCAATTAGATGCGATCAAAGAAAATTTCATCGTCGATGCTGTAGTCAATAATATGAATGACTTGTTATTAACCATTGAAGCTTTTCAATTGACGCATGGTGAGTCTTGGTTGGATGAGCCTGATCCTAGCGTTGAAGCACAGCGCTTAAAAGCATTAGAAGAACTGAATGTTTTGGATGAGCGGAATTTACCGATTTATGAACAATATATTGAAGAAGCCCGACAAGCCTTCGATGTGAAATATGCACAAATTTCTTGGGTCAAGCAAGACTGGGTCTATACTCCAGGTAGCCCTTTGGCTCAGGCTACCGAGCAACCGATGCAGGTGCGCCAGTCGAAGCAAGACTCAATCTGCAGCCATTTGGTATATCAAAATGAACGCTTGATTATTGAAGACTTACAACGTGACCCACGCTTTGCGCATTTACCTGAATTGATGCATAACCGCATTCGCTTTTATGCAGGCGTTGCACTTAGAGACCGTAATGGGGTGGCCTTGGGAAGTTTTTGTGTTTTAGATCGGCAGCCGAATCAAATGACAGATGATGATATGAGTCTTTTAAAAGGCCTAGCGGCAGATTTGATGAATACGCTCAGTGATGAAAATGCGAAACGAATAAAATGTGAAGAGATACAGCAACTGAATGATTCAACTCTATAAATTTAAATTATGTAGCAGATCCATTTAAACTGGAGTTTCAATGAAAAGCATTCTAAGATGGCTCTAATATAATTATTTTGAGCCAAAGACATGAACAAAAATAATGTCATCTGGCAACTTCTATTGGGCTACGTTGCTGCATTGGGTTGTAGTGTGAGTTTTGCTCAAATTCAAGGAAATTATTTTTCACATAAGGATTGGGAAATCGCTTGTGATAATACGGGGACTTGTCGCGTTGCAGGTTATCAGGCTGAGGGCAATCAGCCCGCTATTTCTGTATTATTACAACGTGCTGCGGGCGCTCAAGCACAAGTCAGCGCACGAGTGAAACTCGATCCTGAAACGTTAAGTGCGGCAAATAAACCACTTCAACTTTACACTTTAGGTAAAAATCAGGGAACTGTGCAGCTTGATGCCAAAACTGCCGAAGGTCAGTTAAGTGCAGCTCAAACTCAAAAACTGATTCAAGCCTTACAAGCCAATCAACCGATTGTGTGGAAAGGCAACAACAAAACATGGTTATTGTCCGTGCAGGGTGCTAGTGCGGTTTTGCTCCGTATGGATGATTTTCAAAAGCGCATAGGGACAAATTCAGCATTATTACGTAAAGCCAATAGCAGTTCGGCCAATGTACTCAAACCGAAGAGTATTCCGAAAGTGTATATTCAAAATTATAGTAAGGGCTTACAAACACGGTATGCCGTCAATGCGCCCACAGCCAAACAATTATTTGGATTGATAAAGAAAAAAACGACAGTAGAAGATTGTCCTCAACTCTTTGATGCAAATTTCTTAGAGGATGATCGAGTCGTGGTGTTTCCAATCAATGGAAAAAATGCCTTGGTCGAAGTGCCATGTTGGCGTGGGGCATATAATAGTGGTAATGGCTATTGGTTAATGGATCGAAATTTAAAGCAAATCAAACAATCCGTGACCTTTTCTGGAAGTGGGTTTAGTGAAGGACAAATTTTCTCCAACCAACGTGGACGAGGTATTGGCGACTGTCATAGCACGGGGGAGTGGTCGTGGAATGGTCAGCGCTTTATCCAAACCTATATGGCAAAAACCACACAGTGCAAAGGATTTGCTGGTGGTGCATGGGAAATTCCAACTTTGGTCTATCGAGTTCAACTCGACTCTTAATTTGAAAAAGCCCTGATATTCAGGGCTTTAAATGATGCAGCGTTTTATTCTATCGGGTTTAAATAAATAACCGAGTACTTTAAAAACGTTTTGGAATTTTCTGTCCTCCGACAACTGGTGATTCAGCGATTTTCAACACACCAAATAGCCATGTTTCGGCATGATGAACAGCCGTTTTGAGCTCATCACCTAAGGCTAAACGCCCTGCAATAAAACTCGCCAATGAACAGCCCGAACCATGATATTCCCCATCCAGTCGTGGACAACGGGTTTCAGAGACTAATTCACCCTGAACGTACAACGAGTTTTGGATATAGTCAGGCGTATTTTCATGCCCACCTTTTACTAATACCGCTTGAGCACCCATCGCAAAAAGTTGCGCAGTTGCTTTAGAAATATCGTCTTCACCTGTGAGCGCACGTAATTCTACGGTATTGGGTGTAAGCACAGTGGCAAGTGGAATCAGTTCTGCAAAGGCTTTGACCAAAGTTGCTTGATCGCCCAAAGAACCACCACTATTGGCAACTAAAACGGGGTCGAGAACATAATGATATTCGGGATGTTCACGTAAAAACTCAGCGAGAGCCGCGATATTTTCAGTTGTTCCTAACATTCCTGATTTTACACAGCGAATAGGGAGGTCACCGACGACAGCATGTGCTTGAGCCAACAATAACTCACGAGAGGTCGCTTCAAACGAATACACTTGTTGTGAGTTTTGAACGGTTAATGCTGTACACGCAATGGCAGCATGTGCACCACTTTGACCAATGGCTTCAATGTCCGCTTGCAGTCCTGCACCACCTGAAGGGTCAAGACCTGAAAAGCACAGTACAGTAGGGCGCACAATGATGTCCTTATTACACAAAATTTGCGATAGTATAGGCAACTTTGAGCGAACACTCGATAGTATTTTTGCAGAAGTGAATGGATAAGGTAAAAGCTGTGATTAAGAATATATTGATCGATCTCGATGGAACATTAACAGATCCAAAAGTTGGCATTACCACTTCAGCACGCTATGGACTGGCGAAAATTGGACATCCCATTTCGGATGAGACCAATATCGATTGGATCATTGGACCACCTTTGAAAGCCTCTTTGGCCAAAATCCTCAATGTCGATGTGCATAATGTACTTGCAGATCAGGCTTTACTAGGTTATCGCGAGCGCTTTGCCGTTACCGGTTTATTTGAAAATAAAGTCTATCCTGCCGTTGCCGAAACTTTAGCAACTTTACAACAGCAAGGTTTTCGCTTGTATGTTGCTACAGCAAAGCCGACGGTCTATGCTCGCCAAATTTTAGAACATTTTGATTTGGCACAATATTTTACTGTGATCTATGGCAGTGAACTGAACGGTGAGCGCACCAACAAAGGCGATTTAATTGAATACATTTTGCAGCAAGAACAGTTGGATGCGAAGGAATGTGTGATGGTGGGAGACCGTGAGTACGATATTTTAGGCGCACGCCGTAATGCAGTGCAGAGTATTGCTGTGAGCTATGGTTATGGTAGTGCAGAAGAAATTCAAACGGCTACACCGGCACTGGTGATTGATCGTTTTAACGATTTGATTTCGAGTATTGAGCAATTGCAGCAGCAGAAAGTGTCATAGTTTGATTTACCCTTGCGAATGAAGCTGATTATTTAAAGATAATCAGCAAAATCAGAAAGATCACCCCACAGAAAAACCATTTGAGCAAAGGTGACTCATCATTTTTGATGGTTTCTGCTTCGAGTGCGATACCATGTTTGTCGTAAACAAATACAAAATGCGCATTTGCGCTTAGAGCCATTTCTTGAATGGCTTGTAGCTCGAGTGCGCTGACTTCTTCACTTAAGCGTTCTTTTAACTGAATAAAAATAACCGGCTGTCCAAACTCATACCACTTGAAGTGGATCTGTTGTATGAGTTGGTTGAAGCACTGTTCTGCAATATGATAGTTTCGGACAAAACTTCCGCGTTCTATAAAAGCCAAAGGGCAGTTTTGTTCAGCTACAATTTGATGATCACGCGTTAAAACTTGCATTTGATCATAATGGATCTGTACCCAAACTGCGTCAGGAAAAGACGCTAATTTTTCTTTTAACATCACTTTTAGTTTTCATTATTATTTTAGTGGATAGCATTATGTCATTAAAATTTAGAGAAAAATATAGCTGAGATATAAAAAACACATCGATCTATCGAGTTTTTATCTTAAACGTCTTTCGCAGTTTTATTACTTTAAATTTTTACTTCCATAATTGAAATATCTAACGCTTAAGTAGGTTTTTAAAGCCATTATCCCTTTTCTAGAAAACTGTTTCTCATCTGATTTATGTAATCGATCTTGTAACTATTTCAGGCTTTTGAAAAAATTCAGACAGAAAACAATAAAGCTGAATGCTATGTCCAAATCATTTTTATTCCTTACTCAGTGGCTCAAACCTTTGCACCCACGTGATCCACATGAGCATCATCGTGTCGCGACCTCTTTAGAATTGCTTTTTGACTTGATCTTTGTTGTCGCGATCGCAACAGCAGGGCAGCAACTGCATCATGCCATTGTTGAAAATCATTTGGCTCAGGGTTTAACGCTGTATGGCATGGTGTTTTTTGCTTTGTGGTGGGCGTGGATGAACTTTAGTTGGTTTGCCTCGGCATATGATAATGATGATGCGCTCTATCGAATCTTAACTTTTGTACAGATTATTGGTTCTTTGGTCATTGCTGCAGGTATTCCAAGCGCATTTCAAAAGCAGGATTTTGACGTAATTGTGATTGGTTATGCCATTATGCGTCTAGGCTTAGTTACGCAGTGGTTTCGCGTTGCAAAGCATGATCTGTCCCGTCGGAAAACTGCATTACGTTATGCTTTTGGCATCATACTGGTACAAGTCGGGTGGCTGCTCTTTCATTTTTCGCCGCTGCATTTCACCGTTTATCTTTTCATTTTGCTCGCAATTGCTGAACTGTCTGTGCCAGTTTTTGCAGAGGCTGCAAGCCGTACACCTTGGCATGCGCATCATATTGCTGAGCGATATTCACTGCTCACCATTATCGTTTTAGGCGAATCTATTGTCGGATGCTCGATTGCCATAACCGATGCATTAACAAATCAGCGTTTTAGTACTGAACTGATCTTTTTGATGGTGGGCGGCCTGATGATGATGTTCACTATGTGGTGGTCTTATTTTGATACCAGTATTGCAGAGCGTTTAAATAGCCGCAAAATGGCATTTACTTGGGGGTATGGACATTTCTTTGTCTTTATTAGTATCGCGGCGATTGGTGCTAGTTTAGCTGCGGCAGTCGATGTGGTTTCGCATGAGGCACTGATTAGTTCTGAAAAAGAAAGCTACTTTGTGGCGATCAGCCTCGTGATTTATACGACAAGTTTATATTTACTCCATGAATTGCATCATCAAAGTGGTTTTAGAAAACTTTTATATCCTTTAACCGTGGTGATTGTTTTGTGTATTCCGTTGTTTATCACACCCGCAGGTTATGCAATATTTGCGATGGCAGTGGTATATGCACTGCGTTTGATGTTTACAAAATGCTATTTAAAATGAAGGTTTATTGTCATGGTTCCGTCTGCGATGAAGGGACTATGACCTTGGTTTGATGATGGTATTCGTCCGTAATCTTCATAACGACAGTTATTTTTAGCTTGTCTATTGTGTAGTTTGAATGTGAGGAAGGTGTGATTTGAACAAATAAGAAAAATAAATATATCTCTTAATGGTGTACTCCCAAAGAAGAATGGAGAAAAATAAGCTCATAGGGACGTAAAGAAAATAGCTGTTTTCTAATCTTGATAGAAAAGCCAATGGAATAGTGAATAAAATTACTAAATAGAGTAAAGGCAGGTGATATTTTCGTTGCCATATTCTCCCGTGGATCAACTCATGG
The DNA here is from genome assembly GCF_013419295.1 of Acinetobacter sp. YH12094. Taxonomy (NCBI): domain Bacteria; kingdom Pseudomonadati; phylum Pseudomonadota; class Gammaproteobacteria; order Moraxellales; family Moraxellaceae; genus Acinetobacter; species Acinetobacter sp. YH12094. Next base: position 96,208 of record NZ_VPAK01000001.1, read on the forward strand.
TCAAGACTAAATTGATCTCTATTTGTAATAACTTCGGGGATAGACTGCATAAATTCTGGTTGTTTGAGCAGTACTTTCACTTTCTTTCGTACAAGATATCCATCAATTAAACAGTAGCTTATGAAGATGATGGACATTGTGTGATCAAAAATGATAAGGGGGTAAAAGCATATGCTGAATATGACCAAGATATTAAATGTTAGGGCTCTAAAATAGCAGTGATTACATGTCGTTGTTGCAGTAATGAGTGTGACTGGAAGCGTAATGATGGTTGCGATAATGAGTAAGTAAAAGCTTTCTATGAGGAGATAATAAATGCTGAAAAGAAACCCCATAATCATGACGCATATCCAAGACCTATAAATCAGTGAATTTTCTTTTGCTGTTGTATTTATTATTATTTCCATTATTTACTCTCAAATTTAAACCCTCCGAAGAGGGTTTTTCCCAGTTGGATTATTAATATACCATGTAGAAAAAATAGGATCGATTACAACAATTTTTTTTACGATTTCTTTTAATGTGTTCAACTGCGATTGAATATCACTGCCTGATGATGGTAGCCGTTTAAAAAAACGAGTATTAAGAAAAAATTCGCTCATGTTCGATCCTATTTATAAAGACATGTATATAGAGGACACAATAAGCCCTCCATTACTATCAAAGAATGTTTTTGCTTCTCTCTCATAAAAATACCAAGTAGGTTTTATTGTTTTATATGGAGTAATTACAGTTTTTTCCCTTCTAGCTTCTAAAACTAACCCATTAAAAACATCCATTTTTAGAAATCTAGGTTTTTCAGGGTCTAAAAATTGTGAATATTGTCCTTTTGCTTCGACCAAAATACAATCTATTGGCCATAGCCCATCAAATGATGTACCAACTAAATTCCACTCTTCGATTGGAGTAGTAGCCTTTGTATTGCCATCGGCTATATATGGCGTATAGGAGTTAAATGTTAAGGGATAACTAGATAAATTTGATATTTTTATTTGATACTCTGTATTAACTTCGGCGCCCATAGAACGCTTAATCAGATGTTTATTACCTAACTGATAGGCTTCACACTTATTGCATTGCTCTTACTTGGTTCTATCTTTAGTGAGCTCTTTATAAATTAGAAAGTATGGATGGCAAACTGAGTTATAGTATGATTCCTGTGGAACCGATGGACATTACAGTATGGATGTTTAATCCTAACATTGAAGCCATTTCTGAGAACCTACAAAATCTTTATGATTATCTAAAAGATTATGCATCTTTTACGAATAAAACTGATTGGATGAATTAGTACATTAACAGTATTGCACCTATCTACCAAAAGCAGAGCCAAGTTGATTCAATGATGGGTCAAAGCTTTGATTTATTTTTTCAGAAAAAAGATGAATATTTTTTATGGACATATCCCGAATACACAAAATACAACCTTAAAATTCAAAGAAATTTCAACTAAATTGCTTTGCTTAAAAATTAATCATAGATGGGGCATGAATCAAAAAATCCCGATCAGAAATGATCGGGTTTTTTCGTTATGTCATATGAGTATGATTTAAACTAATAAATGAAAATAATTGTCTATAACACCTATTACTTTGATTTTAGGAATTGCTATTGCTCAAAAAAATCCTCAGGTAATTCAGCTTCAGGAATCACTCCTAGTTCAACTAAGGCTAAAGAGTTTTCTTGTACTTTTTTCTTCATTTCATCTGATTCATCTGCCCAATGCTCATCAAAAATTAGAATAGTTCCTTTATTTAGAGGGGTATCAACATCAACAATTTTGTAAAGGTGGGGTATTAATTTTTCATCTATTTTAATGGGGATATAGCAAATGGAAGTCGTTTCTAACCGATGTGGAAAAACATTGATATCTCCAAAAAAGTCGCTATTTAGATATACATAATCATTCTTAGGATATTCTAATACGACTTTAAAAAGTTGAATTATTTGCTCAAGAGTCAAGACTTTTTTGAAAGTCATAACTAAACCTGTTCTATCGAAACTAAAACTCGCAAAAAGCTCTGTTTCTAACGATCCATTCCAGAGCCCAAAAATTTCAAAACTGTCTTCTTTTCTATGATTAAACAAATATTTTTTCGATTTTTCTGAAGGGAAAGGATAGTCTAAAGGTGGTTTTGAGCTAGTTGCATTATTGATATACCAAGTCTTAAAAATAGGATCAATTTTTGACAGTTCAGATATAATCTGCTCAACTTTTTCTATTTGTTCAATTATTTCATTATCATTATTACCAAGAATTTTTGGTATTCGTGTACTAAGAAAATACTCTCTCATACTGAAATCCTATTTTATAAAGGCATAAAAATTGTTGGCACTATGTTGCGACTGAAACGATCAAAATACACTTTAGTTTCTTCTTCATAAAAATACCAATTCAACTTTGATGTTTTAAAACGACTAACAACACTTCTTTGGCTAGTTGCCTCATTACGCATTTTTAGAAAAATATTATTTTTCATAAAATCAGGTTTACCTTCTAAAAATTGAGCATAACGCCCTTTCGCTTCGACAAGTATACATTGCATTGGCCATAGCCCATCAAATGAGACTCCAGATAATACCCACTCTTGTATTTCTGTTGTTTGTTTTGTATTTCCTGAAACAAGATATGGATCTGAAGCTTGGAATGTTAGAGGGTAACTTGATAAGTTGGCTATTTTAATTTGATATTCAGTATTGATTTCATTACCCATTGGGCGTTTTATTTGATGCTTATTACCTAATTGATAAGGTTCACATTTATTACAACGCTGTTGTTTAGTTATATCTTTACTGACCTCTTTAGCTAAAACAACAGCAGCCATACCTTTGGCAGCTTCAACAGCAATCGTCGTACTTCCTGCTGTAGCACCTCCTGTTGTGCCAGTTGCTGCTCCTCGGCCTCCAACTGTAGCTAATCGCCCTAAGCTTATAAGGAATCCTACCATTTAATTCTCACTTAACTCATGAAACTCTAAAGTAGACAATAGGTCTTTTCCTCTAAGATTTGACCCATATATAAATTTTTGTACATCTAGATCCTGGAGAAGATCTTTCCTCAAGATGGTATTCCATACAATAAGTTGTGAAATTACTTCGTTATCGGTTAATAACAATGAAATCAATAAATCAAAACTTTCATAAATTGCTGGCTTTAACTTTGCATAATTGACTTGATACGGCTTTGTTGCACAAAGACTTGAAATACAAAGCCCCCTAATTGAGCCAAATTTAAGGCGTAACTTGGGTAAGTGGTCGACCTAATTCCGTAAATCTGTTGAGGACTGCTAAACGTGCATGAATTTCATTGACTTGGCTATCAAATTTTCTTGCACTGAGTTTATCCCCCAATAATTTGATGCAATGCATCTTAGTTTCGACCAAACTTCGGCAATGATAGCCGGACCATTTTTTCCATAATGTCCTGCCTGAGAAGCACTGCTTCGCAAGATTAACCGTTCGAAGTAATTCATTTCGCGCTAGCGAGCTGATCTTTGTATCTTTCCATGGTTTCGCATTTTTTCTAGGTGGAATCACCGCATGCGCTTGCCGATCTGCAATGACCTGACGACATTGTTTGGTGTCATAAGCGCCATCGGTATAAACAGAGTCAATCTGCTCATCTTGTGGAATCTGATCGAGTAAATCACCAAGCACTTGTGAATCACTCACATTATTTGTAGTGAGTTGAATGGCGCGTATTTGAAGGGTTTCAGCATCTATACCAATATGAAGTTTACGCCATTGGCGACGATATTCAGGTCCATGTTTCTTGCGTTTCCATTCGCCCTCACCTAGAAACTTCAAGCCTGTAGAGTCCATAAGTAGATGTAGCCCATAGCTACTTTTTTGATAGCTGATTGCAATATCAATATACTTTTGTCTTCTACAAAGCGTACTGTAATCTGGCGCTGTCCAATTTAATCCGCAAAGTTTAATCAGACTTTGCACAATGCCAGTGACCATACGTAAAGACAGACGGAATAAGGATTTAATCATTAAGCAGCATTGGATGGCTGCGTCGGAGTAGGTTTGATTTCGTCCTTGTTTGCCTTTTGATGGAGCATACCATTGCGTAGTAGGATCAAACCAAATGGCAATATTTCCGCGACTCATGAGTGCTCGGTTATATGCGGGCCAATTGGTTGTGCGATAGATTTTGTGTGTAGGCTTCTTCATTTGAAAATTATATCGCTGAAAAAGCCTTTACAGATAGGTTTGTGCAACAAAGCCCATCTATGTGTAATATAAATATTTAATTAAAGACTAGATCGTATATTTTAAAAAAACCGCCAATTTATGGCGGTTTTTTGATCAATAACAACTTATGTGTCGCGCAATGACATTTTATGTGTCGCAAATGACAACTTATGTGTCGCGTAATGTTTATCAATTACCAGCTTAACGCACCACCAGTTTGGTAATCCGTTACGCGAGTTTCAAAGAAGTTCTTCTCTTTACGTAAGTCCATCATTTCTGACATCCACTGGAATGGGTTATTCACACCAGCAAATTGTTCAGGCAAGCCCAATTGGCTTAAACGACGGTTACAGATGAACTTCAAGTATTCTTCCATCATGCCTGCATTCATACCCAATACACCGCGTGGCATAGTGTCACGTGCATATTCGATTTCAAGCATCGTACCTTCAAGAATCATTTGAATGATTTCTTCTTGGAACTCAGCAGTCCATAGGTGAGGGTTCTCGATCTTGATTTGGTTGATCATGTCGATACCAAAGTTCAAGTGCATAGATTCATCACGTAAGATGTATTGGAATTGCTCAGCAACACCATTCATCTTGTTACGACGACCCATAGACAAGATTTGGCTGAAACCACAGTAGAAGAAGATACCTTCAAGTACGCAGTAGAACGCGATCAAGTTGCGAAGTAAGATTTGGTCGTTTTCAGGTGTACCTGTTTTGAACGTAGGATCACTTAAAGATTGTGTATATTTCAGACCCCAAGCTGCTTTACGAGCCACTGAAGGAATCTCACGGTACATGTTGAAGACTTCGCCTTCGTCCATACCTAAAGATTCGATACAGTATTGGTAAGCGTGCGTGTGAATCGCTTCTTCAAATGATTGACGTAAGATGTACTGACGGCATTCAGGGTTGGTAATGTGACGGTAGATTGCAAGAACCAAGTTGTTTGCAACCAATGAATCCGCAGTCGAGAAGAAACCTAAAGAACGCATAACAATGGTACGCTCATCTTCGGTTAAGCCATTTTCAGACTTCCAAAGTGCGATGTCATGGTTCATGTTCACTTCTTGCGGCATCCAGTGGTTTGCACAACCGTCTAGATATTTTTGCCAAGCCCATTCGTATTTGAATGGTACAAGTTGGTTTAAGTCAGCGCGGCAGTTGATCATCGCTTTATCGTCAACTTGAACACGCTGAGCACCCATTTCTAGCTCTTCTAAGCCAGGTGCAACGTCTAGATTTTCTAGAGCGTTAGATGCTCTTGCCAACGGATCGGTTGGATCTGTTGGTCGATTTGTACTGGTTCGAGCGGGTTGTGCAGCTGCCAAATTCGGCGATGAGTGCTGTGCATTAGATACCACTTGCGAATCAGTCGTTTTTTGCGGTTCGACGGGCGCAGGCTGGTGAGCTTGTGCAGCTTGTTTCGGTTCATCATCTTCGAAATCGTCCCAACTTAGGATAGACATAAACAGTTCTCTCTTCGTTGCTTTATATCTTTTATAGACATCCAGCGTCGCTGAGATGTCCTACTATACGCTCAATTTGTGTAAGCAAAATTAAGTTTTGTCGATCACTGCTCTAAAAGTGTTCGGTAGAGCAAATATCCCCACTACTTATTTTGATTACGCGATTTATATGCCTTGAACCAGAAATAGGCGATCGGGACATAAAAAGTCAAAATAAAGGAAACCACCAAAGCAATAAGCCCTAACTGATAGTTATGCGTCATATGTGGCATGGTGGTTTCCTTTTTTATTTATCTTCTTTGAATCCTCCCCAAACCCCTCCTTTAATAAAGGAGGGGCTTCACGTGAATTTAAATGCTTCACGGAAGTCCTCCTTTGCAAAAGGGGGACTTAGGGGGGATTTATTATTAAGCAACTACCTGGGTAGTTGGCTTAATGTCTTCAATATTTTGCTCATTCGTTTGGTTTATGGAAACAAATATTGCTACTGAGCAAGGAAGTAAGCATGTGAAGCAAAAGGTTTGAATTTCTTTACGTACAATGCGAACTTTCTTTTTAAATTCTTTGAGCTTTTTCGACATGTTCTTTTCCTCTAAGGGAATCAATCATAACGAATTAGCAATAAAGTGAGTTCTTATGCTAACCACTCATAAGAATCAACCATTGCTAATACCGCAATAATGAGAAAATCTCGGTTGATTCCTAAATGGGTTAACTTACTGACAAGCCTCACAATCAGGGTTGTCAATTGAACATGCCATTGGCACTGGAGCTGCTTGACTAAAACCTTCTTCTTCAGCAGCAACTTCAGCTTTAGGCTCTTCTTTCGCAACAGCTGTTACAGGTGCTGCAACAGTAGCAGGCTTAACTGCGTTCAATGCGCCAGTGTTAATGGTTGATTTCTCAGCAGAAGTCGCACCCAATGCACGTAGGTAGTAAGTGGTTTTTAGACCACGTAACCATGCCATTTTGTACGTCATATCAAGTTTCTTACCGTTTGCACCAGAGATGTAAAGGTTAAGAGACTGAGCTTGGTCGATCCATTTTTGACGACGTGATGCAGCATCAACAATCCAACGTGGCTCAACTTCGAACGCAGTCGCGAAGATTGCTTTAAGCTCTTCAGGAATACGTGCAATTTTTTGAACCGAACCTTCGAAGTGTTTCAGGTCGTTGACCATTACAGAATCCCAAAGACCGCGATCTTTTAACGCACGTACTAGGTACGGGTTGATCACTGTGAATTCACCAGAAAGGTTAGATTTCACATACAAGTTTTGGAAAGTTGGTTCGATTGACTGTGATACGCCACAAATGTTCGAAATGGTTGCAGTCGGTGCAATCGCCATCACGTTGGAGTTACGCATACCGTCTTTTTGAACTTTAGTACGTAAACTATCCCAGTCCAAACGTGTTGTACGGTCAACTTCGAACATACGGTCAGGACGAGCTTTTTGTACGATATCTAAAGAGTCAATTGGCAAGATACCTTGATCCCAAAGTGAACCTTTAAATGTCTCGTAAGTACCACGTTCAACTGCCAAGTCGCTAGACGTTTGGATTGCGTAGTAAGAAATCACTTCCATCGATTCGTCAGCGAACTCAACCGCAGCATCAGAACCATAAGCCAATTTCATTTCGTATAAAGCATCTTGGAAGCCCATGATACCCATACCTACTGGACGGTGTTTCAAGTTCGAGTTACGCGCTTGAGGAACAGCGTAGTAGTTGATGTCAATTACGTTATCGAGCATTCGAACAGCAGTTTTAACTGTACGAGCAAGCTTTTCACGATCTAACACACCGCCTTGCACGTGTTGTACAAGGTTAATTGAACCTAAGTTACATACTGCGATTTCATCTTCGTTAGTGTTCAGCGTAATTTCTGTACACAAGTTAGAAGAGTGAACTACACCAACGTGTTGTTGTGGTGAACGTAAGTTACATACGTCTTTGAATGTGATCCAAGGGTGACCAGTTTCAAACAACATAGACAACATTTTGCGCCATAAGTCTTTCGCACGGACTTTCTTATGTAGCATGTTGGTTTCTTTCGCAATGCCTTCATAGTAAGCATAGCGTTCAGCAAATTCTGCACCTGTTAGGTCATGCAAATCAGGTGTTTCAGATGGTGTGAACAGAGTCCATTCAGCATCTTCGAATACACGTTGCATAAACAAGTCAGGAACCCAGTTCGCTGTGTTCATGTCGTGTGTACGACGACGGTCATCACCTGTGTTCTTACGAAGTTCTAGGAATTCTTCGATGTCCAAGTGCCAAGTTTCAAGGTATGCACATACTGCACCTTTACGTTTACCACCTTGGTTGACTGCAACAGCAGTATCGTTGGCAACTTTAAGGAACGGTACAACACCTTGTGACTTACCATTTGTACCTTTGATGTACGAGTTAAGCGCACGAACTGGTGTCCAGTCATTACCTAAACCACCCGCCCATTTAGACAACATTGCGTTATCACGCATTGCGCCATAAATGTTGTAAAGGTCATCTGAAATCGTTGTTAAGTAACAGCTAGATAACTGTGGACGTAAAGTACCAGAGTTAAATAGAGTAGGCGTAGACGCCATGTAATCGAAGCTAGACAATAAGTTATAGAATTCGATTGCACGTTCTTCACGATTTTCTTCGTTCAATGAAAGACCCATTGAAACACGCATGAAGAATAATTGTGGTAATTCGAAACGTACACCATCTGAGTGGATGAAGTAACGGTCAAATAAAGTTTGTAGACCTAAATAAGTAAATTGGTTTGAGCGTTCTGGTTGAATCGCAGCAGCCAATTTTGCAAGGTCAAAGTTAAGTAGTTCTGGAGAAAGAAGATCAAGCTCGATACCTTTCTTCAAGAAAGTTTCTAAAGCATCGCCTTCATTCGTGTCACTATCTAAACCTAAGAACTCTAACCCTGTAGCAACAAGGTCATTACGCAATAAACGCGCAGTCACATATGTATAGTTTGGTTCTTGTTCGATACGTGTACGAGTAGCCATCATCATGGTCGTTGATATGTCTGACTCTTTTACGCCGTTATAAAGGTTTTTTACAGTCTCATCGATAATCGCTCGAACATCGATGCCTTCTAAACCTTCAGCTGCTTTAACAATATTTGCCTCAAGTGCGCCAAGATCAAGCGGTTTAAGCTGACCGTTTGAACCTGTCACTTGTAAAGTAGGGTGGTGGTGAGCACCAGTTTGTTTACGAGCTTCGGCACGTTGTTCGCGGTAAATCACGTAAGAGCGAGCAACTTTTTGCTCACCTGTACGCATAAGCGCAAGTTCAACCTGATCCTGAATTTCTTCAATATGAATGGTACCGCCAGAAGGTAAACGACGGTTAAAGGTATTCAATACCATCTCAGTTAATTGAGAGATACGGTCATGAATACGGCTGGAGTCAGCGCTTTGCTGGCCTTCAACGGCCAAGAACGCTTTACCAATCGCCACAGAGATTTTTTCTGCATCAAAAGGTGCAACGTCACCGGTGCGTTTAATCACCTGAATTTGACCAGGGGTTGAATTCGTTACGCTCATGCTAGCATAGCTCCATTTGTCATCTATTTTTATGTTAGGACCGTTTGAACTGGGCAATTTTTATGCCACAGTGTTTGAGGTTTAAACACAAGACCTAGTGGTTTAAAAATTTATTGAACACAAGATACGGGAAAATTCAGGGTATATCAATATTGACATTTTACTAAATGCTTTGAACTTTTCTGGCAGAAATCCATCTCAAAAAATCCCTATTTTTTATCTTTGTTATATATGCCTTATCCGACAAGGGCATAGCATAGCAAAGTCGAAAAAGAGTGCTTATAGATAACATTGTGGATAACTTCAGAAAGCCTAAAAAGTTGTGAATTAATCAGTCAGTTTTTATTCGATGAAAATGTATCCAAATTTATAATTGTTGCTATTGTGAGCAATAGGGCGTGGAAATGATTGGTAAATACGGCTGCAAAAATGTAGCAGGTTAAAATTTATTACAAAATACGATATTGATGTATCAGTTTGGTGAATGCCATCTTGTTTACAATGTAAACGTGTGTATATTGCAAACTATGTTTAAGCGTATCTATCGGATTTCAAATAGGATACGCCCAATCAAATAAGGGGCAATCAATGAGCCAAGAAGAAAAGTTACCTAAAATTTTAATTGTTGAAGACGATGAGCGTCTTGCTCGTTTAACTCAAGAATACTTAATCCGTAACGGACTTGAGGTTGGGGTAGAACCAGACGGTAATCGTGCGATTCGCCGTATTATCGCTGAACAACCAGATATGGTATTACTCGACGTGATGCTTCCGGGTGCTGATGGTTTAACCATTTGTCGTGAAGTTCGTCCACACTACCATCAACCAATTTTAATGTTGACTGCACGTACCGAAGACATGGACCAAGTGTTGGGTCTAGAAATGGGTGCAGATGATTATGTTGCAAAACCTGTTCAACCTCGCGTTTTACTTGCGCGTATTCGTGCATTATTACGTCGTACAGACAAAGCACCAGAAGATGAGGTTGCACAGCGCATCGAATTTGATGATCTTGTAATTGATAATGGTGGTCGTTCTGTCACACTCAATAATGAGTTGGTTGACTTTACCAGTGCAGAATATGACCTTTTATGGTTGTTGGCATCTAATGCGGGTCGCATTCTTTCTCGTGAAGATATTTTTGAGCGTCTGCGTGGTATTGAATACGATGGTCAAGACCGTTCAATTGACGTGCGTATCTCGCGTATTCGTCCAAAAATTGGCGATGATCCAGAAAATCCGAAACGTATTAAGACCGTACGTAGTAAAGGTTATTTATTCGTAAAAGAAACCAACGGCATTTAATGTAAAATACCGTCCCTTAGTTTGGCAAAGTAGGACACTTTTACGTGTTTAAACACAGTATATTTTTGCGCGTTTATGCAGGGCTACTGATTTTAGTCTTTTTAGTCGCTACATTTGGCTATTTGCTGGTGCAAATCATAAACTACCAGCGCGCGCAAGAATATCGTGAATCGCTTACTGACGGTTTGGCTTTCATTATAAGTGAAGGTATTGCACGTCAGCCAAATGAACAACAAAAGTCAGATTGGGTGTCAGATGCATCCGATCTACTTGAGTTGCCTATTTATTATGTAAAAGCTAATCAGGTTGATTTAACCCGAGCGGAAACAAAACGTATAGAAGAGCGTAAAGCTGTAGTGCGTTGGGACGCACAAACCACAGCAGCTTATATTATTATTGGCTTAAAAGATGACCCTGCACATCTACTGTATATAAAAGCCGATAATATTTCAGAACGCCAAATGAAAGCATTGCCTGTATTTATACTGGATTATTTGGTGTATTACCCTGGTCAAGAAAAACAATATCTTGAAAAAATCCAACATCATTTTTCTTATCCAATTTCAATTCAAAATGTTCAAAGTTTGCCTTTAGATTCTGAGCAAATCGGCCGACTACGTTTAGATCACAGCATTATTTTGTATCGTGATAGTGCGACTGAGCGCGGCACGACCATTTCGATCGTATCGCCAATTCCAAGCTCAACTTCAGAAGTCTTGGTCATGGGGCCGGTACCGCTATTCAATTGGATGCCTTTCCAGTTGGCAGCAGGTATTACGCTACTGAGCTTATTTGTGTTGAGCTTGGGTGTTTATGGCCTATTGGTGCCGATGCAACGTAAGTTACGTGCTGTAAATTATGCGTTAAATAAAATGAAGGGCGGGGACTTATCTGTGCGTCTGCCTGTCGAAAGTACCGATGAATTTGGTACCTTGGCATCGAGCTATAACTCGATGTCGGATCATATTGAGCGTTTAATTGAAGCGCAGCGTGAGTTAATGCGCGCGGTATCGCATGAACTGCGGACACCCGTGGCACGTATTCGCTTTGGTGTTGAAATGATGGCGGATGAAGATGATTATGACTACCGTCAGCAGCAAGTCGAACAGATTGATAAAGATATTGAGGCTCTAAATACTTTAATTGATGAAATCATGACTTATGCCAAACTCGAACAGGGCATGCCATCTTTAGAATTTGAAGATGTTAGCTTGTTTGAAGTTTTAGATCAGGTCCTGATAGAAACTGAAGCCTTAAAGACTGGGAAAACCTTGGAATTGCAAGCACCACCAATTGGAGTGGTTGTGGAAACCGAGCGTCGCTATTTACACCGTGTTGTACAAAACTTGGTGGGGAATGCAGTGCGATATTGTGACGATAAAGTGCTGATTAGTGGTGGTGTGAATGATGAAGGTATGGCTTATATCTGTGTTGAAGATGATGGCCCCGGTATTCCAGAAGAAGATCGTAAACGTATCTTTGATGCTTTTGCACGTTTAGATGATAGTCGCACACGTGCCTCAGGGGGCTATGGTTTAGGCTTATCGATTGTTAGTCGCATTGCATATTGGTTTGGCGGGACTATTGATATTGATGAAAGTCCAATATTAGGTGGAGCGCGTTTCACCATGACATGGCCTGCAACTCGTTTTAAGAAAAATAAACCGAAGTTAGATGTTAAAGAACCGAGTACCAATGAAAATTAAGTAAGCTTAGATATGTAGCTAAGCTGATTTTAGTGAATGATAAGTATAAAAAGCCATTCAATTTGAATGGCTTTTTGATATCAGTTTTCTACTTATTCCGTAATTGTTGCATCGGGTTCAATAATAGGTTTGCCATTTTTTAATGCGGCAAGAGCATCTGCATTAAAATCGATGAGTAAGGAGTTGTTTTTAGCATTGATAGAATAATTGCTAATAAGTTTTTGATCACCGTTTAAAGTTTCAAGTTTATATTCATCTGCAATATTCATAATCCCGTTAAGGTTGGTTGTTGCAGAAGCTAAATCTTGTCGTAACAACTCATAGATATCACGTAAATCAAAAATGGCATTTTGAGCATCAGGATGCTTATCTAAGTAGCTTTTAATATGGTGAATCACCAATTGTGCAGATAGAAAATAATCAGGTTTATGCGTAAATTCTAAAGTCATTATTGTCTCTCCGTTGTGATTGCTTTTTGTGTTTTAACTACAAATATCACACTCTTTGTGGGTCGTGTCAAAGAATTGCAAAAAAGTCACAAGAAGCTAAAAAAAGACTTTTTTCTTTGTGCTAATTCAACTTGTTTTTCATTTTAGGGGTAAGATCAAAGCTAATAGATGGAATCAAACAGGCAAACAATTTGAAACAAGATGGAATTTATTTAATAAATGATATGGCCATGAAAATTTAATACATGAGCTAAAAGTTGAAGGATTTGTTCATGAAACTGAACAGTCATAATTTTCTGTTAAAATCGCATAAATGTAATAATTAATAAAAAAATAAGATCTAATCTAATTAAACGATTAATCCTAAATTTAAGGGAGTAAACCCAATTTAAATGCTGAAATGATTAAAAAATCATCCTAAAGACGAATATCGATAAGCTAGCAAGAAGCCTCCTCAATCAGGTACAATTGGCGGGATTAATTTTGTGTTTGGTGTATTTGAAGGCCAATACATACATTCTTTGTTAATAAATAGGCCTGCCAGGAGTTATCCCCGCATGAGTGCCATTACTCCATACGATTGGGCAATTATTGCCTTCGTGATCGGCGTTACATTCCTTTGCGTCTTTATGCTGACCGTCCCTTTACTCCTTGGGGGTAAATCATGGGGTCGTGCTAAGCAAGAGCAGTTTGAGTCAGGTGTAGTAGGTGCTGGTGGTGCACGTATTCGCTTGTCTGCGAAATTCTATTTAGTTGCGATCTTCTTCGTGGTGTTCGATATCGAAGCACTTTACCTTTATGCATGGGCATCTTCTGTTCGTGAAACTGGGTGGGTTGGTTTTGCAGCTGCAGCAGTCTTTATTTTAGTTTTACTTGCTGGTTTGGTTTATGAATTGTCTTCTGGTGGTTTGAATTGGTCACCTTCTGACAAGCGTAAAGCGGCGGGAATTAAACCTAAAATTGGTTCGCCAAATATGGATATCGCAGAAATCACACGCTTTAACTCTATTGAAGAGTTGGTTATGGACCCTACAGGTCAAATTCCAGCGCAATCATCTGGTCGTGTGAAATCTAAGTCACCGACTGCATCATCTGACAAGGAGTAAGACGGGATGAAATATACATTAACCCGTGCGAATCCGGATGCTGATCAATATCCACTTCAAGAGCGTCAAATCGTTACCGATCCGCTTGAAGAAGAAGTGAATAAAAATGTGTTCATGACTCGTTTAGAGGATGTTGCACATACAGCAGTAAACTGGGGTCGTAAAAACTCAGTTTGGCCGTTTAACTTTGGTACATCTTGCTGCTACGTAGAGTATGCAACGACTTTAACAGGCGTGCATGACTTGTCACGTTTCGGTGCCGAGGTTATTCGTGCTTCACCACGTCAGGCTGACTTGATGATTGTTGCAGGTACATGCTTCATGAAAATGGCGCCTGTAATTCAACGTTTGTACGAGCAAATGCTTGAGCCTAAATGGGTAATCTCAATGGGCGCATGTGCAAACTCTGGTGGTATGTACGACATTTATTCAGTTGTACAAGGTGTGGATAAAATCATCCCTGTCGATGTGTATATCCCGGGTTGCCCACCACGTCCTGAAGCTTTAATTCAGGCATTGATGTTATTGCAAGACCAGATTCAACTTGAGCGCCGTCCTTTATCGGCCGTGATTGGTGATGATCTTAAGCCAGTGTATAAGCCAAAGATGATGCCAGAACGTGACCGTAAGAACGCACAGCGTATTGCAGTGAAAAACTTACGCTCAATGGATGAAATTAAATAATCACTGCGACGAAATATTGATACACCCGGACTGGGTGTAATTGTCGTTTTGATTGACTGAATTTGTATTAAATAGGAAGCCAAGCCAATGGCTGAAACTGACATTGCTATGCCAGAATCAACTCCAGTTGATTCCCGCCCTGCATTTGCAATTGTAGAAGAGCTCAAAACCAAATTTGGTGAGAACTTCTACGTGCAAACGACTTTTGAAGACTTTCCAACAGTCTGGGTTGAGCGCGCACGTGTACAAGAAGTTTTAATGTTCTTGCGTACGGTGTCACGTCCATACGTGATGCTGTTTGACTTGTCTGCGGTTGATGAGCGTTTACGTACACACCGCGATGGTCTGCCTGCATCTGACTTCACTGTGTTCTATCATCTGTTATCGCTTGAGCGTAACAGTGATATTCGTATTAAAGTTGCATTGAATGAGTCAGATTTGAACATTCCAACGGCAACCAACATTTGGCCAAATGCCAACTGGTACGAACGTGAAGCTTACGACATGTTTGGTATCAACTTCGAAGGGCATCCAATGCTCCGTCGTATCTTGTTGCCAACATATTGGGAAGGTCACCCGTTACGTAAAGAATATTCTGCACGTGCGACTGAATACACGCCTTATCGCCAAAACCAAGCGAAACAGGATTACGAACAAGAACATCTTCGTTTCGTACCTGAAGATTGGGGTATGAAGCGTGGGAACGATGATGAAGACTTCATGTTCCTAAACTTGGGTCCTAACCATCCATCTGCGCACGGTGCCTTCCGTGTGATCTTGCAGTTGGACGGTGAAGAAGTGAAAGACTGTGTTCCTGACATCGGCTATCACCACCGTGGTGTGGAAAAAATGGCTGAGCGTCAAACATGGCACTCATTCATTCCGTATACAGACCGTGTTGACTACTTAGGTGGTTGTGCGCAAAACATGCCTTACGTTCTTGGCGTAGAGCAAATGGCAGGGATTACCGTTCCTGATCGTGCACAATGTATCCGTGTCATGATGTCTGAATTGTTCCGTATCAATAACCACTTATTGTTCATTGGTACTGCGATTCAGGATGCCGGCGGTATGACCCCAGTATTCTATATGTTCGCTGACCGTCAAAAAATCTATGACGCGATCGAAGCGATCACGGGTTACCGTATGCACCCAGCATGGTTCCGTATCGGTGGTACAGCGCACGACTTGCCAAACAACTGGCAGCACCTCATTCGCGAAATCCTAGATTGGATGCCGAAGCGTATGAACGAGTACTACACTGCAGCACTTAAAAACTCAGTGTTTATCGGTCGTACCCGTAATGTTGCTCAGTATGATGCTAAATCTGCATTGGCTTGGGGTGTAACGGGTACTGGTCTACGTGCTACAGGTATTGATTTCGATGTTCGTAAATACCGTCCTTATAGCGGCTACGAAAACTACGACTTCGATGTGCCTTTAGAGTACGAAGGCGATGCTTATGCACGTGTTCTTGTTCACTTCCGTGAAATTGAAGAATCGCTGAAAATCATCAAGCAATGTTTAGACAACATGCCTTCTGGTGCATACAAAGCAGACCATCCACTGGCTGTTCCACCACCAAAAGATAAAACTTTACAAGACATCGAAACATTGATTACGCACTTCTTGAGCGTGTCATGGGGTCCTGTAATGCCAGCAGGCGAAAGCTCTGTAATGGCGGAAGTGGTAAAAGGTGCGTCGAACTACTACTTGACTTCAGACAAGTCAACGATGAGTTACCGTACACGTATCCGTACACCAACCTTCACGCACTTACAGCAAATGCCTTCTGTGATTAACGGCAGCTTAATGTCTGACTTAATCATTTATTTAGCGACAATTGACGTCGTAATGGCTGACGTGGATCGCTAAGGGGTAATCGCATTATGATGATTTTGACTGACAAAAAACCACGTGTGAACGTTGAAGGGATTTTAACTGCGGAAGAAATCCACGATATCGAACATCACATTGGTCACTATCCGTACCCACGCGCAGCATGTCTTGATGCTTTGAAGTGTGTACAACGCCGTAATGGCTGGGTAGATGATGCACAGATGAATGCTATTGCGCAATTGCTTAGCATGAGCCTTGCAGACCTAGAAGGTGTTGCTACTTTCTATAACCGTATTTACCGTCAACCAGTTGGTCGCCACGTAATTTTATTATGTGACTCGATTGCTTGCTTCTTGATGGGTGCGGAAACAC
Organism: Acinetobacter sp. YH12094; assembly: GCF_013419295.1. Lineage (NCBI taxonomy): Bacteria > Pseudomonadati > Pseudomonadota > Gammaproteobacteria > Moraxellales > Moraxellaceae > Acinetobacter > Acinetobacter sp. YH12094. The sequence goes on from NZ_VPAK01000001.1 coordinate 112,894, forward strand.
TTGCTGAAGCATTCCAGCGTGAATTAGGCATTTCATTTGGTCAAACGACTGCAGATGGTCGCTTTACTTTATTGCCAATTTGCTGCCTAGGTAACTGTGACAAAGGTCCGACGTTAATGATTGACGAAGACACTCACGGTCTAGTTGAAGTGACTTCAATTAAACAGTTATTGGAGAAGTATGTATGAATACTGAACCAAAACCAATTTATGGCGACGGTAACCCAGAAACTCACCCATTAACTTGGCGTTTGAGCAAACAGGAACACGTTCGCAGTGCAGATGATTACGAAGCACTTGAAGGTTACGCAGGCTTTAAGAAAGCTGTTGGCATGCAACCGAAAGAAGTGCTTGAAGTGATTAAAGCTGCGACTGTCAAAGGTCGTGGTGGTGCGGGCTTCCCTGCAGGGATTAAATGGTCGCTTATGGCGCCAAATGATAACTCAGGCCCTCGTTACCTCATCTGTAATGCCGATGAAATGGAACCAGGTACCTTTAAAGACCGTCTGTTGATGGAAAAACTTCCTCATCAGTTGATTGAAGGTATGTTGATTGCTGCTTATACATTAGAAGCAACACAGGGTTATATCTTCATCCGTGGTGAATACATCGAAGCGGCTCAATACTTAAATGAAGCATTGGACCAAATTCGTGCCAAAGGTTACTTGGGTGAAAACATCTTAGGTACAGGTTGGAACTTCGAGTTACACGTGCATACTGGTGCGGGTCGTTATATCTGTGGTGAAGAAACTGCATTGATTAACTCGCTTGAAGGTCGCCGTGCGAACCCTCGTACTAAACCGCCATTCCCACAAGTTGCAGGTGCTTGGGGTCGTCCTACGATTGTTAACAACGTAGAGACTTACAACAACTTACCCGCAATTATGCTTCGTGGTCCTGAATGGTATATCGGTTTATCTGAAGGTAAGTCGAAAGATCCAGGTACTAAAATTTATGGCGCTTCAGGCAAAGTAAAATTCCCAGGTCTTTGGGAGCTTCCATTTGGTACAACTGCGCGTGAAGTGATTGAAGATCATGCTGGTGGTATGCGTGATGGTTTAAAACTCAAAGCATGGTTACCGGGTGGTGCTTCTACAGACTTCCTTGCTGCTGAACACATTGACCTTCCTATGGATGCTGAAAGCATCATGAAAGCAGGTTCACGTTTAGGTACGTGTTTGCTCATGGTAGTCGATGAAACTCAGTGTATGGTTTCAGCAACCCGTAACTTAGAAGAATTCTTTGCGCGTGAATCTTGCGGTTGGTGTACACCATGCCGTGATGGCTTACCTTGGGCGGTTAAAGCGCTTAAAGCCTTGGAAGATGGCACAGGTAAGAAAGAAGATATCGATCACTTACAAGAACTGACTCGTAAGCTTTGGATTGGTAAAACTTTCTGTGCGCATGCTCCAGGTGCGATGGAACCGTTAATGGGCGCACTCAAACATTTCCGTGGCGAGTTTGAAGCTAAAGTCGTAAATGCGGCAGCTCAAACTAGCAACGTAGAACAAGCTTAAGGAATTCGACTATGGCTACAATTCATGTCGATGGAAAATCGTATGAAGTCAACGGCTCAGAGAACTTGCTACAAGCATGTCTTAGCCTTGGCATCGACATCCCATACTTTTGTTGGCATCCATCCTTAGGTTCTGTCGGTTCTTGCCGTCAATGTGCTGTGACTCAATACGCGAATCCTGAAGATACTCGCGGTCGTTTAGTTATGTCATGTATGACGCCTGCATCTGACAATACCTACATCTCGATTGAAGATGACGAAGCAAAAAATTTCCGTGCTTCTGTTGTTGAATTCTTGATGACCAACCACCCACACGACTGCCCAGTCTGTGAAGAGGGTGGTCACTGTCATTTACAAGATATGACTGTAATGACTCAGCATGACCGTCGTCGTTACCGCTTCACAAAACGTACGCATTACAACCAAGAGCTAGGCTCTTTCATTTCTCATGAAATGAACCGTTGTATCGCGTGCTACCGTTGTGTGCGTTACTACAAAGATTATGCAGGTGGTACGGACTTTGGTGTGTATGCAAACGCTTCGCGTGTTTACTTTGGTCGTCCAGAATCAGGTACTTTAGAATCTGAATTCTCTGGTAACTTGACTGAAGTTTGCCCAACAGGTGTATTCACAGATAAAACTCACTCTGAACGCTATAACCGTAAATGGGACATGCAGTATGCGCCAAGCGTATGCCAAGGCTGTTCTTCAGGTTGTAACATCTCTCCAGGTGAACGTTATGGCGAACTACGTCGTGTAGAAAACCGCTTTAACGGTGACGTGAACCAATACTTCCTTTGCGATAAAGGTCGTTTCGGTACAGGTTATGTGAACCGTGAAGATCGTCCACGTCAACCACAATTCCGTTCTGGTGCAAATGTGACTACAGTTTCTGTAGACCAAGCATTGGATACCGTAATTGAAAATATCCAAGGCAAAAAAGTATTGGGTATCGGTTCACCACGTGCGTCACTTGAATCAAACTTCGCGCTTCGCGAACTTGTAGGTCAAGACAACTTCTCAACAGGTATGTCTCAAAAAGAGCAAAAACTTGTTGAGCTTGCAGCTTCTATCATGCAAACCGAAGGTGTTTATAACCCAGGTATGCGTGAAATCGAAAGCTACGATGCTGTGTTGATTTTGGGTGAAGACTTAACTCAAACTGCACCACGTATGGCTCTATCTGTTCGCCAAGCTGCGAAAAATAAAGCTAAAGAAATGGCTGCAGAGCGCCGTACGCAAGAGTGGTTGGCTGAACCTGTACAACGTATTGCTCAAGATGCCAAATCTCCGATTTACATCCTTGCTGCCACTCAAACACGTTTAGCTGATGTTGCTACCGGTGAAGTTGTTGCATCACCTAACGACATTGCACGTTTAGGTTTTGCGGTCGCTGCTGCTGTCAAAGGTGAAGTGATCTTAGGTTTGGATGACGATGCAAAAGCATTTGCACAAACGATTGCTGACACTTTAAAAGCTGCGAAAAAACCATTAATCATCTCTGGTACAAGCTTGCAAGACGCATCAATCATGGAGGCTGCTGCACAAGTTGCACAGAACCTTGGTAATGCGGGCTTAACATTGACTGTTCCTGAAGTGAACTCAATGGGCTTAGCGATCTTTGGTGGTCAAAGCTTAGAACAAGCATTCGCACAAGATTACGATACCGTGATCGTGGTGGAAAATGACCTTTATCGTCGTTTACCAGCCGCGCAGGTGAATGCTGCACTTTCTGGTAAAGAAGTGATCGTACTTGATCATTCTGAAACTGAAACTGTGAAAAAAGCCAACATCGTACTTTCTGCTGCTTCATTTGCTGAAGGTGATGGTACTGTGGTCTCTCAAGAAGGCCGTGCACAACGTTTCTACCAAGTGTATGACCCAAGCTACTACAAACCAGAACTTGCGATCAAAGAATCTTGGCGCTGGTTACATGCCATTGAAACTGGCGTGAAAGGCAAAGCGATTTCTTGGACAGTTCTTGATGATGTGATCGAGTCAGTAGCGAAAAACGTTCCTGCACTTGAAGCAATTCAAGATGTCGCACCAGATGCTGGCTTCCGTGTACATGGTCTAAAAGTGGCACGTGAACCACGTCGTTACTCAGGTCGTACTGCGATGCGCGCACCACTTTCTATTCATGAACCAAAACAACCAGTCGATAAAGACTCTGCGTTGACGTTCTCTATGGAAGGTTATGTAGGTAACCAAACTCCAGCTTCACTTGTACCATTTGCTTGGTCTGCAGGTTGGAACTCACCACAAGCTTGGAACAAATTCCAAGACAACGTGGGTGGTCACTTAAAAGGTGGTGATGCAGGCGTTCGTTTATTCGATCGTTTAGCGAAACGTCCAGCACGTACTTTCGTTGCACCTGCACCTGTTGCGGTTAATGGTGAAAGCTTCCGTCTTGTACCTATGCATCACATCTTCGCTTCTGGTGAATTTACAGTGAAAACACCTGCGATGGAGTCGCGTATTCCTGAAGCAATGTTTGCTGTGGGTGAACAAGATGCAGCACGCTTAAATGTTCAAGATGGTCAACGTATCGCTGTGAAAGCAGGGGATGCTGAAATCGTCCTTCCAGTTCAAGTGATTGAATACTTACCTACAGGTTATATCGGTTATCCAGTGGGTCTAGCACCTACAGTATCGCTTGCAGAACCTGTTTCAGTCGCGGTAGGAGTGTAATTCATGGAACAAGAATTAATCCGTCAAACGCCGCTGTGGGCTGAAAACTGGCCAATCGCCTATTCAGTTCTTCAAGCGATTGTGATCTTACTGGTTGTAGTGTTGATCGCTGCGTTGATGTCTTTTATTGAACGTCGTTTACTCGGCTTGTGGCAAGACCGTTACGGTCCGAACCGTGTAGGTCCGGGCGGTATGTTCCAGATTGTTGCCGACATGCTGAAAATCATGTTCAAAGAAGACTGGACACCAAAATTTGCTGACAAATTGACTTTCCGTATGGCTCCAGCAGTTGCGATGGCAACTGCGGTGCTATCGTTCATGGTTATTCCTGTTTCACCTTATCTAGGTGTTTCAGACATGAGCATCGGTCTATTGTTCTTTATGGCAATGGCTGGTATTGCGGTATACGCAGTATTGTTCGGTGGTTGGTCATCAAATAACAAATACGCATTACTTGGTGGTTTACGTTCTGCTGCTCAAACCATTTCTTATGAAGTGTTCTTGGGTATTTCACTGATGGGTGTGGTTGCGATTGCAGGCTCATTCAACATGCGTGAAATTGTTGAAGCTCAACGTGATGTTTGGTTTGTTATTCCTCAGTTCTTAGGTTTCTTAATCTTCGTGGTTGCGGGTGTTGCGGTAACTCACCGTCATCCATTTGACCAACCAGAAGCAGAACAAGAATTGGCGGAAGGTTACCATGTCGAATACGGCGGTATGAAATGGGGTATGTTCTTCGTTGCGGAATACGTCAACGTCGTACTGATCTCTGCATTAATCGTGACTTTATTCTTCGGTGGTTGGTTAGCGCCTTTCAACCTAGATATTCCATTCATTCCAGCTGCGTTCTGGTTCATTATTAAAACAGCATTCTTTGTAATGATGTTTGTCTTGGCTCGTGGTTCTTTAATGCGTCCACGTTATGACCAAGTCATGAACTTTGGTTGGAAAATTTGCTTGCCATTGGCGTTGGTTAACCTTCTGGTAACTGGTGCTGTGATTCTGATGAATCAGGCCTAAGACAGCAGGGAGAATAAAATGTTTAAATTTCTAGCTGGATTTGGGTCAATTGTACGTTCGTTGTGGATGGTATTCTCACACGCGACACGTAAACGTGACACCATTTTATATCCAGAGGTTAAAGCGGAAGACATCGTACCACCACGTTTCCGTGGTCGTATCGTGTTAACGCGTGACCCTGATGGTGAAGAGCGCTGCGTTGCATGTAACCTTTGTGCGGTTGCATGTCCAGTCGGCTGTATTTCACTACAAAAAGCTGAAAAAGAAGATGGTCGTTGGTATCCGGAATTTTTCCGTATTAACTTCTCACGTTGTATTTTCTGCGGTATGTGTGAAGAAGCATGTCCTACGACTGCGATTCAAATGACACCTGACTTTGAGTTAGGTGAGTATGTTCGTCAGGACTTAGTATATGAGAAAGAAAACCTTCTTATCTCAGGTCCTGGTAAATACCCAGACTATAACTTCTACCGCGTAACAGGTATGGCTGTTGCTGGTAAAGATAAAGGTCAGGCTCAACGCGAAAGCACACCAGTTGATGTACGGAGTCTATTACCATGATGTGGCCATTTTATTTGATGGCGCTTGTGGCCATCGTCTCTACCGTTCGTGTTGTAACTAACACGAACCCAGTACACGCTTTATTAAGCTTGATTATCTCTTTACTTGCAGTTGCAGGTATCTTCATGATCGTGGGTGCGCCGTTTGCCGGTGCCCTCGAAATTATCGTTTACGCTGGCGCAATCATGGTGCTATTCGTATTCGTCGTGATGATGCTGAATCTTGGTCAAAATACAGTTGAACAAGAAAGCAAATGGCTGACTTCTTCAGCGTGGGCATATCCTGCGTTGATGAGCTTCCTGATGGGTCTAATCCTTGTTTGGATGTTGAAGTCAGACTACACAACTGCTGGCACTGTCATGGGTGCTCAAGTTGTCGGTCCGAAAGAAGTGGGTACTTCACTCTTTACTCAGTACTTATTGCTGGTTGAAGTTGCTGCGATGTTATTGCTTGGCGCACTTGTCGCTGCATTCCATCTTGGCAAACGTGAGCCAGGTGCAGAAGAGGACAAAGAATAATGGGCAACATCCCTTTAGAACATGGTTTGATCGTTGCAACCATTCTTTTTGCACTGGGTTTTTACGGTGTGATGGTTCGACGCAACCTACTATTTATTTTAATGAGCCTTGAAATCATGATGAACGCTGCTGCTTTAGCGTTCGTATTGGCAGGAAGCGCATGGGCACAGCCAGACGGTCAAGTGATGTTTATCTTGATCTTAACGCTTGCTGCAGCAGAGGCTTGTATCGGTCTTGCGATCGTCCTTCAGTTCTATCATCGCTTCCATCATCTGGATGTGGATGCTGCTAGTGAGATGCGCGGATGAGTTATTTATATTTAACAGTACTTTTCCCGCTAATTGGTTTTATCCTGTTGGCGGCAGGTCGTAAAAACCTTCCTGAATCAGTTGCTGCAATTATTGGTGCAGGTTCAGTTGGTCTTTCAGCTTTATTTGCATTAATTGCCGGTATCGACTTTGTTAATAATGGTTCAGTTGCAACAACTCAGCATCTTTGGACTTGGTTCAGTGCAGGTAACTTAGCACCGGGCTTCACGCTTCATTTAGATGGCTTATCATTATTGATGATGGGCATGATCACAGGTGTGGGTTTCTTAATTCACATCTTTGCAACATGGTACATGCGTGGCGAAGAAGACTTTGCACGTTTCTTCTCATATTTCAACCTATTCGTAGCAAGCATGCTGCTTTTAGTGTTGGGTGACAACTTAGCGTTGTTATTCTTGGGTTGGGAAGGTGTAGGTCTATGTTCATACCTATTGATTGGTTACTACTACCAAACACCTGCAAACGGTTTTGCTGCAATTAAAGCATTCACTGTGACACGTGTGGGTGACGTATTCTTACTGATCGCATTGTTCTTGATCTACCAACAATTCGGCACTTTAAACATTGCAGAAGTTGTAGCTGCTGCGCCAACAGTTTTGGCTCAGAGTTCTTCAATTGCGATTTGGACTGCATTGATGTTGTTCTTGGGGGCTGCAGGTAAATCTGCTCAGATCCCATTACAAACATGGTTGGCAGATGCGATGGCTGGTCCTACACCAGTATCTGCATTGATCCACGCAGCAACAATGGTAACAGCGGGTGTTTACCTATGTAGCCGTATGTTCAGCGTGTTTGAACAAGCGCCAGAAGTGATGATGTTCATTTCAATCACGGGTGCAGTGACATTGTTGGTAGCAGGCTTTGCTGCATTGGTACAAACAGACATCAAACGTATTCTTGCTTACTCAACTATGAGTCAGTTGGGTTATATGTTTATGGCTGTAGGTGCTGAAGCTTACCAAGCAGGTCTATTCCACATGCTGACTCACGCATTCTTCAAGGCATTATTATTCTTGTCTTCTGGTGCAGTGATTTTGGCTTACCATCACGAACAAAACATCTTCAAGATGGGTGGTCTATTCCATAAAAACAAATTCTTGTTTGCTTGTTTCGCGATTGGTGGCGGTGCATTGGCAGCGATTCCATTCATCACGATCGGCTTCTTCTCGAAAGATGCGATTCTTGGTGCGGTATGGGTGAAAGGTCAAGCGATTGCAGTTTATGACTGCTTGTACTGGACTGGTGTAGCAGGTGCGTTCTTAACTTCAATTTATACATTCCGTCTTATTTGGGTTGTATTCTTTGGTAAAGAAAACACGCCTTACCATGAAATCAAAGGTGTTACTTACTGGGGTCCATTGGCGATTCTTGCAGTGCTTTCAACTGGTTTAGCTTATGTATTAAAAGCACCAGTAACGAATATTTTAAATGCTGCACAAATCCCAGCGTTTAATATTCCAGAAGCACTAGAACACGGTATGCATAGCGCTGAATATACAGCAGTTGGTATTGCACTTGCAGGTCTTGCAGTCGGTGTGGTGTTATTTGCCTTTGCTTATGGTGCAGTGAAATCGTTCGCGAAAACTTCACTGGGCGCGGGTCTTGCAAATATCTGTCGTAATGCACTTGGTTTCGATGCTTTGTACAACATTGTTTTCGTTAAGCCTTATTTGCTACTGGCTAAAATCTTTGGTCGTGATCCAATTGACGGCTTATGGCTTGTATTGCCTGCACTTGTTAAAGGCGGTAATAGCTTTACAAGTTCACGTCAAACAGGTTCATTGCGTGAATACGCATCTAGTATGGCATTCGGTACGTTTGCATTACTATTGATCCTGGTCGTGATTCAGGTCGTGGGGAAATAAAATGGAAACTCCAAACAATTTAATTCTACCCGCTCTGATCCTTATTCCGTTCATTGCAGGTTTTGTATGCTGGCTTGTCGATAAACTCGACAAGCACTTACCACGCTATATTGCCTTAATTGGTATGCTATTAACGTTGGTGTTAACCGTCGTTTTATGGCAAAGCGGTACTTATAACTACGAGTTGGGTACACAAGCTCCACAGTGGGCTGCTCAATTTAACCTACCGTGGATTACCACTTTAGGGATTAACATTCACCTTGCGGTGGATGGTCTTTCACTGCTTATGGTAGGTTTAACTGCATTACTGGGTGTACTTGCGGTCGGCTGTTCATGGGGTGAGATTCAAAAGAACGTTGGTTTCTTCCACTTAAACCTACTTTGGTCTTTAGGTGGTGTGATCGGTGTATTCTTAGCGATTGACATGTTCCTATTCTTCTTCTTCTGGGAGATGATGCTGGTACCAATCTACTTCTTGATCGCACTTTGGGGTCATAAAGGGGCAGAAGGTAAGTCACGCGTTTACGCTGCAACTAAATTCTTTATCTATACTCAGGTTGCGGGTCTGATCATGTTGATCGGTATCTTGGGTCTAGTGGTTGTTGGCTTCCAACTTCACGGTCAAATCAGCTTTAACTATGACTTCTTGATGAGTGTTGCACACACTGTTGAGGCGAAAGCTCCAGCACTTGCCTATGCATTCATGATCTGTATGTTCATTGGTTTTGCGGTAAAACTTCCAGTTTTCCCATTACACGGCTGGTTACCAGATGCACATGCGCAAGCACCTACAGCGGGTTCTGTCGACCTTGCAGGTATCTTGATTAAAACTGCGGCTTATGGTCTTTTACGTTTCGTTATTCCATTCTTCCCGGTAGCATCTGCTCAGTTTGCTGACATCGCGATCATTCTTGGTCTAATCGGTATTTTCTACGGTGCATGGTGTGCATTCCAACAAACAGACATGAAACGTCTGCTTGCGTACACATCTATTTCGCACATGGGCTTCGTACTTCTTGCCTTGTATGCAGGTAACATCCTGACATTCCAAGGCTTGATGATTATGATGCTGGCTCACGGTCTATCTTCTGCTGCATTGTTCATTATGTGTGGTCAGGTTTACGAACGTCTGCATACACGTGACATGCGTTTGATGGGCGGTATTCGTGGTCAGTTCCAATACCTTTCATTCTTCTTAATGTTCTTTGTTGCGGCACTTGTAGGTATTCCGGGTCTAGGTAACTTCATCGGTGAATTCCTGATCTTGATGGGTTCTTATGACAAGTTCCCTGTGTATACAATCCTTGCTGCAGTAAGCTTAGTATTTGCCGGTCTTTACGGTTTAATCCTGATCCACAAAGCGTTGTTTGGTACACCAAACGAAGAACAAAAACAGCATTACGCAAATCCGTTGAAAGACTTAAATGCGCGTGAAGTTGTGATTCTTTTAATCTGTGCTCTTGGTCTAGTATGGCTTGGTCTATTCCCACAAAGCTTCCTTGATATTTCAAATTCAAGCATGGCGTGGATTGCAAATAGCTATATCCCAGTTCAAGAAGTCGTTGATGTTGTGCAGCAGATTGCTGTACAACCTGAAAATGTGGAGATGCAATAAGCCATGGACTTCACAATGTCATTTTCTGAGCTTATGCCATTAGCTCCTGTGATGATCGTGGCTTTAACTGCGATCGTCGTGATGTTGCTAATTGCAATCAAGCGTAACCACAATTTAGTTGCAACGACTTCCGTTATCGGTCTGAACCTTGCAGCCTTTTATATTATTTTTGTTTTCGTTGCAGGGCAGTATGCACCTGCAAACGTAATGAATTTGTTCATCGTAGATCCATTTACGATGTTGTACCAATTCGTGATTTTGATTGCAGCACTTGCTTGCTGCACATTGTCACATGCGTATATCGAAACCTATAAAGATAACCGTGAAGAACTTTATATCTTGATGCTGTGCTCTGTAACAGGTGCATTGTTAATGGTTGCAAGTTCTCACTATGCGTCATTCTTTATCAGTCTTGAGTTAATGTCGATTCCTGTATACGGCCTATTGGCTTATACACACCAACGTTCACAGTCGCTTGAAGCGGGTGTGAAATACTTGGTGCTTTCAGCAACCGCTTCTGCGATGTTGTTGATGGGTATGGCTTATGTATATGCGTATACAGGTACAATGGCATTCGTTGCTGAACCAGGCAAAATGTTCACAACATTCAGCCAACCGGGTGTAGTCCTTGGTCTTGCACTAATTGTCTTTGCTGTTGCATTTAAATTGTCTCTTGCGCCATTCCACAAATGGACACCAGACGTGTATGCAGGTGCGCCAGCGCCAATCGCGACATTCTTAGCGACTGTGGCTAAAGTGGCAATGATCGGTCTATTCGTTCGTTACTTCTTGGCTTCTGGCTTAATCCTTTCTGACAGCTTCATCACGATCGTGACCATCATTGCAGTATTGTCTATCCTTGCGGGTAACTTACTAGCAGTACGTCAAGTGAACTTGAAACGTATCCTTGCATACTCTTCAATCGCTCACTTTGGTTACTTACTTGTTGCGATTGTGAGTGCACGTAATACTGACTTTGTTCAAGTACAAGGCTTTGCAACATTTAGCAGCGTCAACGTTTATGTGATTACTTATGTATTAACAACGATTGGTGCGTTCGGTGTTGTGACACTAATGTCTAGCCCTTACAACAACAAAGACGAAGCAGGTAGCCTTGCTGAGTACCGTGGTTTGTTCTGGCGTCGTCCAGTGTTGACTGCAACACTGACTGTCATGATGTTATCTCTTGCAGGTATCCCATTAACAGCGGGCTTTATTGGTAAGTTCCTTGTGATCAAAACAGCAGTTGCTGGTGGTTCATGGTTCTTAGCTGCGATGGTGATCCTTGGTTCAGGTATCGGTTTGTACTACTACCTACGTGTGATGGTTGTGATGTACATGACTCCACCAGAAAACCCACGTATCGACGCTGTCGATCATTGGGGTCAAAAAGTGGGTGGTATTATGGTGCTTGGCGCAGCTGCACTTGTGTTGTTGATCGGTGTATATCCAGATCCAATCATTGCAGTTTCTCAAGTGGCATACTTTGCGATCTCACCTGAATTACAACAGTTCATTTTTAGCTTAATTCAAAGTGGTTTTAACTAATGAATTAAGCAATTAATTTGCTTATTACAAAAAAGCCTCCTGTAAAGGGGGCTTTTTTATTTTTATCATTTGTTAAATAGCTTTATAATGGTTGAAATTTTATCTTAACCTTTTAGGTGTTCTCCCGTGGCTATCCATGAAATCCGTCATCCGCTTATTCGACATAAACTCGGCTTACTTCGTCGTGCAGATATTAGTACTAAAAACTTCCGTGAGCTTGCTCAAGAAGTGACTATGCTTCTGACTTATGAAGCAACGAAAGATTTACCAATGGTCGATCATGAAATTGATGGTTGGAATGGTAAAGTAACTGTAGATCGTATTGCCGGTAAAAAAATAACAGTTGTACCGATTTTACGTGCAGGTATTGGTATGTTGGATGGTTTCTTAAACCTGATTCCAAGTGCGAAAGTATCTGTATTGGGTTTAGAGCGTGATGAAGAAACTTTAGAAGCGCGTACTTACTACAAAAAATTAGTACCAGACGTACAAAACCGTTTAGCGATGATTATTGACCCAATGCTTGCAACAGGTTCATCGCTCGTTGCTGCTATTGACGTTCTAAAAGCCAGTGGTTGTAAAGATATTCGTGTCATGGTGCTTGTTGCCGCTCCAGAAGGCATTAAACGTGTAAATGAAGCTCACCCAGATGTGATCATTTACACAGCATCTGTAGACCAAGGTTTAAATGAAAACGGTTATATCGTTCCTGGTCTTGGCGATGCAGGCGATAAAATTTTCGGTTCAGTTCAAAAAGACTAATTTTTGCATCATGAACAGAAAAGGGGCTTTTATAGCCTCTTTTTTATATACTAAAGACATTGGAATAAATGGAATAGGGTACTTTATGAAGTCTGAACAATATAAAGGTAAAGTGAAGCAGTACAATCCTGAAAAGGGCTTTGGCTTTCTTTCATGTGAAGAAGGTGATGTATTTTTCCATATCTCTGACTTTCCCGCAGATGGTGTCGAGCCAAAACGTAATGATCGTGTGAAATTTAATGTGGTGAAAAATGGTGATCGTTATAAAGCCATAAACATTGAGCGTGAAGAAGACAAATCTGCAAAAGCTAAAAAATCTAAAGTAGTGGCAAATAACCAGTCAATTACTTCAGCTTTGCTTTCGAATTTGCGTAAATAATGTGATTGTAAGATTTCATGGAAATCTTTGAAATTGAAAAAGAGGTCTATAGGGCCTCTTTTTTTATTATCATAAGAGTATTAAAAGAAAAGATGAGAGACAATTTTTATGTTTAAAGAGGGGAAAATCAAAAGCTATAACGTTGAGCGCGGCTTTGGATTTATACAACAAGATCAAGCACAGGATTTATTTTTTTCATATTCGTGATTTTCCTAGCCGACACATCGAACCACGTGTTGGAGAAAATCTCAAATACAGGATTGAAGCAGATCAAGGTAAATTTAAAGCGGTAAATATCATCCGTTTAGATTTGAAAAAAGAGCAGTCCACTCATGAACAGATAAATCCGTCATTTGAATCAAGGTCGGATCGAGTGAATGACCAAGCTACTCCTCACGATACAGCCAAAGGCACAGTTTGGGGGTAGTAAAATCTTCAGCATGATTGGACTCATTGTAATTCTAGTATTAGCTGTGGCTGTTTATGGGAAATATCAGCAGTACCAAGAACAGAAGCAGCTACATTTACAACAGCTCATGCAAGAAAATGAAAACATTGTAAAAGAACAACGTAAAGCTCAGGGGGATTTACCCGATCGGGTGCTGACTGAGCAAGGTGAAAAAAATCTATACGGCACAGCTTCAACGCAAGCTCAGTCTGTTGTTCAATACACTGCGCAGACACCTGCTTCAAGTGATACGCCAAGGGCAGCAGAGAAAGTACAGTTTAGTTGTGATGGACAACAGCATTGTAGTCAGATGAAATCTTATGAAGAAGCGGTGTATTTTCTTCAACATTGTCCAGGCACAAAAATGGACGGAAACAACGACGGAATACCTTGCGAACGACAATTTAATAAATAAAAAAAAGCGCCATTAGGCGCTCTTTTTTAGACAGATTTTTCACAAAATTGCATAAAGGCTTTGAGACCCGGTCCTTGGTATTTCTGACGATGTACCAACATGAATAATGGACGGGCAAGTTGCCAAAACGGCGTATCTAAAACCACCAATTGACCTTTTTCACGTAAAGGCTCAATTGCCAGTTTAGAAATACATGACATACCAAGACCACCTGCCACGATTTTTAGAATGGCTTCGTTATGACCCAAGGTTAAACGAATATTGGCATCTGGCAGGTCTTTTAAAATTGCGTTATCAAATACTTCACGTGTGCCTGACCCTTCTTCTCGTAAGATCCATTCCACGTTATCAAAGTCAGCCGCAGTCAGTGAACGATCTAGCTTCGCTAAAGGGTGCTCTGGTGAACAGCACACCGCAAGTTCATCGTCACGCCAGTGAATACATTGTAGCTGTGGCAGGTGGCATGAACCTTCAATTAAGGCCAAATCCAACTGAAATTGGTTTACCGCTTCAATCATTTGGCGGGTATTGCCGACTTGAAGTTGTAAATGTGCTTGAGGTTGAATTTGTAAGAAATCTGCCATGAGGTCTGGCATCAAGTAGTCACTGATGGTCAGGGTCGCGCCCAAACGTAGATCAATACTTTGTAGTTCGCCTTTGGCTGCTTGTTCAAAAGCTTCACAGCGCCCTAAAATTTCCAAAGCTTGTGGCAATAAAAAACGACCCAAGTCATTCAATTGCAAGCGTTTACCAAGTCGGTCAAACAGTGGAGCACCGAGACCATCTTCGAGGTCTGCCAATGCCATACTTGCTGCACTTTGAGTAAGTTTGACAGCATCACTGGCTTTGGTAACGGTACCTTCTTGAGCGACTGCTACAAAAACAGCCAACTGGCGTAAAGTCATGCGCATGAATCAGGCCTTAACATTTAAAAAATATTAATAAATTATGCTGTCATGCTAACATGAGCACAGTCTGTCACGCCACGTTCAAATCATGTCAATTGAAAAATTTAGCTTAGAAAAGGTTTTATCTGTACACCGTTGGACCAATACTTTGTTCAGTTTTACCATGACACGCCCTGCGCATTTTAAATTCACCGCTGGTCAGTTCGCACGAATAGGCTTGAAAGTGGGCGATGAATTGGTGGTTCGTGCCTATTCTGTGGTGTCGTCACCCTTTGATGAAACTTTAGAGTTTTTTTCTATCGTTGTTCCAGATGGTGCATTTACTTCAAATTTGCAGCATCTACAAGTGGGCGATGAGCTGTATTTAGAAAAAGTCCCTTATGGCTTCCTTACCTTGGCACGTTATCAGTTGCCATTGCCGAAGGACTTATGGCTGTTGGGGACAGGAACGGGTCTGGCACCATTTTTATCAATGCTACAAGACTTTGAAACGTGGACTAAATACGAAAAAATTAATCTAGTTTACAGTGTACGCACCGTATCAGAACTGGCTTATGTCGAGCGTATTCAAGAAATCGCGGAAACCTTTGGCGAAGGGCATACGGGGTTTAAATTTATACCTATTGTGACACGTGATCCAAATGCGCCGCTGCATGACCGTTTACCAGTTTTAATTGAAAATGGCGAGTTAGAACAGGCGGCAGGCTTAGCGTTTAATGTGGAAACGACGCATGTCATGCTGTGTGGTAATCCACAAATGGTTGATGACACCAAGGCGGCATTAAAGGCGCGTGGTTTGACCATGAACCGTCGTGGTGAAGGAAATATTGCTGTAGAAAATTATTGGTAATGTGCCATGAAAAAAAAGCTCATCGATGGATGAGCTTTTTTATTTTCGGAAATTAAATAACTGATGTTATGCATGCAAAAGTAATTTTGCATTTTTAAAATGATTTTTAAGCCAATTCGACGGAGTCTTACATCAAGGGAATGAATAAAGGGATTAGCCTTCGGCTGGAGGTACTCTTACGAAGCACGCTTCTCATTAGGCAAAATGAGAAGCGTGCTTCGCAAGGAAACCATCTTGCGGTGCAATCACCTCACCGACAAAACTCGTTCACTAGCGTCTAATTATCTAAAGTATCGCAAAAACATTTTTGATTAGAAGAATTCCTATCTCAAACACTTGCGGATGACGTTACTGCGTATCGTACTTTTATTTGAATCAAATTACGCTTCTGATGTTACTGCGTAACATCAGTTAAATAAACGTTTTGAACTTAATGCAGAATTTTATTTAAGAACTGCTGCGCTCGTTCACCACGAGGGGCATTAAAGAATTCATCTTTACTGCAGTCTTCCACAATTTTTCCTTGATCCATAAAGATCACACGGTCCGCAACCTGACGCGCAAAGCCCATCTCATGGGTTACACACATCATGGTCATGCCTTCTTTGGCAAGACCCACCATCACATCAAGCACTTCATTAATCATCTCTGGATCAAGTGCTGAAGTCGGTTCATCAAACAGCATGGCAATCGGGTCCATGCTAAGCGCACGTGCAATCGCAACACGTTGTTGCTGTCCACCTGATAACTGTGCAGGGAATTTAGCGGCATGTGCACTCAAACCCACACGATCTAAATAAGCCAAGCCTTTTTTCTTGGCTTCGGCTTCTGATCGGCCCAAGACTTTGACCTGCGCAATGGTCAGGTTTTCGGTAATGGATAAATGTGGAAAAAGTTCAAAGTGCTGGAAAACCATACCGACACGACTACGCAATTTATTTAAATCGGTTTTTGGGTCATTAATGGAAATACCGTCGACTAAAATCGTACCGGCTTGAAAAGGCTCAAGTCCATTGACGGTTTTAATGAGCGTTGATTTGCCTGAACCTGAAGGTCCACACACCACAACCACTTCACCTTGTTTAATTTGAGTCGTGCAATCGGTAAGCACTTGAAAATCTTTATACCATTTACTGACATTTTGGAGGTCAATCATCGTTTTTTGATCGGTCATACACTTAACCTCCGTTGTAATTTTTTAACTGCATAGGTAGCGATCATACTAATAGTGAAATACACCAAACCGGCAAACAGAATGTATTGAGTTAACAATGACATGAGGTCGCCACGAACATAGTTGGTGCGGAAAAAGTCTAACAGTCCGATGGCATAAACCATGGTTGAATCTTGGAACAGAATGATGGTTTGCTGTAAAAGCAGTGGCGTCATTTTGCGAAAAGATTGCGGCAAAATAATTAAGCGCATCGCTTGGCTATAGCTCATACCGAGAGCATAAGCTGCAGAAGTTTGACCTTTAGGAATTGATTGGATCCCGGCACGGACAATCTCTGAAAAGTAAGCCGCTTCAAATAGCATGAAGGCCACGATACTCGACACAAGGGCAGTATCAATCGTTAGATAGTTACCCGTGATCCCTGTGTAGATAAAGGGTACTGCAAAGTAGAACCACATCAGCACCAAGAGCAAAGGAATAGAACGAAAGAGGTTCACATAGCCTTTAGCAAAAATATTAAAAGCCTTAATCGAGGACAGGCGCATCAACGCCAGTAAGGTCCCAATAAAGACACCACCAATGGTTGCCGTGATTACCACTTTGAGTGTGATGCTGAAACCATGCCATAGCGCAGGGCCAGACGCTTGTAGGTCTTGAATAAAAGAACTGAGCCATTCCATTATTTATCTCCTGCAATTAAGCCAGGAACGCGTAGGCGTTTTTCCAGAAAATTCATGAAACCAATTAAACAGATATTGATCACGATGAAAATAATGGTGACGTAGGTATAAATTTCGATGGTGTTTTGCGTGTATTCACTGATGGTTTTCATCTGTGAAATGATTTCTGCAACACCGACCAAAGACGCAACTGAGGTGTTTTTGACACAGTTGGTCAACTCAGAGCTCAGTGGTGGCAAAATCGTGCGGAATGACTGCGGTAAGATCACATAGCGGTATAGTTGAGCCGTGCTAAATCCCATGGCATAACCTGCATTGGTTTGCCCCAAAGGAAGCGCTTCAATACCTGTCCTGACTTGCTCACAGACCCGTGCAGCTGCAAAAAGACCCAAGCCGACACTTGCAGAAATTAAGGCGGTCGTATTTGCCCCAAGGTCATTCATCCACCAGCTTTTAATCGCAGCAGGGAGGAAGTTGGGTACAACATAGAACCATATAAACAGTTGAATCAATAAAGGTACATTTCGGAAAATAGTCACGTAGGCCGTACCAATACCTCGTGCTACAGGACTCGGTAGGGTACGCATAATACCCAAGATGCTGCCAAGCACCATCGCAATGCTCCATGCCACCAAAGCGATGACAAACAGCCAGCCGATCCCAATTAAAATCCAATTCAGGTAGGTCGAATCACCTACACCTGTAGATTGGAACAGCACACCCCAATTCCAGCTATAATTCATAGGAACTCCCTATAATGAGCTTAAGCCAAAATCCGTTTGGCTTAAGCATCTTTAGAATGTTTAGGGAAAGTTATTCGTCACGGTCATGTGGATTACTAATCAATGCTTTTAATTGATCAGACATCGGGAAATTCAAATTGATATTTTTTGGTGGAATTGGCGTTTGGAACCATTTTTTATACATGTCATTGATTTCACCAGAGCTATAGGTCGCTTTGATTGCATCATCAACCACTTGTTTAAAGCCAGTATCGCCTTTACGCAGCATACAACCATAGATTTCATGAATCGGCGCTGTACCCACGATTTCCCATTTATTTGGATCTTTGGCTTTCGATTTTTCACCCGCCAGCAAAATATCATCCATCATAAATGCCGCTGCACGACCATTTTGTAGCATGAGGAAAGACTCAGCATGGTCTTTGGCAGAAATGACTTCACCAATACCTAATTCTTTTTCATGTTGACGAATATAACGCTCAGATGTCGTTCCTGCCGTGGTGACTAACTTTTTGCCTTTTAGGTCAGCAAAATCTTTAATCCCAGAGTCTTTTGCTGTAAGTAAGCGTGAACCGACCTCAAAGAAACCTGTTGAGAAATCTACTTGTTGTTGGCGTTCTTTATTGTTTGTGGTTGAACCACACTCTAAGTCGACTGTGCCATTAGAAACCAATGGAATACGGTTTTGGCTGGTCACTAAGTTATAACGGACTTTTAAATCGGGAAGATTTAATTGCTTTTTAACCGCCTCAACGACTTTTAATTGGAGATCGTGTGCATAACCTACAGGTTGGTTTGGATTATCTGCGATATATGAAAATGGAATCGATGAATCGCGATAGCCTAATACAATCGTGCCGGATTTTTTGATCTTATCTAAAGTCCCTGAGTCAGAAACAGCAGCTTCACTTCCTGCAGCTTTATCCGTTGTAGGTGCTTTATTGTCACTACATGCGCTAAGCCCTAAAGTGAGCGCACTTGCACAGAACAAAGTTGCTAAATGTTTTTTTGACGTCATCGTTAAAACTCCTTTTACCCTGATTTAATATCCACTTTTTATGATCTTGTTTCTCGTTTGATTTTATTGCTTTGTTTTTAAGAATGTTTCAACAATAAAAAAGAGATCATTTTCTACATCTTAGGTGATAAATCGAGCAAGGCTCAAGCAAAATTTATTGCCGAATTGTTACTAAGAAATGGGATAAGTTATGAACATTTTTTATAAGAAGGTTTGCTATAAGTCATTAAATATAAAATAATTTAATTTTATTGTGAAATAAATAATTAAAATAAAAGGGCATAAAAAAACCTCCAAATGGAGGTTTTCGAGATTAAACTTTAGTTTAATCTCCGTATTAATGCACAAACATATCCATAAATTCACGAATTTCTTGAATCGCTGTGTCTACGTCGGAAGTCAACCAAGTCGGTTCAAAAAAGCCAGCATAATGCTCCAGTCGATCTTGGGGAACAACTAAGCGAATCGGACATTCTTCTTCGAGCAAGCGCCAAGGAATAATAGGCACTTCATTATCTAAAAAAGCCGCAATATTTCGAATATCTATCACCATCGCATTGATGCATTCAGGGAAAGGCATCACTGAAAACTCTTCAGTACGTCGGCGAAAATATTCCAAATCACCCCATTTCAACACATAACTTGGCTTACTAAATTCAATAATGCCAATAAGATGTTGATCGCGAGTGTAATGAAGGGAACATTGATGAGTGACGTCAGTGTCAAGATCAAGCGTTACACCTTGTTGATGGTACGCCATAGATTTGATAACAGGTGAAAAATAAGGTGCATGATTATAGCTCATTTCATTCATCAAAAGCAGATAATTCCACCGGGCTCAAAAAAGCATTTATTTTGTAAGAGGTCATACAATAAAAAATGCTTTAGATTTAAATATTGCACTTAAATCTTTGCCCGATATTTGCGCCCTTATATATTGATTTATATTTGAAAATAACTGATCTAGCTCCAAAGGAAAGTATATTTATTAAACTTATCATTCGAGATTTATCATTCAAGTTACACGTTTTCACTGATTGTAATTGTTCTTCACACAATACAGGATATTGTATTGCTAGTATAAAAATTCAACTATGAACAACAAAATAGCGAGGGGAATATGACACACGATTTTAATAAACCACCCCATACCACCAGTACGGAAGAAACAACACAAAAAAAACGTATCCCTGTGTACATACTGATTTTAGTGGGTATTTTTTTAATCGCATTATTATTTTATATGTTTGCAGATATGAAGCCCTCTGCTTCGGATGCACCGCCTGATCATCCTGCACCGAATGCACAAACTGCAACAGCCAATGATACGACTAGCGGTACAGCGGGGGATGAAGCTGTTGCTAATGATTCAAATACTGCAACTGCGACAGATCGTTGATAATAATTGATGATAAACATGAGTCAGAGTTACATGAGTGCAAGATCTGAACCTTAAGTTTCTCATCAGAGTGACATAAATAAAGCCTTGGTTATGCCAAGGCTTTTTTACATTCAATTGTGAGCTTTTGTTGGAGTTATGCATACTTTGGTTGATTAAAAAATACGCAAAAACTAAGGTGGAAAAGAAAGCTTAAGTTCAAAGCACTAATGCTGTGTGATATCGCGGCATACGTAAAAATGCACATAACAACAGATCATGTATAACAATGAGGGCGAACGTATGAATGATTATCTGGGTGGTCCGCGTGGCCGTTTTGATGCCATGTATTATTGGGAACAGTTTCACCCCATTTTAAGTGCAGTAGCAATTCTCCTGATAGGTTGGGTCATTGCCTTATTGATTGCTGCTGGCGTCAAAAAAGTTTTGCAAAAATTAGGTACAAATCAAAAACTTTCAAATGCAACTGGGCACCGTTCCAATGTTGAAAATATAGTCTCCAGAGTTGTGTTCTGGATTATTTTGATCATTGCCGTCATTGGTGCACTCAATGTGCTGAATTTGACCAGTGTCAGCGGCCCATTCAGTAATATGATTCAGCAGTTCTTGTTATTTATTCCACAGCTTTTGGCTGCGGTAGCTGTAGGTTTTATTGGTTGGATCGTGGCAAGTTTGGTCAAAGTCGGTTCAAAGAAACTGCTGGATAAAACCCAACTCGATGAAAAACTCAGTTCTGAGGTTGGCGTTAGCCCAATCAGTCAAAATATCAGTGAAATAGTGTATTGGCTAATCTTGTTACTTTTCCTACCGATTGTTTTATCGATCTTGGGTTTAAACGGTCTCTTGTTCCCAATCCAAAATATGGTCACTGAAGTTGTTTCTTATCTTCCCAATATCTTTATTGCCGGTGTCATCGTCTTTGTGGGGTACATCTTGGCGAAGATTGTGCGAGGCATCGTGGAAGGCTTGGTGAACAGTTTGAGTTTGCAGCAGCAAGTCGAAAAAGTGGGCATGTTTAAAAACGCAAAACTTGCTCAAGTTTTGGGTAATTTTGTCTTTGCTATAGTCATTATCACTGCATTAATTGTGGCTTTCGAAGCACTTGGTATCGAGGCGATTTCTCAGCCGGCAACGGCCATGTTACATGAGATCATGTATGCGATACCGAATATTATTGCCGCAGGTTTAATCTTAATCTTGGCTTATGTGGTATCACGTTTTGTGGCACGTCTAGTGGTAGATGTGATCTCGGGTACTGGTGTCGATGCTGTACCTGAAAAATTAGACATTCAACGCTTTTTGGGCAATACCAAAGTGTCGGATGTGGTTGGTTGCCTGATCGTATTTTTCACCATGCTGTTTGCGGTATCTGAAGCCGCTAACCGTTTAGGCTTTGAACAAATCAGTGCCTTGATTGCGATGTTTATCCAGTTCGGTGCAAGTATTTTACTTGGTGCTGTGATCTTGGTGGTGGGCTTCTGGCTTGCCAATATTGTGGCAAATGTGGTGCAACGAGGGGAATACAACAGTTCACGTTGGTTAGGTAATTTGGTTCGTGTGCTGATTATGGGCTTGGTTGTAGCCATGGGCTTACGTGCCATGGGTATTGCCGACTCGATCGTAAATTTGGCTTTTGGTTTAACCCTCGGCGCGGTCGCAGTTGCTTTCGCTTTGGCCTTTGGTTTAGGCGGTCGCAATCCGGCGGAACGATTGTTATCAGATCTTATCGATAAAGCGAAACGCGAAGCCAATGAACCGAATCCAGTACAGGAACAGGCGAAGGCAAAAACCACATTTAATACGACTACATCGTCTGCAGCGAGTCCAACGCCATCAACATCTGTCATGACTTCTGAAGTGAAAACCGATGATGGCTATCCAAACATTCAACAGGCTGCTCCCGGCGTCAGTGAAAAAGAAACTGCGACGCCAGATCAGTTGGATGTAAACCCAAGTGATCAACCACAAAATAATCCATTTGGTTCAACTGGTGAGGCTGAAAAAGAGGTCGATGCACCTTCGGCACCTGTAGCTCCGCCAAAACCGAATGACCCTAATTAACCTGTTCTGTCTTTACAAAATCGGCCACGCTTAGGTGGTCGATTTTAATGCTCTATAAGGAATATTGTATGGCAAAAGCACCGAATAAATTTTTAGCCCCAGTGATTATTGCAGGGATCACGGTGGGTTTTTTGGCAAGCGCACGACGCTTTATTTTTGCAAAACCAAAACGCACTAATTTGGAGCAGACAGAACAATCACCGCCAAACAGTGAAAAAAATTATACCAATCAGTCCAAAAATAATGATTGAAATTTACCCGAAAATTGGTATTTTAAGTAATAGTGATATATGGAATATTACTTAAAATATAAAAACTTAGGATTCATATTGCTGTCATGAATGACACTTATGATCCGTGCAAAGGAATGGCAAAATGGGGGTAATTTCAATGCTCAATACTTTAGTATCGACACTCAAACAAACCGCAAGTGTGCAACCACAACATATTTCAGTTGCCGTTGAAAAAATGGATCTGACAATTCAACGAACTTCGACGTCGTCGGTATCATTATTTAAAACTGACTATCTTGAATAAATCAGATCGGATAAGAAAAAGGGCTGAATGAATCAGCCCTTTTTTATGCAGAGATCATCTGCAGGTTATGTTTAATTAATTCTTGTCAAGATCAAACGTATTCGGAAGCTGCATGCGCAGAAGCCCATGCCCATTGGAAGTTGTATCCACCTAAATGACCTGTTACATCAAGTACTTCGCCAATAAAGTACAAACCTTTCTGTTTTTTACTTTCCATGGTTTTTGATGAGACTTCAGTGGTATCCACACCACCGAGTGTAACTTCAGCAGTACGGTAACCTTCAGTGCCTGATGGTTTTACTTCAAAGCTTTCTAAACGGCTTGCAATGAGTTCTAGTTTTTCATCACTGATATTGCCAATGGCTAATTCAGCTTGTTCAGGCCAAATCAGATTTTGTAATTCCACAACCACGCTTTTCGGTAAGTGTTCATTGAACAGTGTGCGCAGTAACACTTTTGGTTGACTAGATTTCTTAGATTTGAGGAAATTTAAAACATCTAAAGTTGGCAGGAAATTGATGTTAAAGCGTTGACCGACATCCCAGTAGTTTGAAAGCTGCAATGAGCTTGGGCCACTTAAACCGCGGTGAGTAAAGAGTAAAGCCTCGGTAAAACTATTTAACTCATTCGATAACGTGGCTTCAACAGCATTGCCGCTCAAGCGTGTGGTGACTTCTTTAAAACTATCGGAGAAAGTGAAGGGTACTAAGCCTGCGCGAGTGGGGTAGACGGAATGTCCGAATTGTTTGGCAATTTCATAGCCAATTCCTGAACCACCTAAAGTAGGAATAGAAAGACCGCCACTGGCAATAACCACGGATTCTGCTTCAAAAAAGCCTAGATTGGTTGCCACTTGAAAGCCTTGTTCAGGCAAGGCATTGACTGCTTTTACTTCACAGTTGGTTTTAATATCCACCAAACCAGTTTTGTCACATTCTGCCAATAGCATGGCGAGAATTTCTTTTGCACCATTTTGGGTAAATAATTGCCCATGTTTGCGCTCTTCGTACTCAATGCCATATTCGCAGACCATACCAATAAAGTCCCAGTTGGTATAGCGAGTTAATGCTGAAATAACAAAGTGTGGATTATGTGAAATATAATTTTCTGGTTCGACATACAAATTGGTGAAATTGCATTTACCGCCGCCAGACATTAGGATTTTTTTGCCAACTTTATTAGCTTTTTCAACCACCAAAACTTTGCGTCCACGCTGTGCCGCTTTATATGCCGTCATTAAGCCTGATGCACCAGCACCTAAAACAAGGACATCATATTGATTTTGCGACATGGTAAGTTTCCGCGTGGAAGAAAGGACGCAGGATTATACGCTTTTTAGCGCTTCGGTTGCACCTTTCAAGCGACCTTGTAGGCCACCAGTATGGATCACTAAAACACGCTGATGTTTTGTAATCTGACCACGCTCAATCATGCAGAAAATACCTCGCAGCATTTTAGCCGTATAAACCTGTTCTAATGGGATCACATAGCGTTGTTCAAAGTCATGCATAAACTGTAAAAGTTCCGGCGTTGTTTTGGCATAGCCGCCACAGCAAAATTCATCACTGATGCTCCAATTGGTTTTCTGCGTCAACTGAGCAACATCGTCGCAAAGAAAATTTCCTTTGAGCGCAGAAAAACCAAGAACATGTTGATGTTCCGCACTGGCTTCAATTAAGCCTGTTATGGTTCCACCTGTACCGACGGCACAGCAGATGAGATCAAAATTTTGTTGATTTTCATGGCTTAAGATTTCCGTACAGCCACGGATAGCCAATGCATTGGTTCCACCTTCAGGAATGACATAATGTTCGGGATATTGCTGTTGTAATTGCGCTAAAGCGTCAACTTGTTTCATTTCTCGATACTGTTGGCGTGTGACAAAACTGAGCTGCATACCAAACTGTTCGGCGGTGGCTAAAGTCGGATTTCGGGCTTGATGTTGTAATTCTTCCCCACGGATGATGCCTAGACTGCCGAAACCAAATAAATATGCAGCATATGCAGTGGCTGCAATGTGATTTGAATAAGCGCCGCCAAAGCTAAGCACCTGTTTAAAGCCTAATTTCTGCGCCTCAATAAAATTATATTTAAGTTTATAAAATTTATTGCCCGATATTTGTGGGTGAACCAAGTCCAAACGCTTAATACACAAATTAACCCCTTGATATTGAATAGTCTGCTCAGGAATGGCGTGGGCGATAGATTCAAACATGTTGGTAATCGTTATCTTGGTGGTTAGAGGTCAAATAGGTAGGCATTGTAAAACGGGAGGTGCAGAAGATAAAATCCTTTGCATCTTGGTCAGTTCAACTCTGCTTATAGCACTTCACTGTCGATATCTGCTAACTAGCAACATCAACGGAGGTGACGACAGACATACCGGGTCTTAAGTTTTCTAAACCTTGTTGATTAGGATCAATCGCAATTTTTACGGCAATGCGTTGCACGACTTTGGTGAAATTTCCTGTGGCATTGTCAGGTTTCAATACACTAAATTCAGAACCAGCCGCAGGGGAGATTTGCTCAACTTTGCCGTAAAATTTTTGATGTTTCATGCCATCGACGCTGAACCACGCTTTTTGACCAATATGCATATCTGCAATTTGCGTTTCTTTAAAGTTGGCAGTCACCCAGCGCTGCTGTGGAATTAAATACATCAGTTGAGAGCCTGCCGCAACATATTGACCAATCCGTGGGCTGACTTCGCCAAGTTGACCATCCATAGGTGCCACAATCGTGCTGTAGTCTTTAGTGGTCACTGCCTGATCAAATTGTGCTTTGGCACTATTCACTTGCGCTTTAAGCCCTGTCGCTGCAACTTGTGCAGTTTTGAATGATTCTTTGGCAACTAGTAAATTGGCTTCTGCTTGATGAAGTTGGGCCAAACTATTTTTAGCGTCTGCAGTGGCTTTATCTTGTTCTGATTTCGATGCAGCGCCAGTATTGCCGAGTTGTTGGTAGCGCGTCATTTGTGCAAGAGCTAATTCATAGGCCGCACGTGATTGGTCCACTTTCGCTTCGGCTGCCGTAATATCTGCTCTGCGTTGTTCAATGGCCTGGCTTTGATTGGCAAGTGAGTTCTGTGCTTGTTCCACCCCAGATTCAGCCTGTGTGACTTTTTGATCATAGGTCGTTGCATCGATATGCATAAGCACTTGACCTTTTTTCACATGATCAAAATCCGTCACCAAAACATCTTTCACATAACCATTAATTTGTGATGAAAGCACCGTGGTTTTGCCTTTGACATAGCTATTTTCAGTCGACTCGATACTGTTATGAAATGGACCAATCCGCCACGCCCATAAGATCAGCGCAATTCCCAACAAGAGGATGATCAACATGAAAATCAGGGTACGCTGCGGCGTAGAAATAAGCTTGCTCGATGGTGTAGGCATAGCGGTTGCTGTTTGTGGTTGCTGCGGTGCTGCTTGCTCAGTGGGTTTATGGTCTTCTGTCATGTTGTTCTCAATATCAATTAGGTCATTTGGCTGTGGCTTATGTTGTGTAAATCGAAGAAATCTAACTACTATCCGTGCGTTGCTGTTGGCGTAATTGATATTTATTTTTGCCCATCAGCAATAAACCCCAAAGCAACAATAAAACGGCGAATATGCCATTTAAAAAAATCACATCGTTATAGGCTCGAACTTGGGCTTCTCGAGTGATGGTTTGATTAAGGCTACGTATGGCTTGTTGTTGATCTAAATTAGGGTCTAAAGAATATTGATGCGCACTTTGCGCCAATTGTTGTAGGCGCTGTTCCACTATAGGTGAGGTTTGCGATAAATCATTATAAATCTGTGCCTGATAGGTTTGGGTACGCATTTGCTGATAGGTTGAAAAGAACGAGGATCCGACCAATCCCCCAAAGGTTTGCGTTGCAGAAAACAGCACGATAAACGTCACCATGTGAGATGGGCCTTTTTGCAAAGCACTGACAATGCCTGTAAGCAAAAGTGGGCCAATAAACATGCCACTGGCAAAGCCCACCAAAAACTGACTCCAATAAAAATCATGCGGTCGTACATCACTGGTCAGGTGGTAATCCAGTGCACAGGCGAAGAGCACGAGACCTGCTGCACCAAGTAGATGAAGAACGATTTTTTCTTTGGAAAAGGTCAGGGCACTAAACACTGTGCCTAAGACAATTCCGATCAGCACAACGGTATAAAAAGAAACGAATTGGTCGGGTCCCATGCCCATGGTTTTCAAAAAATTCACGGCCGCATAGCTTTGTTCTGACATGAGAAAGCGAATGGCAAAGGCACCAATAATAAAACTCACGGTAGACGATGTTCCGAGCCAGCGTGTGACAATCAGTGGATTGACCCGAAAATGTTCATAGGTCAGACCAACAACTAAAAGAATCAAAGCGGCGATGAGTAAATAGGCCAACCATTCAGCTTCAAACCACCAAAGAATCGGGCCTTGAGTCAACACGATACATAGCAACGCAAAGCCGGGTGCCAATAATGCAAAGGTGAATAAATCTTGCTTTTCAAACACTTCGATACGTAGGCTTCGTGGCAGTTTTAGAGAGACCACCATCGCCAAACAACATAAGGCTAAACCTAATTCAAAGGTATAGAAAATAGACCAATCATTTACATCGACCAGATAAGGCGACATGATCCAGGCCAGCGGAATCCCCAACTGCTGAAAGCCCAAAGCTAGATAAAGCCCACGACCAAAATGAGCACGTTTAAACGCTTGCATGATGTAATACATCCCAAGCGAACTGAGTGGAGCTGCAAGTAAGCCGCTAATCACCCGTGCAAAAATTGCCATTTCATAGGTATGGACGAATAAATGCAGCACCATCACCGCGATAAATAAAACCAAACCAATTTCTGAAAATAGCCTAAGTCCATATTGTTGACGGGCTTTAAATAAGATCAGGTTAGAGCTGACATTTGCCATAACAAATGCCGCAGGAATCCATGCCGCTTCTGAAGGCGTTAAACCATATTCACCTTGTAGAAGGGGTAAATTTGCCGTGATAAATCCATTACTTAAACTCCCCGAGATCGCAACAAATAAACCGATAAAGAAGTATAAAAATCGCTTATAGGTGGGATGTGCAATGGCAGCCGGAGAGCCGGGCAAAGTCGGTTTTTCTTCGGGTGTCCAATCCGGAGCAGGTTCCAATAAACGTGGAGATTTGGACATGACGTATTACCCGCAAATACCATGTAGTAAAAATTCCACGGCACGTTTGGCGAGTTTTTCCTGATCTGCTTCGGTATGGCCTTGCAAAGCTGCCCGCAAAATAGAGGTGACCATGGCATAGTCCGCCGGTTTAAAGTCTGCTCGGCAGCGACCATTTTGAATGGCCTGATCAATCATCGGTTGCAATATGGCATCACGTCGTTGGTATATTTCAACCATGGCGGGATCATTCCGATCGATCACACGCCAATATTCCATTAAAGCCGTGAGATAGGGAATATTATAAATATGGTCTTGAATGAGGCGAATAAATCCATCATCGAACTGTGCATAATTAAGCGCACGCTGTTCAAGTCGGTTCAAGGCAGCTTGCATTAAGGCGAGTACCAACTCACGACGGTCATTAAAATTACGATAAAACGTCGCACGTCCAACTTGAGCCTGATCCATGATGAGTTGTAGAGGCGCATTGATTCCGTGAATACGGAATACCTCAATCGCAGCTTCTAAAAGGATTTCACGATTTTGTGCAGCGAGTTGTTGACGTGTGGACATTATTCTTTGACAGCATCATTTTAAATTTATCTAGCTATTAAACGGACAAAAGTGTCCGAAGTAAAATCGTATTCGATAGCAGTTTTGTAACTTGTCTTCTATGTAGTTAAATAAAATGAATCAATTATTTATTTTTAAAAGGAAATATTTTTCTATCGGCATCAATCTGCATCCGCATTGGAAAGACCGTCGAGACATAATTACTGACAATTGACCCTAAATCGGCAGATAAATAAGGTGAATATCTGCACAAAAATGCTATGCTGAATCTATAAACAAGATAATTATAAAAATGGAGGGCATCCAATGAGCAAATTAAGTCGGGCTGTGCTGCCTATGCTGTGCCTGTGCAGTTTTTGGATGGTTGGCTGTGATACGACTGACGAATTGCATCGTCCTCAAAATGAACATCGCACCATGATCATTGGTGGTGTCCCTGTAAATGACCATGACTATAAATTACCGCGTGACGATGTTGCGCTCAATGAAGCCGCTGCGGATGACGACTAGCAGATAGATCCGTCAAAAATAGGGTGGACATACTGTCAGTACACGGTAGTGAGACGTGACATGTAAAGAGTCACAGATGCAGTGTGCTACGTCAGATGTGTGAACATTTTGAAGTAGACGTCTTACTTCTGCAGTTTAGTTTGTTGGATTAAAGCCTTACAAACATTTAAAAAGGCTCTGTACTCGCCCAGTATGCCCGAACTGGAATGAACCGTGGTTCAAATGCTTAAATCAGGTCAATCTATCAGGTCAATTTGCCAATTGGATGCCTGAATTTCTAAGTTATTTTGTCTAAGTTGCTGACTAATGCTATCGGCCTGTTTCTGTAAATCTGCCACTGCAATGGTTTTAATCCAACGGATTTCACTCGAGCTATAACGACCATTTTCACGACGTGAGCTGTCAATCGCTTGTTGCAAGATACGATGCTGCTGGGTCAATAAATCACGTTCATTGAGCACTGAAAGCATGGAGCGTCCAGAACGGGTTTTAGCCTGCGCATTGGTGGCGTGAATCTTTTCAATTAAACCATAAAGTTCTGTATTTACGGCAAATGCTTCTTGAATTAAAGCATTCGGTTCTTCACTGGGTACATCACCTTCTTGAATGAGCACGTTGTTATTGATTCGTTGTTGCAGCGAGGCCAATTTAGTTTGTAAGTCACTGCGTAAAAGTAGGGCTTCGGCTAATTTCATTGTCTTGATATTAATTTGTACTTTTAGCGATCATGCGATGGATTAATGCAGTATTCAAGTTATTTATAGTGAAAAATTTGGTCAATTAAAATAAACACTGCAAATTATAGGGAGAAATTCAGAGATTCTGTCTGTAAAATTGCCACGAATTTAAGTAAAAACGGTGTAACTGTGGAATCATTTTGGATATTAGGCTCGATTGCGGCAGCACTATTACTTGGTGCAATGAGCCCGGGGCCAACGTCAATTTATGTGGCGAAGAATTCCATTGCGATTTCACGTAAACACGGTTTATTTACTGCACTTGGTACAGGTTTGGGCGCTGCAATATTTGGGCTTTTAGCGGTATTGGGTTTGCAGGCATTTTTATTGGCTGTACCTTCTGCATATTTGGCTTTAAAAATTTGTGGTGGTTTATATCTGCTTTGGATGGCATTTAAAATTATAAAACATGCCAAAGAACCGATTGAAGCAGGTGATGCCAGCAGTTCGCAAATGTCACTCCGTCGTGCCTTTACGACTGGTTTAATTACTCAGTTGTCGAATCCGAAAATTGCAATTGTGTTAGCCAGTATTTTTACGGCACTTTTACCGAAAGACATTCCGACGTATTTCTACTTTGTATTGCCAGTTTTGTGTTTCTTTATCGATGCAGGGTGGTGCTCATTGGTCGCTGTGGCGTTGTCAGCAGAAAAACCACGTAAAGTCTATTTGAAGTTTAAAGCGGGTTTTGATCGGGCAGCTGGGGCAGTGATGACAGTGCTGGGTTTAAAGTTGATTTTTGGTATGAAGTGATTGAACGAAAAAAAAAGCCTCTTTGATAGAGGCTTTTTTATTGGGTTTATATTTAAATTTACAATGAATTCCCTCTCCTTTTAGGAGAGGAGAAGCAATGCTTCGTAAGGGGAGAGTTTACTGAAAGTAGCTTAGGGTAATTACTAAAAATATTGGTTATAAAGTTTTCTTAGGATTGTTATAAGTTTTAAAGGGATTTTTCTTGTTTATGGCATTTATTTAAGGACTTTAAAATAGATTATCTTTGCTAAAAAAAGTATTGATAAAAAAACTTTACATTTTTTGTACAAATTTATAGGATTAATAATTAACATAATTAGATGAAAAAATGATCAATACATACAATATATATAAATTAAAATTTTCTGAAATGAAGGGATTACTCGAAAAACTCGAGTCAGTAGGTCTAGTAGAGCAAAAGACTCAAATTTACGATAACTATGAAATGACTTTTTATTTTTCAGAAAAAGTTGAAGGTAATGATGTTTGGTGGCACGAAACATACAAGGATTTTTTGATTTCTCAAAATAATTCGCCAAAAAATATTTTCCATTTTGGATTGTTGATTTGTAAAAATGAAGACAACCTTCAAGAAATATATGCTGTGAGTTTAGGGAAATCTCACTTTTATCTTGCAAAATTTATTGAGCCAAATTTTGGGATCAGCCTAGCTGTAAGAATGGGTAATGAACAAACTACCATTCTTAAAAAAAGTAGATACTTTACAGGTACGAAAAGACATGAAGTTTCATCCTATGAGAACTTTAATATAAATAGCTATGAATCAGGGGAGTCAGTTGAGCATCTAAAAATTAAAGCTTCCAACTCTGAAATATGGGGAGATAAAAATATTATTTTTGCTGATTCAGTACAGTTAAATGTAGATAAGTCTCCTAGTGATTTGGCACAAATTCTAAATGAAATTTCTGATACTTTAGGTACTGAAGAAATAATAAAACTACCTAAATTAGAACCAGTTATAGATCAAAATTTAATAACCCAATTAGATGCCGAAATTATAGATTCTTTACAAGAAAATGTATCTATCTGTCTTGAAGAAATACATGTGGCTGGAATTAATATTTCTTTTCGATTTAATGAATATAACTACGAATTAATTTACAAGAAAGAGCGTAAGCAACTTGCAAAACTTGGACTTGGCAATTCATTTGATATTTCTATGATTTCTAGTTTTATTAAAGAACATAATCTGCAAAGTATTGATGATTTGTACGTGAAATTTAAAATAGAAGGTAGTGGTCGTTTCACACAACCACTAAAAGAAATTTTAGATTTCTACACCTCATATGAAGATGCTCAATATTTTCTAAAATGTGGAAAATGGTTTAAATTCAACGAAACTTTCAAAGCATATTTAAAAAAATCTTTAGAACAAATAACACTAATATTTGAACAGGATTTAATTGAAAGTGATTATTTAACTTGGAAAAAAAATAAAGAAACCCAAATCAGAAATGGAGTAAATTTAGGTAATGAAATAACGTACCGTGAATACTATTTTAATGAGAAACTTAGTCTTAACAATGGCTATAAATTGCTTGATAGGCAATTAGAAGCAATACAATCCTTATCTAGTAAAGGGCGTAATTATAAGTTTGAAGTTGCTGATTTATATAAGGATAATGAAATAATTTCAGTTAAAATTTCAGGAAAACCTCAAGATCTAATTTATAATATAGAACAGTCGAAAGGGGCTGTAGAACTTATCAAACAAAGAGTTATTCCTTTTGAAGATAAACTTGAGTCAGCTGCATTATGGCTTGTTTTAGAGCAGCCTGTTTCATCTTTAATTGAAATAAACTCGATACAGTTTTTATTAGCTGTGGATTCATGGAAAAAAAGAGTAGAGTTTTTTGATTTAAAACCAAAGATATATATTTCTAACCATATAAAAATTGATTCATAAAACACCTCTCCCTTGCGAAGCAGCGCTTCTCATCTCCTAAAAGGAGAGGGAAACTAAAGGCATAAAAAAGCCCCTACAAAGTAGAGGCTTTTCCTATCTAAGACTTAAATCTTAAGACACTTTATCACCCGGTTTAGCACCAGTTTCAGGTGAAATCACCCAAACACCTTCACCATTACCCGCAGCTAAAACCATACCGTTAGAAATACCAAAACGCATCTTACGTGGTGCAAGGTTAGCCACCATCACCACCAGTTTACCTTTAAGGTCTTCAGGTTGGTAGAACTCACGAATACCGCTAAACACGTTACGTGGCTCAGCTTCGCCGACATTTAAAGTCAATTGAAGCAGTTTGTCTGAACCTTCAACATGAGCTGCTTCTAAAACTTCCGCTACACGTAAGTCAACTTTCATAAAGTCTTCGATACCGATAATTTCAGCTTCGCCAACTTTAGGTTCAGGTTTCTTCTCTTTGGCTTTCTCTTTTTTCTTTTCCGCTTTTGGTGCTTCCGCAGGAGCAGCTAAAGAATCTTTAGACGCATCGACCATTGCAGCAACTGCTTTTGGATCTACACGCTGCATCAATGGTTGGAATTGAGCAATTTGATGATCTACTAAAATCGTTTTGCCTGAAGCAAAGTCGAAAGATTCTAATTTTAAGAAGCTTTGAACTTCTGCTGCCAATGTAGGAAGTACTGGTGCAAGATACACAGCCAATTGACGGAACAAGTTGATGCCGACAGAACATACGTCATGTACTTGTTGTTCTTCACCTTCAATCTTCGCTAAAGCCCAAGGCTTTTTCTCATCAATATATTGGTTGGCTTTGTCAGCAAGCGCCATGATTTCACGGATGGCTGCAGAGAATTCACGCGCTTCGTATTGAGCAGCAATTGACGCGCCAGCATCAATAAAGCTTTGCACCAACTCAGGCTCTGCACATGTTGCAGAAAGTTTGTTATCAAACTTCGTGTTAATGAATTTCGCACAACGGCTTGCGATATTCACGACTTTACCAACAAGGTCTGAATTCACTTTTTGAACGAAATCATCAAGGTTCAAGTCAGAATCTTCAACTTTGTCAGAAAGTTTAGATGCGAAGTAGTAACGTAAGTATTCAGGGTTCAAATGCTCAAGATACGTTTCCGCTTTAATGAACGTACCGCGAGATTTAGACATCTTCTGACCATTTACAGTCAAGAAACCGTTTACGAATAAGCTTGTTGGGGTACGGTAGTTTGCACCTTCAAGCATTGCAGGCCAGAACAACGCGTGGAAGTAAACGATGTCTTTACCAATGAAGTGATACACCTCATTTTTAGAATCTTTTTTCCAGTAGTCTTCAAAGCTTAGGTCAGGACGTTTAGTCTTGATGTAGTTTTCAAAGCTAGACATGTAGCCGATTGGCGCATCTACCCAAACGTAGAAGTATTTGTTTGGCGCATCAGGAATTTCAAAACCGAAATAAGGCGCATCACGTGAAATATCCCAATCAGATAAACCTGCTTCAAACCATTCATCAAGTTTGTTGGCAATTGACACAGGCAGACGGCCTTCGTCTCGTGTCCATTTTTGCAGGTATTCACCAAAGTTTGGCAGTTTAAAGAAGTAGTGATCTGAAGATTTTTCTACAGGTGTCGCACCGCTCAAAGTCGATTTTGGATTGAGTAATTCAGTTGCGTTGTATGTTGTACCACACACTTCACATGAGTCGCCGTATTGGTCTTCCGCTTTACATTTCGGGCATGTACCTTTAATGAAACGATCCGACAAGAACATTGCTTTTTCAGGGTCAAACAATTGCGTCACAGGGCGTACAGCAATGTTGTCCGCTTCACGGTTTTTGATATAAATCTCAGAAGCGCGTGCTTGGTTTTCAGGGCTATTAGTTGAGTCGTAATGGTCAAAGTCAACTCTAAAGCCAGCAAAGTCACGTTCATGTTCTTTTTGCACATTGGCAATTTGCTGTTCAGGCGAAATACCATTGGCTTCCGCACGTAGCATAATCGCTGTGCCGTGAGCATCATCCGCACATACATAAGTCACGTTATGACCCATTGCACGCATGGCACGAACCCAAATATCAGCTTGGATATAACCGAGTAAATGACCCATATGAATTGGGCCATTCGCGTATGGAAGGGCGTTAGTAACTAAAATATTACGCACGGATATGACTCTCTCATTCGTATTTATGCAATGGGCTGTAATTTTACATGAGATAGCCAGTACTTGCACAAGGGAATAGGTGAAATCTTTGCAAAAGTAAAAAAATCTATATTGCTGACACAATTACAGTGATAATAGGGCATAACTGTGATGCCTAAGAGTAACAAGCCCATGTATGAAGATGACTATGAAGACGATCAGCCAATTACTCGTATTCCTCAAAATGAACAGCGTCATAAATTGGGGCATCACATTATTAAAGATGCGCAGCAATATTTAGAACAGATTTCTGCAGATGAGCATGCCTTACTGATTCAAACCCTGCGTCATTTGGCACAAGATGAGCCTTATTTCGATATTTTGGCCGATGAATTAGATCAGCCTATAGAAATGAAAGTAGCGAATGATGCTTTAAATTTATTGTATTTTTG
Source organism: Acinetobacter sp. YH12094 (assembly GCF_013419295.1). Lineage (NCBI taxonomy): Bacteria > Pseudomonadati > Pseudomonadota > Gammaproteobacteria > Moraxellales > Moraxellaceae > Acinetobacter > Acinetobacter sp. YH12094. The sequence continues at coordinate 148,187 of NZ_VPAK01000001.1, forward strand.
GCAACTGCTTCATCAACATGAAAATGATGCAGACTTTGATTTTCTGAATGTCATTAATAGCGAGTTTTTCCAAACTGAAATGTTGAAAGCCTTTGATGCTTTGAATATTGGTGAACATAAAGCACAGCGCCGTCAGGTACTTCTAGATGCGTTTAAACTGTATAAATTAGAAATACATGCAGGATGTATCCCTGTGTTATATGCACAGCTTGAAGGTATCTTGACAGACGTGTTGATTCAAACCGGTTTCTTAAATCAAAACGGCACTAAATTTGTCGATGTCTACAAAATTGTACCAGGACTCAAAGGCAGTGAAATTAAAAGCCTGTGGCACAAATCTAAAATTGCCAATGAGTTGAATCCGTATTTTGCCGAATTGGCAGCCTACCAAATGGATAGCAGCTCTACCGTAGCCATGACCCGCCATAATATTTTGCATGGCACCGATGTCACGCATTTTAATCAGGGACGGAGTTTTATTCTGTTTATTTGGCTGTTTTCCGCAGTGAGCTTTATGAGTACGGTCAGCAAATAAGGTTAATTTCAAGAGATCAATGCATAGGAGTGGCATTGGTCTTTTTGCATTACATCATCCTTTAAAATTAAAAGCTTAGATAAAAAATAACCATACAAGTTTTCATTAAATAATTGTGAAAATAGGCAATCACATGGCGTTTTCCTGTGGTTGATTTGTTTCTAAATGCGTCTATTTCAAGTATCTGCTTCAAATCGCGTTATAACTATTGTTAGACAATAACAGAGAAGAGGTGAGAACGATGACAACTGAAAATAAAATTGATCAATTGAAAGCTAAAGCGTCAGAGTTGGGTGATGATCTAAAGCTCAAAGCCAAAGAGGCTCAACTTGAAGGTGAAAAAGCACTCGATGGTACAAAGCATAAAGTTGAAGAACTCAAGCTTGAGGGTGAAAAAACCTTAAATGACGCCAAACATGAACATGCAGAACAGCATGCTGAAACCAAAGACCGTCTAGAGCAGTTAAAAGCAGAAGCGAGTCATAAATTTGATGAAGCCAAAGTCAAAGCTTCCGAACTTAAACATGAGGCTGTCGAAAAATTTGATGAACTAAAAGTGCAGGCGACAGAGAAATTTGACGAGTTAAAAAAGAAAGCCACTGACACACTGAATAAGTTTAAAAAAGATGACCAAGCTTAAATTAGGTCTGATGAAAAAAGCCGCTCTATCTTGAGCGGCTTTTTTAGGATTCATTGTTTTAATCCATCTAAATTTTCAGCCTTAATATTTTTGACTTGATCATCGACTATGGTAATCACATAGCGCATATTGGAAATTTCATAGGTGTAATCTACCGCTAGTTTCGCAGGCAGATTTTTCTCTTGCAGCGGATAAGACACCATTTTCATCGGAGAAGCTTGCATACGCGAGCGCATGAGATCGATGCTATCACCAATCGCTACAGTTTGTCGGTCAGGTGTTTGAATGGCTTCAGTCGCAATTTCTGCATAGGCTGCTGAAGTCAGGAGCATCAAGGCACATAAAGTCGTTTTATAAATATTCTTCTTATAGATAGTCTTCTGATACATCGTCATCCCCATGTTAAAAACTAAAAAGCACAAAATGTGCCTTTAGATTGCACATCCATCGCTATGATTATTCTGTTAAACCGACTGAAATATAAACTGAAATTACGCTGTAAAAGTATGGTTGATATGTAATCAATTTAAAATTTAATGGCATTGGTTTAGCCGTATAGATCAACTACAAGGGCATTTTAAGTCGCGCACGCTTGAAAACTTGCTTGAAAGCTGACTAAATTACTCAACTTTATAAGCTTATAGGGATAAGTCATTCATCTCCCTCTTACTCTGTGGCAAATGAACAGGTAAACTATCGCTATTATCTTTTGATTTTCCTGTTTGGAGACAACATAATGTCGTGGCTTTCTTCTCTAAAATCTGTGTTTTCACCCTCCCAAGAGGTGAAAGAAGAGGAAATCCAACAGGTTTTACAAAACTATGTACTTCCCAATTCAAATAATGCCTTAAAAGACCGTATTACTCAGGTGAATGTGCAAGGTCAGATCTTACAGATCACGATTAATACCTTTCCTTCAGAAGCCGATGACTTACAAAAAATCCATGATGATTTGGCTGATGCGTTAGAAAAATGCGGCATTAACGAGCTGAATATGCATGTGATTCAACAAAAAACAGGGCATAAATCTGAAGGTGGTTGTGGTCATCATCATGCAGAAGGCGAAAGCTGTTCTAGCCAAGAAAAAGCTGAGAGTTCAGCAGCAAAAAGTCAGTTACCTCCAGTTGTGGATGCGTCTGCGAAAACACCCGAAGCACCTGCCGAAGTTGATCCGAATAACCCACCGATTCAAAAAGCGGCTCCACAACAGCGTGATGTACCGAAACATCCACGCATTAAAAATGTCATTTTGGTGTCATCTGGTAAAGGTGGTGTGGGTAAATCGACCACCACAGTGAACTTGGCGCTCGCATTACAACAACTGGGTTTAAAAGTTGGGGTATTAGATGCAGACATCTATGGTCCAAGTATCCCAACGATGCTTGGCAACGCAGGCCGCACGCCGATGATTGAAGCGGAGCAATTTGTTCCCATCGAAGCCTATGGTATGGCAGTGCTTTCAATTGGTCACTTAACTGGAGATAACAATACGCCAGTGGCTTGGCGTGGGCCAAAAGCGACAGGGGCGTTAATGCAGCTCTTTAACCAAACCTTATGGCCTGATCTGGATGTATTGGTCATTGATATGCCGCCAGGCACAGGTGATATTCAGTTGACGCTTGCACAGCGTATACCAGTGACAGGTGCTGTGATCGTGACGACACCACAAAACGTTGCATTAATGGATGCGACCAAAGGCATTGAGTTGTTTAACCGTGTACACATCCCTGTAATGGGTGTGGTTGAAAATATGTCGACCCATATCTGTTCGAACTGTGGACATGAAGAGCAAATCTTTGGCACAGGTGGTGGCGACCAACTTTCAGCCCAATACGACATTCCACTCTTAGGCCGTTTACCGCTGAACGTACAAATTCGTGAAAATGCCGATGCAGGGAAACCGTCTGTGATTGCTGGTGATGATGCTGCTGAAAGCTATATGGCAATTGCGCAAAAAATTGCAGATGCATTGCCTCAAGCTGAAAAAGATAAAAACCGTATTTTCTAAGGGTTAACTGAAATTTAAGTTGCTCGCATTAAATCTGGCCTCGTGCCAGATTTTTTATAACGTGGTATTGGGAGTGTTTGAAAATTATGAGTACTGAACTTTAGACATTCAACGATGTCTATGAATTACACATCTAAAAAACGATTTGCACAATTTCTTATTTTTCCTGCGATTATAAGCCGTCTGCCAAGGATAAAATTCTTGAGGCATATCAAAGGATGTCGCGTTTGTACTTAGTTTTTACAAAATAGCTTTCACGATATTTCTATTATTTTGGCTAGGATCAATTCTTGGAACGGCAGTAACTGTACAAACGCATTGTGTCTTAGATTTTTTGCCAAATGTCCTCTGTTACAAGGGGCTTAGCATTGAAAAAATATAGAGGAACAAATAATTTTAAATATTATTTGAAGTCATTAAAACCCACCCATCAAATGAGGGTACGCCTTAGTCTAAGAAATTAAAAAGCCCGGTAATTACCGGGCTTTTTAATTGGTTTTTTAGGAGGAAAGAGACGGGTTTGCTTTACGTTTAGCAGTGATAATATTCACCGTAATTGCGATGATGACCATGATAATGCCTACAATATCTGTAATGGTTTCTGGAATAATCATACACAGCGCACCCACACCTAAAAAAATACGCCAGAACCAGTTGAGATAAGTCTTGAAATAACCTTCAACTGCGGAGCCTAAAGCGAGAATTCCTATCACTGAAGTGACAGTAATACTCACTATAGTTGTCCATGCAGGAAAGGCAAATTCTCGAGCATTGACTGCAACATTGGTGGTATCAATCATCAGCATGGCAGGGTTATAAACGAATAAAAATGGAACAATAAAACCAGCAAGAGATAGTTTTAAGGCCTGAAACCCAGTGCGCATTGGATCACCGCCTGCAATTCCTGCGCCCGCAAAGGCGGCAAGGGCAACTGGTGGGGTGATGTTTGCAAATAAACCAAAATAGAACACAAACATATGCGCGACTAATACAGGGATATCAAAGTTTGCGAGTGCTGGTGCTGCCATGGTGGCAGTAATGATATAGGCCGGAATAGATGGAAGCCCCATGCCTAAAATCATCGATGCAATCATGGTTAAAAATAAAGTGAGAAAGAGACTACCTGCACCTAAACTCATAATTGAAGAAGTCATTACTGAACCAAAACTTGTCAGACTTACTACGCCGATAATAATACCAACGACAGCACAAGCAGCCATCACAGATAATGATTGTTTGGCTCCATCAACGAGCGCATCTAAAATATCTTTTACACCCATTCGTGTTGATTTTCTTAAAGCTGCTACAAAGATGGTCAGGACGATGGTGTAGACAGCAGCATAGCTCACAGGAATATTCTGAAATAAGAAAAAGACCAGTGCCAAAATTGGAATAAGTAAATGTCCACGCTCTTTTAGAACTTCTTTTACTTTAGGTAAATCAGCTTTAGGTACGCCTTTCAGATCATCTTTACCCGCACGGAAATGAACTTGAGCCATGACGCCAAGGTAATACAATAAGGCAGGTAATAATGCGGCTAGTGCAATCGTGCCATAACTCACGCCAGTTGTTTCGGCCATAATGAAGGCACTCGCACCCATGACTGGCGGCAAAATTTGTCCACCGACGGATGCACTGGCTTCAACGGCACCAGCAAAATTCTTGTGATAACCAATCTTTTTCATCAATGGAATAGTAAATGAGCCTGTACCAACAACATTGGCAACAGCAGTGCCATTAATACTGCCCATAAATCCACTTGAAATTACAGCAACTTTGGCAGGCCCACCTTGTTTATGTCCAGCCAGCGCCATGGCAAGATCATTGAATAATTTCCCCATACCTGATTTTGCAAGAAAAGCACCAAAAAGGATAAATAAGAAAATAAAGGTGACGGATGCACCAATTGCCGAAGAATATAAGCCTTCGGTTTTTAAATACATATGTCCGAAAATGTCGCTGATTGTATAAGGGCGAGTAAGTAATCGATCTGGCATCCAATCAAAGTGACTGATAAATGTATAGGTCAGGAAAATTAAACTTAAAATGGGCAACATCCACCCCATGACCCGGCGAGTTGCTTCTATGACTAATACCACACTCATAATTGCAAACGCGATATCTAAGGTATTTGGAATACCACCTCGAGTGGTCATAATAGATTGATATTCTTTCCATAAATATAAAAAACTGAAGATGGAAAGCAAAGCCAAGAACCAATCGAGAAGTGAAATATGCTGTCGGGAGCTTGTTTGACGAGCTGGATAGAGTAAAAAAATGAGTGCTAGGCCAATAGCGACATGGGCTGCACGCTGTATTAACTCAGGTAAAGGATTAAACGTAATAAATAAATGAAATAATGAATAAAAGATCGCTACAAATGCAACAAAGTAGGTAACAGATTTGCTCATATTGATTCGAGTAACAGATTCCCGATCAAATTTTTCTAATATGGCTTGTTGTTGTTTCTCATCGAGTTGTTCTAATACAACTTTATCTTCTTTGGAATTCATAGGCATTCTCCAATCCACCAAGACTTCCATTTGGGTTGATATTGAACCGAGATGTTGACCAAACTATAGTCTGGGTAACTTTGAAAAATAGACCAAATTTTTTGGTCAGCGAGGATCGTGCCTTGCATATTTCTAGAAATCACCCAGTTGATTTCATCTATATTTTGATTGACCCGCATTCTAATCACACCATTTTTTTGAAACTCAATGGGATAATTTGAGGGTGTACCTGCACCAAATGAAATCAAATCGGTGTGGTGCAGTAAAAACTTATTCTTTTGACGCTGATATTGTTCAGACCAAGCCGTCTTTTCTACTGAATGCTTCCACTGTAAATCAAATTGATCAGTTGAAATTTTGCATATATCAGTTTCAACTCTAACCTGCGTATACAGTGTTGGATAGCTAGCATAGATTAAGAAGAACAATATAAAAAATGCAGTATAAACTGCATTTTTTTGAAGCTTATTATTTTTTAGCCACTTCATCATAGTAGCGTTTCGCGCCTGGATGTAGAGGCGCTACAAGGCCTTGTTGAGCACCTTCAAGCGTGATTTCTGTTGCTGCTTGGTGTGAAGTTGCCAATTGAGGCAAACTGTCAAAGAAAGTTTTTGTTAGTTTGTAGACATCATCATCCGATATATCTGTGCGAACAACTAATGCATTTTTAATTGCGGCAGTTTGAATGTCCGCAGTATTGCCATATGTGCCTTTTGGAATAATCATCGGTAAGAAATAACTTTGATCTTTAGCTATTTCTTTGACTTTATCTGCATTGATTGAAACTAACTGTAGATCAAAGCTTTGTTGAAGTTCCATGAGTGATGAATTTGGAATGCCACTAGTCAGGAATGCTGCATCAAGCTTGCCACCTTTTAAAGCATCAGCGGCTTCAGCATAGCCTAAATAATCAACTTTAATATCTTTATAGGTGATTCCAAAACCATTCAACAGTGTACGTGCATTTACTTCTACACCTGAATTTTGTGCACCTACAGCGATACGTTTACCTTTCAAATCTTCGATATTTTTGATCCCTGATTTTTTAGAGGTTACGATTTGTACGTAGTTGGGATAAAGCGCTGCGACTTGGCTGACATTCTCAACTTTACCATTTGCGAAACTTCCTGTTCCGTTCAGTGCTTCTGTTAAGCTGTCACTCATAACAAATGCCATTTCAACTTTATTCTGTTTCAGAAGGTTTAAGTTTTCGACGGATGCACCTGTAGTTTGAGTCTTAGAATTTACACCAAAGGTTTTGTTATAAATTTCTGCAAGACTTGTCCCAATCACATTGTAAGGTCCTGATGCCCCACCAGTTGCAATGGTTACGAACTTGGTTTGAAGTTTGTCAGATGTAGCAGTTTCTGCGCTTTTTCCTTCCGTGGTATTTTTTGAAGTAGATTGATCATTTGAGCAAGCAGTAATACATGCCAAAGTAACCGAGAGTAACGTGAGTTTTGTCCATTGGTTCATAGAAACGTCCTTTTACACATAAATTTTGAATATTGATTTGATGAGCTTTAATTTTAATTTCCACTACTCAATTGAACATAACTTAATCAATTATTTTTGAAAAGTATTTTTTTTTGATTTTTTAGTCTCCAATAAATAATGGTTATGCGTAAGAATGGCATGGAGCTATATCGTTTATTTTAATAATATTTTGTTACGTGTAAAAACTGTAGGGTATACATGGAATCATGTGAAATTTCTATTAATAAATATAAGTTCAAGATATTTCTTTGAATTGTAAGGTGCTCTGAATGACTGTTCAGCTAAGGTTTTGTTTTTCTATTTAAGTTACTGAATTTATAATTAAATAAGGAGTTTTTTATAAGCGTTTCTATTTTTTATTTTGCTAATACGAAACAACTGAATTAATCTTCGCGGATTAAGTTTGAGGTCAAAGTATGATTTCATGGTTTTTTATTGGTCTAGTTATCAGTATTTTGTTAACGCCAGGACCAACCAATACCTTACTCGCATCTTCGGGTATTCAAGTTGGGCTACGTAAATCATTCCGACTCATTCCAGCGGAAGCCTTTGGTTATCTTATTTCGATTAGCCTATGGGGTTTTCTCATTGGTAAAATTTCCGTACATCTGCCTTTACTACCGACCATTTTAAAACTGTTTAGTGCTGGCTATATTCTATTTTTGGCTATGCGATTATGGCGTACAGCAACTGTTGCTGAAAATTTTAATCAAAAGGGCATTCGTGCACGCGAACTCTTTGTTGCGACTTTATTAAACCCCAAAGCATTATTATTTGCATCTGCGATTTTCCCTGCGTTGGCTTGGCAAAATGCGCAGTATTATGTAGCTCACATGCTGATCTTTCTGTTGTTGATTGTTCCTATTGCATTCTTTTGGACCTTTCTTGGTTCCGTTTTGGCATCGAATAAAATTAGTTGGCTCAATCAAGCCAATCTACAACGAACAGCATCGCTAGTCTTGGTCAGTTTTTCGATTCCACTGAGTTATTCTGCGATTTTAAAACTCTAAATTGATTTGAAAATGACTAAATCCGCTTAGTTCGGTAAAGCTTATTTTCATTAAGTCGGATTTCAGTTAAAGTACCACGCAATAATTGATTTAAGTTTTTGGATAGAGATAAATGGCTATTAAGTCTGATCGTTGGATTAGCGAAATGAGCGAAAAACACGGCATGATTGAACCGTATGCAGAAAACCAAGTCCGTTATGATGAAAATGGCGAAAAGCTTATTTCGTATGGCGTGTCTAGCTATGGTTATGACGTGCGTTGTGCTCGTGAATTTAAAGTCTTTACCAATGTTCATTCAGCAATTGTTGACCCTAAAAACTTTGACGATAAAAGCTTTATTGATATCGAATCAGACGTTTGTATCATTCCGCCGAACTCGTTTGCACTAGCACGGACAGTCGAATATTTCCGTATTCCACGTAATGTGTTAACCGTTTGTTTAGGTAAATCAACCTATGCGCGCTGCGGTATTATTGTCAATGTGACGCCTCTTGAACCAGAGTGGGAAGGTCACGTGACTTTAGAATTTTCGAATACAACCAACTTACCTGCACGTATTTACGCGGGTGAAGGTGTCGCACAAATGTTGTTTTTCGAATCAGACGAAGTGTGTGAAACCTCTTATAAAGACCGTGGCGGTAAATACCAAGGTCAAACTGGTGTGACATTACCGAAAGCTTAATCCTTCGGATTTAGTTAAATAAAGCGGGCGAATTAGCCCGCTTTTTTGTTGGGTCATTCATCGGAAAATAGACCATTCGGTGGGGAAGTTTTTGCAATTGAGTAATTATTCAGCATAATAAAAAGTTAAGTGACTGGTCTATCACAAGTCTCCATTTAAGGAATAAATGGACAATAACATCAAAGCCAGTTCTCAGGAATAAATATAAGAGAGATGCAGAGCATCTGATAAAAGGAAGGTCGAGATGACTCAATTCACCCAGGCTAAGTTATTCCGCCAGAGTTGCTTAGCAGCCGCAGTCAGCATTTTTGCTGCACCATCTGTTTATGCGCTTCAAGATTTATCAGATGAAGCACTTTCAGCCACAACGGGTGAAGGTGTTGCACTCACTTTAGAGAATTTCAAAATGGTCTTTCAAGGGCCAAATGACCGTTCTACGGCTTCTAGTTATGCGTCTGGTATGGTTGATCCTGGGAAAAACGATACAGGTTTTATTCGGATTATTCCTACAGGTGAAAACTATGAACAATTAGGGCAGCGTGCTTACGATAAAATCTACAAAGCAGCTTATGTTGATGCTTATCAGCAAGGCCGAGTTACGGGCTATAACGGTGTTTATGACTCAACTTTTATAAGTTCTAAAAGCACTTATGAGACCAATAATGCTACACGAGTAACCAATGAAACCATCGCAACATATTCAACAGAATATCGTGGCCGATTAGTACAGTCTTATCTTGAATCACCAACGATGAAGGCATATTACGATCAGCGTTATGCAGATTATTATAATGGTTCATCGGCTGGCTTACCTTTTGAAAACGATGGCACAACGAAAGAATCAATTACTCCAGGACTAAAAGAAAAGTCACAAACTGCTGCTTTAAAAAATACCTATGAAATGATTGAGTTACTATACGGTAACAATAGTACGGGTAATTTGCCGACCACTTCGACTTTTTATAAAAATTATGTCTCAGGAAAAATTACACGTTCAAATATTATAGATACAACAAAAAATGCTCAGTTGAATGCCAAAGCTGCAGAAACCCTCAATCAGTTGGCAACGGACTATGCCAAGCTTGAAGCTCAAAAGGCAAGCGATGCAGCATTAGCAACCGTGAAGAAAAATGCTGAAATTACAGCAAAACAAATTGCTTCGACTGCGACCGTATCGAGTCTCAGATCGAAAGCAGATGTCTTTATATATGGTTTAGCCTTATCAAACAGTAAAGATAAAAATGGCAAAAGTTCATTAGCAACACGCTATACCGATCAAGGGTTTAATTGGGGGACCGCTGAAAATCCGTGGCTTTTCCATGCGGGAAATCAAGATGTTGAACAATTTGCGAAAGATAATAAGGGGAATGTTGGTTACTTAGCGATTGAGGCACCATTAAAGAAAATTGCGGCAGATGATGCATCTAACAACATCAAGCTTGGTTTGTGGATGGATGTATTTTCACGGTCTTTGAATTCAAGCAATGTCGTCGATCCGATTACCGGTGCGCCGACCAGTGGCTTAGATAAAGATTATCGATTACGGACTCAAATTGTTGCGAATGGTTTGAGTTTTAATGGTTCACAAGTTCGCATTTTTCAAACACTAAAATCAACAAATACCAACTATAACCAAACTTTAGGTTTAGCCAGTTTAATTCGTATTAATACCAATGATCGTGCTGAGTCACTGAGTATCAATGATGGTGATTTGGATGCTCGCGGTATGCGTATCAGTACAGCTGCACGCTCCGAACTGGATGATGGTACTGCAGCGACACCCGCTATGGATCGTTCTGTCGCTCCGATTTTCCATGAAACGGAAGGTCTATATTTATATAGCCCAAACATCAATTTAGTTTTAGGCAATATGTATCAACCCTTTATTGTGGGATCGGAAGGTCGAAATATTATTTTGGAAGTAACACGTATTCCTAACGTGCCTTCTATATACAGTAAAATTTATACTTACTATACAGATATCGCTGGAAATACCACAGGTACATCGGGTTTAACCGCTGCTGACTTTAAAGGTTCAACCTGTAACGTCTATAGTTGTGGTACGGAGTTAAAAGCAAACTCTTCAGATGCGACAGCACTATATCAAGGGCGTAATGCAACACATAGTAGTATTGCAATCGGTACAGTAGAGCGCTTGCCTGGTAATCTGCTGAATGCAAAAAGTACGGATACGGCGACAGGTGTGGTCTTTAAAGGTGTCAATGGACAAAGCACGAATTTAGGATCTGTTGCCATAGATGGCGTATTGATTCAGCACTTAAAAATAAGAACAACAGGGCTGTAGGAGAAATTAAATGTATAAAATTTTATGCGCTGTTGTTTGTGCTGCACTGACACAAACTCATGCAGGCTTAGTGTCTATGGATAATACCGAACTCACTGCTGCAACCGGTCAAGGCGGTGCTGATCTCAGTTGGACACTTTCATTAAACCATCAATACGCCAATGATATGTCGAAAAACAACATTTCTATCATGGATGCGAATGGAAAAACGACTCAAGCTTTTTATGGATATCAATGTTCATCCAATGAGTTTTGTCGCTTAGCACTTGCGCCCAATAATCATGTGGATGCAAATGGTAATAAGAAATGGTTGGTGTTTAAACAGTTTCAAGGAACGTTACAGATCGATCAATTTTCACTAGATGGTGTGACGATTATCAATCGTGAAGGCAATCCACAAACGGCTATGCAGTTGACATTTTATGATGATAAGCCATTAAAAATTAGAAATTTAGGTTTTGCTACGTTGGCGGTGGAAACAGGGACGACAGGTAAGGAAGGTTATGAAAATACCAGTACTTATACGACCTATACCGAAAAGAAAGCTGATGGAACAACTTCAACTTTAGCAGTGCCTGATTTTGATCGTGGTTCAGAACAAGGATTTATGGGTGTTAATGTGCATGGCAACATGCACATGAGTGGAAAGTTAAACATCTTCAGTTTTAACTGCACTGGAAATGGTGCAGGTCGCTGTTAATCAGCTGTGACTGAATATAAGGATATTGTGATGAGAAAAATAACAACTTTAACGGCACTCGCAACCAGTATTTTACTTGCTCAACATGCATATGCTTTTGAAGCGATGACCGATGAAAGCTTGGGTGCAGTTACTGGCCAAGATGGTATTTCGATTACCCATGAAGTTTCTAGAGTCAAAGTTGATCAGTTAAATTGGGTTGACCCAACTGACCAAAATAAGATGAAAATGGGTTTGCACAATGTACAAATAGATGGCGTTGGGCAAAGCACCATTACATCAAAATTAGATTTTGATGTTGGGACTACGGATGCTGGTGTAGGCATGCGTATAGCTGCGAGTGTCAGCCCTTTTACGGCTGTTGCACAAAATATTATGTTGCTGTGTCAAGGTGCAACGTGCCAAACGCCTACACAAAATTTAGGTTCACTTACGATTGCAACATCTTCACCTTTAAAAGTATTACTTGAAACCAGCAATGGTCTATTTAACCGTAATGATACGGCGTATATGGAATTTCAATTGCAAAATGCCAGTATTAGTCATGGTATGAATGGACATAGCGTAACCTTAAAGGACTTTAACTTTAACTTTGCTGGTTCAGGTTATATGTATGTCGCAGCTGATGAAGGCATTGTTCTCACCACAAAATCCACAGGGAGCAAAGACCATGCGGTCAATTTGGGGCGGGTAAAGGATACTTCAGATGTACATAGCTCACGTAGCGATGCCACAAACCCCGGCGTTAATATCGATTTACGATACGGTACCGATGGTGGTGCACAGCGCAATTTAATTCGTATGGGAGCATCGGGTGCTGTCACTAATGCACGAGTTGCCTTAAATGCCAATCAAGAAGGAATTAAAGATTTTGGTCTAGCAACGAAAGCTTCAGGATATGAGTCCGTTGGTTCAGGTGGTTTACATTTAGGTGTGCGCGCGGATTTCACTTCAAAAGATGATCCGAGTCTTGTTGCAGGTCAAGCACCGACAACCTTAGAAATTGGCCATACGGGTATTGGTAGTTATTCCATTGAATTTTCTAATTTAACGTCTTTAGTTGCTGATAAAAATGCCTATATTGATTTTGGCGATATTTATATCAATACCATTCAAGCAAAAAGCCTTGATTTTCTGGTAAATGATAAATTAAAAGCGACATTAGGTTTAACCAATAATGTTTTAACCCAGAATCTGTCAAATCAAACGGCGGGTGGAAATTTTGCACTTGTGGCGATTCGTGGTATGGATTTTCAGTCCATCGCGCGTACCGCACGATTTATTTCGGATAACTCAATTGCTGCAATTGCAAGTAATGACAACAGTTGGGGGATTGGTATCCCGATTTATAATATGAATGCCAACGTTGCATTATCAGAGAAAAAATACAGTTATAAAAATGCGGCTGAAAAATCAGGTATTGGCTATAACCTTGTGATGAGCACAGATGGTTATGGTGTTGATAAAAAAACAGGAACACCAAGTACAACTTCCATTATTTTGATTGATGGTAAAAAAGGTATTAATGGTCAAGAAGTCAATTATTATGCCGGCTTGCGAAACATCAATGCACTTATTCAATCTGATGGTGTGATTGGCTATGAAAATGATGGCATCTATGTACGTGCAGATAATCTATTGATTGCAGCCAATGCCGAGTTAGCGATTGGTCAACTTCCTGGTTCAACCTATAACTGTGCGACTACAGCCTCTGCCAAATGTGGGACTACAGTACCTTTAGATAATTTCTCTAAACGTGATGATGTGTTGACGAATATTGCGTTTAAACTCGATGGTAAAGGTGAGCTATTTATAGTACCGGGTCTAAATGACAGTGCAGAAAATAATTATTTATCTTTCCGTGGAAGCTTTGAATTTAAAGCATTAACAGATGCTGAAAAGAAAGATCAAAAAGTTATGGGAAGCTATTTAAGTTTGATGAATGAAGATGTAAATGCCAGCGGTGTCGTTTCAGCTTCAAGTATCAATATTAATAAAATGCAGGGCGATCTAGGCTTTGATGCTCGAATTAAAATAAAACAAGATTCGGTAGAGTTTGATAATCAGGTAAAATTCAATCCAACCAATAATATGTCTAAAGCGTTTCGTGCAGAAGTATCGATGTTAACAAATGGCAATATGCAAAAGATGGTGGATATTGCCCTAACAGGTGGAACAATGCGAAGTACGATGGGGATTACTCCACGCTAGTAAAATTAAATCAATAACAAATAAATAAAATAACGAACAGGGAATTTGTTATGAAAAAGAAGTTAATCAGAGGTTTGATATTCTCGACATTTGCGATGAGTAGCTTATCTCATGCAATGATGGCTTTAGATGATGAAAGCTTATCAAAAGTTGATGGTCAAGCTTTACTCTCCATGGAATATACGCAGGGGTATAATTCTGTGGATGAGAGTGGACAAGCCGTTGACCAATCCAAAGTTGGCTTTTATAAACTTGGTTTGGAAGCTGAAATGGAGCTCAATGCAAATATTAAAAAGCTGCAATTGGGTTGTGGTGGTGCAAATGGCTCAGGTGCTTGTGATATTGATATTGATCATATTTCACTGAGTGGATTGCCTGCAAATAGCAATTATACGTCGGATGAACGTGCGGCAACTTCTGCTTTGCTGACCAATCCTTTTATCGAAATCGCAATTAAAGATCCGAAATCAGCTGCAACACGTGAAGTGATGGGCTTTCGTTTGAGCGCTGAAAAAATTTCTGGATTAATGACATTAGGTACAGAAAATAGCAATACACCCAATGGTATCAATACCTTTAGTGGTTATATGAAAACCAAAGCATCTGCGGGTGTTGCAACAACTGCCGAGCGTGTGATGGACTATGCTTCTACGCAGCAATATATTGAAGGAGCAGTTAAGGGGACATTATTTGGTGCTGAAGTTGATCTACCGCTTCACTACAAATCAGATAATTATTCCTTTAATTTAAAATCAACCACAGCTCCTTTTACGATTCCAGCTACTGTTGTAAGTGGTAATCGAATGACAGATGTACAGTTAAAGGGTACAGGAACTGTTGATCGTCTAGATTTTAGTGGTCCATTAGAAGCTCAAATCTCTTTACTCGGTTTAAACATTAATTTGAATAAAGATGTGACGGGGTATCTTACTGGGCTAAAAACCGATATTACGGTAAATCAAAGTTTAGGTTTGATTCACGCACTTTATCTAAATAACCCTGCTTCGCTATCTTTACAAGCTCAAAAAATACTCTGGCCTGGTGCTGCAGTCGCAGCAGAAAGAGGGTGGTGGCTGGCGATGGAAGATGAAGTCGATTTGGGCAGTATTACACCATCAGATAAAGTGGCGATTACGGATGAAGTATTGAAACAAACGATCGCCGGAATTAACCATGACCTAAGTACCAATGTTCGTAACTGTGGAGATTTACTCTTTGGTTGTGTTGCAGGTTCTTCTTTGGATGTTAAAGAGATTAAAAACCCGTCATTAATTGATTTCCCATTAACCAATTTAAAACTGTCTGGACAGGAGTTTCGTTCTAACTGCTTCGGGGGGCTGAAATTCTGTTAAGGCTTAAAATATTTGATATAAAAAATCCCGCACCTAGCGGGATTTTTTATGTTTAGCGCAAATTATTTTGCAAGTTTCGCTAAAAGGTCTTCTTTACTTAAGTTGCTTGATTCTTCATCACGGCGACCTTTGTACTCAAATGTACCAGCATCCAAACCTTTCTCGCCAATGACAATACGGTGTGGAATACCTGTTAACTCGATATCAGAGAATTTAACACCAGGACGCTCATTACGATCATCAAGAAGCACATCATAACCAGCAGCAGTTAATTCTGCATACAGTGCTTCAGCTGCTTCCATTGTACGTGGTGACTTATGTGCATTCATTGGCACGATAGCAACTTCGAAAGGAGCAATTGCAGACGGCCAAATAATACCTTTGTCATCGAAGTTTTGTTCAATCGCAGAAGCAACAACACGAGTTACACCAATACCGTAGCAACCCATAGTCACAACGAGAGGTTTGCCATCTTCACCTAAAACTTTGCAGCCAAGCGCTTCAGAGTATTTTTGACCCAACTGGAAGATATGACCAACTTCGATACCACGTTTAATCAAGATTGTACCTCGACCATCTGGAGAAGGGTCACCTTCAACAACATTACGCAGGTCATAAACTTCGGTGTATTGTGCATCACGTTCCCAGTTTACACCTACAGCATGTTTATCAACTTGGTTTGCACCAGCAACAAAGTCTGAAAGTACAGACGCTGCACGGTCAACAATAACGGTAATGCCTTTTTCGGTTAAGCCTTGAGGGCCACAGAAACCAGCAGTTAAGCCTAAGTCAGCTAATTGTGCTTCAGTTGCAAAAGTTAATGGAGCAGCAATTAATGGGTGTTTTTCTGCTTTAATTTCATTCAGTTCATGGTCGCCACGTAGGAATAAGGCAACCACTGGTGCAGCTTTACCTTCTTCAGCAACACCTTGAACCAATAATGCTTTGACAGATTGAGTAGGGTCTGATTTAAGGAATTCAGAAACCTCAGCAATGGTTTTCTGATTTGGTGTATCAACAATCTCAAGTGCTTTAGTCGGAGCAGCACGTTCACCTACTAATACTGCTTCCGCCATTTCTACGTTAGCAGCATAATCTGACTCTGTAGAGAATGCGATGTCATCTTCGCCGCTAGACGCAAGGACGTGGAATTCGTGTGAACCAGAACCACCTATTGAACCTGTATCCGCTTGAACTGGGCGGAAATTTAAACCTAAACGAGTGAAAATTTTGCAATAAGCTGCATACATCTTGTCATAGGTTTCTTGTAAAGAAGCTTGGTCAACATGGAAAGAATAGGCATCTTTCATGATGAATTCACGTGAACGCATCACACCGAAACGAGGGCGGATTTCGTCACGGAATTTAGTTTGTACTTGGTAGAAGTTTGCAGGCAATTGCTTATAGCTTTTCAATTCATTGCGAGCAAGATCTGTAATTACTTCTTCATGTGTAGGGCCAAGTACAAAGTCATTGTTATGACGGTCTTTAAAACGTAAAAGTTCTGGACCATATTGTACGAAACGACCTGATTCTTCCCATAAAGATGCGGGTTGAGTGACAGGCATCAGGACTTGAAGTGAACCAGCACGATCCATCTCTTCGCGGATAATCGCTTCAACTTTATTTAATACGCGAACGCCCATCGGCAGCCAAGTGTATAAACCTGAAGCCAATTTACGAATCATCCCGGCACGAAGCATAAGCTGATGTGAAATAACTTCAGCATCGTTTGGGGTTTCTCTTAACGTTGCAAATAAAAAGCGACTCGCGCGCATGGAAACTGTCCTAAAAAATTAAGCGTTAAAGTGGAGAGTATACAATAAAAAATGAGGTGAACATTTTCCAAAGTCACCTCATTTTAGATTTTGTCATTATGACATGATTTTTTTGGCCTGACGTGCAAGGAAGTTTCGGAAATCATCCAAATAGGTAAAAATCACCGGCACAACCACAAGTGTTAGTAGGGTAGAGGTAATCACCCCGCCAATCACGGCATGTGCCATTGGCGCGCTTTGTTCACCGCCTTCACCTAAACCAAGTGCAAGCGGAACCATACCCATCACCATTGCACTGGTGGTCATTAAAATGGGGCGTAAACGGGTTTTACCTGCTTCAATAATCGCTTCATAACGATCTACACCATGATCCATGGCTTTTTTAATAAAGTCGATGAGTAGAATTGCGTTCTTTGTCACCAAGCCCATGAGCATAATAATCCCGATAATGGAAAAGAGGTTCATGGTTGAATTAAATAAGAATAAGGCTAAGAATACCCCAATCAATGATAAGGGCAATGAAGCCATAATGGCTGCAGGGTGAATGAAGCTATTAAATTGTGAACCCAAAACAATATAAATAAATACAATAGAGAGGGTAATCGCTGTCATTGCATAACCCGCAGACTCAGCCATATCTTTATTGGCACCTTGCGTGACAAAACTATAACCTGGTGGCAAGTCGAAGTTTTTCTCTATCTCATTGATTTCGGCACCAATATCACCCGCAGGACGTCCTGCTGTGTTGGCTTCAACCATTACTTCACGTGCCAGATCACGACGGTTAATTTGTGAAGCACCAAGTGTTTCTTCAAAGCTTGCCACACTTGTCAATGGAACTAAAATAGGTAAGCCTGCAGCATCGGTTTTTTGTGATGTGATGTACATGCTTTGAATGTCAGTTGGCAGTCGACGCTGATCTTCAGTGAGTCTTAAATTTACATCATAGGTTTCGCCTTTATCATCCTTCCACGTTGTTACATTATCACCCGCAAGAAGAGGGCGTAATACATTGGCGATTTGATTGACGGATAAACCTAAATCACTGGCTAAAACGCGATTGATATGTACACCTAATGTCGGTTTAGGTTCTTTGAGTGAGCTTTCTAAGTCGACAATACCGTCGACTTTCGAAATTTCTTTCATGAATCGGTCAGAAATGCGTTGTAACTCATCTAAGTCTGGTCCTTTAATCGAAATCATAACCGGCTTTTGGCCGCCCGATACTGTTTCATCAGCTGAGGCAATCGAGGTAATGGTAATACCTGCTACATGTTTTAAGCGGGTACGGAATTCATTGTTGAGATCCGTTAATGTTTGACTACGCTCCGTACGTGGTGAAACAGTGACACGAATGCTAGCATGGTTTTTACCCCGATCAGTGGCACTATTAATTGCACCATAAGTGGCTTTGACTTCTGGATGTTGGCGAATGATACGATCTACTTGCTTAAGCTTAGCCTGCGAATATTCAAGGGTTGCATCAACTGGTGTTTCAAATTTGATCCGAATTTCACCTTTGTCTGGTACGGGTACAAATTCAGTTCCGATCATTTTGGATAAACCTAATGCACCAAATAAAGACGCGACGGCGATTAAAAGGGTAATGAGCCTAAATCTTAAAGCAAGCTTGAGTAATTTTTCATAATGATGGCTTAGGTTGTCGAGCTTGCTCGAAATCCAGTTAAAAAAACGTTTGATTTTACCCGGCTTTTTATTTGGATCTTTGCGCTCTGCCCAGTGAGCAGACAACATGGGGTCAAGGGTGAAACTCACAAACATTGAAATCAGTACAGCGGTACTGACGGTTACACCAAATTGATAGAAGAAACGCCCAATAATGCCGCCCATAAATGCCACAGGTAAAAATACCGCGACAATGGTCAATGTTGTGGCCAATACGGCTAAACCAATTTCTTTCGTACCGTCGAGTGCAGCGGTGACGTGGTCCTTGCCCATATCGGCATGGCGGACAATATTTTCACGAACCACAATGGCATCATCAATGAGTAGACCGATACTTAGTGAGAGAGCCAGTAGGGTCATCATGTTGATTGTAAAACCAAAAATCCAAACAAAGGTGAGGGTACCTAGTAGCGAAATCGGTAGGGTTAAACCTGTAATGGCTGTCGAACGAAATGAGCCGAGAAATAACAATACAATGAGTACCGCAAGTACTGCACCTTCAATAATCGTACGTGCAACGTCTTTAATGCTGCCACGAATACCTTTAGATGAATCAACCACAATTTCTGCGGTCGTGCCTTGCGGCAATTGCTGTTGGATTTTACTTAAGGTTTTACGGGTATTATCAACTACCTCAATCACATTAGAGTCCGAACTTCTTAGAATGTCGACAGCGACGGCTGTTTTACCATTCAGATAAGCACTCGACTCCATTTCAGCTTGGCTATCTTCTATTTCGGCAATTTGTTTGAGATAAATCGGCGCGCCATTTTTATTGGCAACCACTAAATCTCCGAAAGAATTTGGGTGAATAACGCGAGATTTAATTTCGACCACCAATTCTGAATTCTTTTGTTTTAAGGTTCCTCCCGGAACTTCAAGATTTTCAGATTTTAGGGTGTTTATAACTTGATCGATCCCAATCCCGAAACTTTGTAATTTTTGCGGATTTACTTGAATACGAATTTGACGCTGTGCATCACCCAATAAATTGACCGTACCGACACCGGGAACCGTTCTAAGCTGGGGCACAATCCGTTGATTCAGATAGGAACTCAAATCACGTAAAGACGTGTCCTTCGATTCAAAAACAATCGACATAATTGCACTGGCAGTAGGGTCATAACGTTCTACGATGGGGTCATCAATTTCATCACGAAATTGTGCGGTTACTGGTGCAATTTTATCTCGAATATCCTGTGCAGCTACAGAGGACGAGACATCTAGATTAAATTCGACAATAACCGTGGATAAACCTTCACTGGATTGAGAAATGACTTGCTTGAGGCCTGAAATGGTATTGATCTGATCTTCAAGTTTCTTGGTGATTTCAGATTCGACAGACTCAGGAGAAGCACCCGGATAGTTGGTGTAGACAACAACAAAAGGGAAGTCGACATCAGGAAACTCTTCAACACCCATACGTTGCCAAGATGCGAGTCCTAGTACCATCAGACAGAACATCATCATGATGGTGAAAACAGGATATTTCACACTAATTCGGGTTAACCACATAACAACTGTCCTGCCTTATTCTTTTAATTTTGGCTGATACTTACATCTTGTTTGATATCTGAATCATTAAATTTAATTCGGCTGATCAGATCACTATTTTGTAAGCCCTGAACAATCGCGGTGTTATTGCTATAACTCTGATTCAAAATTTGTACAGGTACTTTGGCAATTTTATTTTGACGAATGACCCAGACGTAAGGTTTATCTTTTAGACTTTGAATGGTGTCGAGTGGAATTTTTTGGCCTGAAATATTATCCGTGCCTAAGATGTGGCCTTCGACAAAAGCACCAATACTTAATGAAGTAATAGTTTCATTTGGGGCTGCAAAAAATTCAATTTGACGACTGGCTTGATCGGCAATCGGTGAAATCCGGCTGATTTGTGCTGTGAGTAAATTGCTATTACCTTGGATGCTATATTCAATCTTTTGTCCAATTTTCAGTGCAGCTTGCTGATCACTTGGTAATTTGGCTTGAATTTCTAATTGGTCTGGATTGATAATTTCAAAAAGGGTTTGTCCGGCAGCAACCGTTTGTCCCGGTTCAACATCACGTTTGGTAATCACGCCTTGGATAGGGCTATAAATGGTACCATCTTGATTGGCTTTTCGCGCAATATCGACATTAGCTTGTTGGGCACGAACATTTTCCATTTGAGCTTGGTAATCGACACGACTTTGTTCAAACTCTACTTTGGAAATAAAGCCTTGATTCAGCAAACGCTGTTTACGTTCCATCATCAGTTTGGCTTGATTGGCTTGAGCTTGCGTGGAGGCAAGGTTTGCTTGAGATTGAGCAAGACGTGCGGCATTGTCTTGATTATTTAAACGCACCAACACTTGGCCTTTGCTGACACGTTGTCCGACTTCTGCATTAACATTGGTTGCAGTCGCAGTGACTTGGGCTTGAATACTGCTCTGATTGACCGCCCGAATGGTACCAGTAAAGGCCGTTTTTGAAATGGCGTTGCCTTGTTCGATCGTCACCAGATCTTGTTGAATTAATTCAATCTTATTTTCTGGTTTAACACTTTGCTGCGGATCTTCTTTTTGACATGCAGCCAAAGTCAGGCTTATGCAAAGCATGCTAAGCTTTAAAAATGGGGATGATTGCTGTGCAGAGTGCATAATGGTCCTTATATCAGCGGTCTACAAAAGCAATTGAATAACAAGTTTATTCCATCGCTTTTAAACGCGTAATAATTCTGTCGTATTCAGCTTCTGTATTTCGATAGCGAGTTTGTAACGATTGAATGTATTCTTTTTTTGCTACCATATTTTTTTGATTATTATCCAACATTGTTTTTAATTTTGCCGGAACGGTTTCACCTTTTCGAAAATGTTCACGTTCTTGGCGAACAAATAATACACGATCATTTTGTAATTGTTTTAATTGTTCTTGTTCAAACACGATCTGTTTACGTATACCTGTCAGTGCATCACGCTTTTTAATGGCTGCAGTTCGGCTATTGGTATAGGCTTTTTTAAGTTTGATATCTGACGCTTGCTGACGTGCTTGGGCAGCACGCTGAGGAGCTTGTCTAATGTCAGCTTCAGCATTGTAGGGGCGGTTACGTTTAATCACTTGCATATTTTGATCAAGTGCTTCATAACCATAGCGGATGTGATTTGGTGTCACATTGGTACTGATGTTTGCTACACCTTTACTGTCATAGTAACGATACCAAGTGGCCTTTTGTGGTTGCTGTATATTGGTTGGTGCAGCAAATAAAAGCGGGGTATAAGCCAGTAAACAAGTCGTCAGAATGATTTTTTTTGAGAAATGTTTAAGGCCAATCAAGTGAATTTTTTTTGTAAACGGATTCAACCTTGTACTCCCCAGTTTAAAGTTGACTAAATTACTTATTTTAAAGTAATAATCTTGCTATAATATGCTTAATTAAGACAATTAAATACTATTCCAAGTTAAAAAAAAATCGTTGGTCATCGGAAAGTGTGAAGCAGTTAATAAAAACAAGAAATCTTGTGTGTTTGCGCAGAAAATGTTCATTGAAAACGCAAGTAAAGATATGTTAAAAATGTTCACAACTTGTAAATAATAATGCTGCTAACTTAATTGTTTGTACATCCTCAATGGGTAGGGTCAATAAATGGACGATAAATTCCAAAATCTAAAAGTCATGGTAATTGATGATTCAAAAACCATTCGTCGTACGGCCGAAACGCTGCTTCAGCGTGAAGGATGTGAAGTAGTCACTGCTGTAGATGGTTTTGAAGCACTTTCAAAAATTGCAGATGCGAATCCAGATATCGTATTTGTCGATATAATGATGCCACGTCTTGATGGCTATCAAACTTGTGCCCTGATTAAAAACTCTCAAAATTATCAAAATATTCCTGTGATTATGCTTTCAAGTAAAGATGGTTTATTTGATCAGGCGAAGGGTCGTGTTGTAGGTTCTGATGAATACTTGACTAAGCCATTCAGTAAAGATGAATTGCTGAATGCAATCCGTAATCACGTTACAGCTTAATTAGATTTTTTATTTTTTGGGGAAAAAGCATGGCACGTATCCTAATCGTTGATGATTCACCAACAGAAACATTCCGTTTTAAAGAAATTTTAGGTAAACACGGATTTGAAGTGATTGAAGCTTCAAATGGGGCAGATGGGGTGACGATGGCTCAAGCTGAGTTACCTGATTTGGTCTTGATGGATGTGGTAATGCCGGGTGTGAATGGATTCCAAGCAACACGTCAAATTGCACGTGGTGCGACCACCAAACATATTCCGATTGTCATTGTAAGTACCAAAGATCAGGCAACTGACCGTGTTTGGGGTAAACGCCAAGGTGCTTCTGATTATCTGACTAAACCTGTAGACGAAAAACAATTAATTGATGTGATTAAGCAACACCTCAATGCAGGATAAAGCTCTATGGCAGCAAATGGATTTATCGAATTACTTCGAATCGCAAAACGAGGAAACAAAAACTACGTTTCCACTGAAAATGAAGTAAACCGATGGTCAGGCATTGCTTTTGAGATGATGGGGCAATATTACGTTGCTCCTTTAGGTGAAGTAGCTGAAGTGATCTACCCACCAAAATATACGCCAGTTCCCAACACCCAACCTTGGGTGATGGGATTAGCCAATATTCGGGGACGCTTACTTTCTTTGTCTGACCTAGCACAATATATAACCGGTCATCGAAGTAGTTTTTCACCCACTCAAAAAGTTTTATGTATTAGTCATAATGACCATTATGTCGGTTTGGTAGTCGATCAAGTTTTGGGTATTCAACACTTTAATAAGAAAAGTTATTTTTCTAAACATAATGAGTTGGATCGAAATTTGCAGGAATATTGTCAGGGGTATTTCCACCAGCATAACCAGCAGTGGAATGTATTTCTCTTCAGTCGTTTACTGCAAAATCCAAAATACATGAACGCATCTATAAAATTTATAAATTAATTGTCGCGCACGAACGAAAGAAGGCGTAATCGGGGAGAAGCTGAATGGGCTTTAAACTTAAAAAGAAAAATACGGGTGAAAGCACCAGTGGTCGTAAAGGCGGTAATGCTTTTCTGGCAAAACTGCAATCACAGACAGATCAATTATCTCGAGTTTTTGGTGATAGTGAAAAATCCAAACCATTTATTTATGGTGCGATTGGTTCATTAGTACTGGCAACGATTATTTTATTATACCTATTCTATAGCGTTCCTCGCGGTAACCAATTAACGCAAAGTTTGGGTGAACTCCGTCTTCTTTCGCAAACAATTTCGCGTCAAGCAACTGAGGCAACTGCATCAGGTACTGAAGATGCAATGAAAAAATTAATTGCCTCTCAAGATTCGTTCAAAGAAAACTTAGAAACTGTAAAAGACATTCATGCAAATACAGATGCGCTGAAATCTGTAGATACGCAGTGGGCTGAGGTTTCAAAAAGTATTGACTTGATTACTTCGCAACAAAAAATCATTAATAAATTATATGACACGAACATCGCGATTGGTGAAACCATTCCGGGGATTCAGGCGGAATATAACTTGATGGTCGACCAAATGGCACGTCAAGACATGCCTTCGAACCAGGTGGTGATTGCGAAAAACCAGGTATTCATTGCTGAACGTATTTTACGTTCGATCAGCTCGGTGCTTTCCGGTTCTGATAGTTCACGTGAGTCTGCAGATGACTTCAGTGCCGATACTGAAACCTTCGGTTTGTACTTAAATGCCCAATTGGATGGTAGTACAGAGCTTGGTGTACAACGTATTGAAAGCCCTGAATTACGTGAGTCACTTGAAGGCATTAAAGCTGAATATGACGATGTATTAAAATCAGCGGCTGCGACAATTTTGAAAAACTCAACGCAAATTGTGAACGTACGTAAAGCATCTTCACAAATTTTTGCTGAGTCAGACAAATTATTGGACAACTTAAATCAATTGTCTTCTAGCACAGGTCTGAAAACCATTTTACCTGCGGTAATGTTGATTCTTGCTTTAACAGCCTTCTTGATCTGTGTGTTCAAACTTCTTTCTTTACGTGGTCAATCGGATAAATTCCGTGTAACCCGTCTTCAAGAAGAATATGACCGTAACCAGAACGCGATTTTACGTTTACTCGATGAAATTGCCGATCTTGCAGACGGTGACTTACGTTCGTATGCGACGGTATCTGAAGACTTTACTGGTGCGATTGCCGACTCGATTAACTTCGCAATCGACCAATTACGTGACCTTGTATCGCGTATTACAGAAACTTCTCAAGAAGTTGCGCAATATACCGCCAATACGCAGGGTATTACCAACCAGCTTGCAGAAGCATCTGAACATCAGGCGCAAGAGATTGCTGGTGCATCTGCCGCGATTAACGAAATGGCAATGTCGATTGACCAAGTATCTTCGAACGCTGAAGAATCAGCTGTCGTAGCAGAACGTTCTGTACAAATTGCTGCAAACGGCGCAGATGTCGTAAACCGTTCAATTGAAGGTATGGATACGATTCGTGAACAGATTCAGGAAACTTCAAAACGTATTAAACGTCTAGGTGAGTCTTCTCAAGAGATTGGTAACATTGTCGCATTGATTAACGATATTGCCGACCAAACAAACATTTTGGCATTAAACGCAGCAATTCAGGCGTCAATGGCGGGTGAAGCAGGTCGTGGTTTCGCCGTGGTAGCGGATGAGGTACAGCGTCTTGCGGAACGTTCAGCGTCTGCAACCAAACAGATTGAAGGTTTGGTAAAAACCATTCAAACGGATACTAACGAAGCCGTAATTTCAATGGAACAAACGACTTCGGAAGTTGTACGTGGTGCGAACTTGTCTAAAGATGCCGGCGTAGCACTAGATGAAATTCAGTCTGTATCGGGTAACTTGGCGAAACTGATTGCAAACATTTCTGATGCTGCAAAACTTCAGTCTGCTTCAGCTGGTCATATTGCGACAACGATGAACGTTGTACAAGAAATTACCTCGCAAACTACCAGTGCAACATTTGATACTGCACGTTCGGTATCTGAATTGGCGAATATGGCTGAATCATTACGTGAATCTGTATCTGACTTTAAACTCCCAGAGTAAGTCAGGCGCAAACCTGGAGTACCTTAGCTGCGGCTAGGGTACTGCACCGATTACAGATAACACATCGATAAGGTGAACTTAACGTCACAGTTAAGTCTTAGGTGATGGTTACAATTAAGTTTGAGCAACCTTCTTGGTGGCAAAACATAAGAAGCCTTAGCTATGAAAGAAATATTAAAAAATTTAGTTGAAACAACTACGCTTCCTGAAGATAGTTATCTTGATCAAGATGCAGAAATTTTAGAGATTTTTGTTGAAGAAATAGAAGAAATCTTTGAAGAACTAGCGGGTTTATTTACAACTTGGTTGGAAAATCCACAAGATAAAGAGACTTTAACGACGATTCGTCGTCATTTCCATACCCTGAAAGGTTCAGGTCGTATGGTCGGGGCAAAATCGGCGGGTGAAACTGCATGGGCAGTTGAAGATACGCTGAACCGTGTCATTGCGGGTTCAGTACAGTTAACGCCGACCGTTCAAAAGTTTGCACAAACAGTTTTAAATGTTTATCAATATAAGCTCTATCCACGGTTTAAAAATGTTGCCGAATTGGATGTTGACTTACGTCCATTGGTTTTAATGGGGCAACAATTACAACAAAATATTAGCCTTGAGCCTGCACTCGAAGAATTATTAAAACTGGCAGATCAATTAAAATCTGAAGATGGTGTCACTGGTTTAGAACTGACTGATGTTGAAGCTACAGCACCTGTAGAAGTGCTTGAAAACACGATTGATGCGGTTGTTGAATCAGAACCTGCTCCTGAACAAGTGGATGCAGATGCATCTCTGGTCGAAGAGACAGTGAGCATTTTTATTGAAGAAGCTGAAGAACATCTACAAACGATTGATCAGTTCCTCCAATCTGATGACAGTAAATCACAAGATTATAATGGTTTGATTCGCGCGCTACACACCTTGCGTGGTAGTTCGTCGATGGCGCAAATCGAAGAGATTTTTGAAGCCAGTTCAAAAGTTGAAAACTTATTCAAAACCTTATTGCAAGATGAAATCGTATCGAGCTCGAAAGAAACTGCTTTATTGATTCAATATGCTGAATTTGTTCGTGATTATTTACACGTGCTGCGTTCAGGAGATAAGGCAAATCTTGCATCTATTTATGAAACCTTCAAAGCCGCTTGGGATGATTATGGTTTTGCTAGCCAAGATCAATTGGCGCCTGAAGATAATCCACAAGGTTTGGTTTCTAAACTAATCGAATTAAATATTGATCAGTTATTGGATGCTGAATTTGAGTTTGATAAACGTGCCCTTGCTGAATTCCCAGACTATATTCAACAGCTCAGTCAACAAGCTTTAGAGTTGATCGAACATACGGATAATCGTGCGTCTGTTGGAATCCATGATTTCACAACTCAACTGCGTTCAGCATATCAGTCTTTAGTTGAAAAGCCTGAATTACTCCATGCTGATTATGGTTATGAGTTATTTGCGCAAGCACATCAAGAGTTCATTCACTTATTTGACACTTTAGCTGCGGGTCAGCGTGTAGTGTTAAGTGAAGAGGTTCAGCGTTTCTTAAATGAGCTGACTGCATTTGTTCAACAAGACATTGAAGCAGTTGCAGCGACGACAACACCAGAAGCCCATGTAGTTGCTGAACGTGTTGCCACAGTAGAAGATAAAGCCGCTGTTGCAAATACAACAGCAGTAGACTTTGCACAATTAAGTCAGCGTATTCAACTTGATCATCAACAGATGCAAGCGGCGGATGCGAATAATGACTTTGATGAAGATCTTTTAGGGATCTTTATTGAAGAGGCAG
Organism: Acinetobacter sp. YH12094; assembly: GCF_013419295.1. Taxonomy (NCBI): domain Bacteria; kingdom Pseudomonadati; phylum Pseudomonadota; class Gammaproteobacteria; order Moraxellales; family Moraxellaceae; genus Acinetobacter; species Acinetobacter sp. YH12094. The sequence continues at coordinate 175,960 of NZ_VPAK01000001.1, forward strand.
AAGAGTTATTGGTAGGTATTGACCAAGACCTCAGTACTTGGACGCGCGATCAAACCAATACTTCAGCTTTGAATAATTTAATGCGCTATTTGCATACCTTAAAAGGTGGTGCAAATATGATTGCCGCGTCTCATGTGGGTTTAATTTCGCATGAATTGGAATCGATTTATGAGCGTATTATTCGTCAGCAAATTTCGATTACTCCTGCGTTAATTCAAATTATTCGCTTGGTGCAGGATGATATTTCAGATCGTATTCAAACCATTCGTGACCAAGGGATCGACTACCCAGCGAATAATGTGATCGATATTCTAAGGAATATTCAGTCAATTGTGGCAGGAGAGCGTTCAGAAGCTGTTGCATTGGCTTCGGCCCCTATTTCTGCTGAAACTGAACAAACAGCAGTAGAACCAGATGTATCGGTGTCAGAGCCGATGGATGTTGCTGAAGACACTGCAGAGGCAGTGGTTGAAGCTCAAACGACTGCTCACACTGAGTCTGCTGTTGAACATCTTGAACATGCGGTTGCTGAACATGTTGAGCATCCAGATGACGATCTACGTTCTGTCATGGAAGAAACCTTCCTTGAAGAGTCTGAGGAAATTCTTGAACAAGCCGTTCAATTATTAAATCAATGGACTGAACAACGTAGTGACCGTAACGTATTGCTTCAATTACAACGTGCTGCCCACAGTATTAAGGGTGGTGCGCGTATGGTTGAAAATGAACCTGTTGCCGCAATTGCGTATCAACTTGAGACGACGTTTGAGCATTTCGCGGTTCATCATTTCAACTCAAATGCATATGACGGCTTGCTCAAAACGACGTTAGCATGGTTAAAAGAAGCAATCTTCAACCACGACTATAGTAATTTTGACAGCATTAAATTGAGCTTAGAGTCCATTCAATATGTGGATGTTACAGTTCAATTACCAAACCGTGTTGCAGAATTAGAACAAGGTATTGTTAGCAAAGGCTTTGAATTTATTCAAGGTGATGGTGTTGAACCGCCATCGATGTTGGGTGAATGGTCTGAAGCCAATTCTTCTGATAACAGTAATGAGATGATTCGGATCTCGGCTGATCTCGTCGAGAAGATGATTGACTTATCAGGCGAAAACTCGATTAACCGTTCACGTATTGAAATGGACTTAGGTCAGCTAGGCAATACCTTGAATGAAATGGAGTTGGCGATTAAGCGACTTGCTGACCAGTTACGTCGAATGGATGGTGAGCTTGAGTCACAAATTATTGCCAAACATGGTTCTGAAAATTCACGCTATGCGGATTTCGACCCATTGGAGATGGACCAATATTCATCGATTAACCAATTGTCAAAATCTCTAGCCGAATCTGCGTCAGATTTGGTTGACTTCAAGAGTACTTTGGCAGAAAAAATCCGTGATGCGGAAGGTTTGTTATTACAACAATCACGTATTCAGTCAGAAATTCAAGAAAGTCTGATGCGTACCCGTTTGGTGCCATTTGATCGTTTGTTACCACGTTTACAACGTATTGTGCGTCAAACTTCTTCGACCTTGAACCGTCCTGCAGAATTGATTGTTCAAAATACAGAAGGTGAATTGGACCGTACGATCTTAGAGCGTTTGGTGACACCATTTGAACATATGCTGCGTAATGCGGTCGACCATGGTTTAGAAGATACTGCTGACCGTTTGGCTTTGAAAAAGCCAGAAGTGGGTAGCATCGTCTTGAACATTAGTCGTCAGGGTACTGATGTACTGGTGTCTTTCAGTGATGATGGTAAAGGGATTGATGAAACCAAAATTAAAGACAAAGCCTTAAAACTTGGTTTAATCAAAGCGGATCAGTTCCTCGATAAACAAGAAATCTTGCAATTGATCTTCCACCCAGGTTTCTCAACGGCACAAGCGGTAACGCAAATTTCGGGTCGTGGTGTTGGTCTGGATGTGGTGCAAAGTGAAATTAAAGCCTTGGGTGGTCATGTTTCCGTTGAGTCTGAGTTAGGTAAAGGGACGACCTTTATCATTCGTGTACCAACGACAGTAGCGGTCAGCGATGCCTTGATGGTGAAAGCGGGCGATCAGCAATATGCGATTTCATTAGCGCAAATTGAACGTATTGTCCGTATTGCACCTACGGCACTAGAAACTTACTTCAATAGTAATGATGACGTGTTTAAAATTGACAACACCAATTACAAACTACGTTATCTATCAGAGTTTGTGGGTAATCAGCCAATTCCACGTTTAAATAATGTCGGTCATTCATTGCCTGTATTGCTAATAAAAGGCAACAGTGGTCAAACCATTGCTTTATTGGTCGATCAGTTGGTGGGTTCACGTTCTCAAATCGTGGTGAAACCAATTGGTCAACAATTTACTAGTGTGGCCGCGATTGCAGGTGCCACGATTCTAGGTGATGGTCATGTATGTTTGATTTTGGATGGGCAAAATATTGCACGTCAGATTCAAACTACGCAGCGTGTTAAACATTCAGCTGAGCAGCGTGACTTGGGCCGTCAAGCCAATGCGCGTCGTTTAGTGATGATTGTCGATGACTCGGTAACTGTACGTAAAGTGACTTCACGCTTACTTGAACGTCAAGGTTATGACATCGTGACAGCGAAAGATGGTGTGGATGCAATTGAGCAGCTTGAAAATGTCCGTCCAGACTTGATGCTACTCGATATTGAAATGCCACGTATGGATGGTTTCGAAGTGACAAACTTAGTTCGTCACCATGACATTCACCGTGACTTGCCAATCATTATGATTACATCGCGTACAGGTGAAAAACATCGTGAGCGTGCTTTTAGCTTAGGTGTGACTCACTATATGGGTAAACCATTCCAAGAAGCTGAATTGCTTGCCAATATTGAAGCTTTAATTGCAGAAAAGCAGGGGTAATCTATGAGCCAAAATACTGTTTCTCAGGTTGTCAGCGATAAAGTTGATCAACAGGAACTGCAACATCTCATTACGGTTTCAACCGGTTTTATAGATGCGTATATCATTGATTGTCATGGTAAAGAGCCAATGTTGTTGCCACAAAATATTGTGCTTTCAGCGCTCGATAGTGCAACCAAGGTTTCTTTTGTTGAATGGCATGAATTGAAATTGCCTGTTTTCTCGGTCAATGATCCTGCAAAAAATCAGGGCGTGGCTTTGGTGATTGAAGGCGATGATGTTGGACAGCGTTTTGCACTGATGTGTAATGAAATGCCGAAAACCATTCGTCTGCGTATTTCTGAAGTGGTTGATGAAGATAAAGCTGTGAAAGACGCCAATATTTTCCAATATGTACGCATGGCCGATCAGGTATTTCATATTCCACATTTAGCCAATATTCAAAACAGTATTGGGCTTCAAGCGGCTTAATATTTTCAAAAACGAGATATAAAAAAAGGAACTCAATGGAGTTCCTTTTTTTGACTATGCAGGGAATATTTAAGCCAACAGGTTTTCTAAAATCTTTTCGTAAATTTCAGAAAGTGGCTCCAACTCTGCCACATTGACGTGTTCATTGATTTGGTGAATTGTAGCATTTAAAACACCCAGTTCAAGCACCTGTGCTCCTGTAGGCGCAATGAATCGACCATCAGAAGTTCCACCACTGGTCGAAAGTTCTGTTTCTGTCCCAGTAACATCTCGAATGGCATCACGTGCAGCATTCACTAACTCACCGACAGGGGTTAGGAAAGGCAGACCAGATAACGTCCAAGAGATGTCATATTCAACGCCATGACGATCTAAAATTTCCAAAGTACGTGCTTTGAGTTCATCTGCCGTTACTTCTGTTGAATAACGGAAGTTAAAGAGTAAATTCATCGTGCCCGGAACAACGTTGGTTGCACCTGTACCCGCATTGATATTGGAAATCTGGAACGACGTTGCAGGGAAGTATTCGTTGCCATTATCCCACACGGTATCGCAAAGCTCTGCCAGTGCCTTTGATGCAGTATGAATTGGGTTAATCGCAAGATGTGGGTAAGCAACGTGCCCTTGTTTACCTTTAACTGTTAAATTGGCATTTAGCGAACCACGACGACCATTTTTAACAATATCGCCGAGTGTGTTGGTGCTAGATGGCTCGCCCACCAAACACCACGTCATTTTTTCATTACGCGCTTCTAAAGTTTCAACAACTTTAACTGTCCCGTTGATCGAAGGACCTTCTTCGTCAGAGGTAATGAGAAATGCAATAGAGCCTTTATGATTTGGATGCTTTGCAACAAAACGTTCTGAAGCCACAACCATAGCTGCCAACGCAGTTTTCATATCTGCGCTGCCACGACCATACAGTTTACCGTCGCGAATTTCAGGAAGAAATGGGTCAGAACCCCATGCATCCAAGTTACCCGTAGGTACTACATCAGTATGACCTGCAAAGCAAAATACTGGTGCTTCAGTCCCTTTACGTGCCCAAAGATTATCTACATCATCAAAACGCATATTTTCAATGTTAAAGCCAATCTTGGCTAAACGTTCCGCCATAATGTTCTGGCAGGTATGGTCAATCGGTGTTACCGAAGGTTGGCGCAGTAATTCTAGGCTGAGATCAAGAGTTGCTGTTGAGGTCATGCTAAATACAGAAGTCAAAAATGTCGCAATATAATAGGCGAATCGACAAGCGAAGGGAAATTTAGACGTGAAAAAACCCTATTTAAAAAATAGGGCTCTTTTATAAATTCTTGGGAAAGAAATTAATTGCGGCGAATTTCTTCCGAAGTTTTCTCAGCAGTATTGGTTACAGCATCTCCAGCTTTAGATACGTCTTTACCAACACCTTTTACTGTATTACAACCTGTCAGTACGAAAGCAACCATAAGTGATGCAGCTAAAATTTTTTTCATTGAATGTAATCTCCATTATGAAAGAATAATTTTTAGAAGACTAAATTATTCTGTTGTGAGATTTAGATTAAAAAATAGCCGTATCAAACAGTAGGTGGTTTTTACGGTGGTTGAGTAAATAAATGTAAATTTCTACTAAATGGTGCATTGGGGCTTAAAGCGTTTGCGGCAAGATCAAGCGTGGCTGTCTATACATATAATAGCTTTCATCACTGTCTTTTTTATATAAACCATCTGTCCACCAATGTGCGGTTGCACTCGTCGGTTGCTGCTGCACGCAAATCCATTCATGTCGTTGTAAGCGATAATAGCCTTGCTTTGTAGGCGGAATGACATGTCCCCATTGACCTATTCTGCGTGCAGGATTGACCCAGTTTGGCAATGTGCTGGTACGCTGAATAGGTAAATATAATTGGCCCTTTAAAACGCAATAGCGCTGTTGAATCTGCTGCCCAAGTGCTTCATCAAATTGGAATTGTTTTTGGGTAAAATGATTGAGCTTTCGAGCCAAAGTATCACTACGATTTAAGCCATACCAGTAGGGTAATTTAAAATCACGCTCGGCTAGATAATATTTTAAAGCCACTTCCCAATGTTCAACTTCACAACTTTCGGTATTTTTTAAAACAAAATCCAATTCACCAAGTGTACGAGGGCCGTCAATTTTTTGAATGCTATGTCCGAGTAACTGGTATGGATGGTATGGGTGATCGAGAAGCCAAAACCATATAAACATTTCGAAACGTAAACCAAGGCGAGTACTTTTTAATTTTTGTAAAAATTCTACTAATTCATTTGGGTGTTGTTCGAGTTGTTTTAAACGGGGAAGGTAGGCTTCAAAATATTTATGCCAAAGCTCGTTTGGATGAAAATGAAAGGGATAGCGGATTTCGAGTTCATTGGGAATTTGCTGCAGAATATTTGGGCTAGCAATACAGAAAGCCAATTGGCGAACTAAGGGCTGTTTAAATTGCAACCATGGCTCAAAATAAGACGACGTTGTCGGGGCTACAGCCATATTGAAACCTTTTGAATAATGCAGAATAACAACGGATAATTGTTAAAAACATCTTATACTACCTGAATTGAAAGTTCAGGGTAGCGGTATGAAGACGTTGTTTTGGCGAAGCTTAGTGGTTGTCTTTGTCATTTTAGGCTTTATAGGGGCTTTATTGCCGGGAATGCCCACGACAGTCTTCTTAATATTAGCGGCATGGGCGGCTTCAAAAGGTTGGCCTCAAATGGATGCTTGGTTGTTGAATCATCCTAAATATGGGCCAACCTTACGCGATTGGCGCGAAAATGGCACAGTCCCACGCAAAGCAAAATGGTTTGCATCGATCATGATGTTTGTTAGTGGTCTGATTATGCTTTTTACATCAGCACCGATTGCCGTCAAGATTTTCACTGACTTAAGCATGTTGATTATTGGCATTTGGTTATGGACACGACCAGAGCCAAATAAGATTAGAACTATTGAAACATCGCCGCAGACACAACCACAAGATAAAGATAAGCAGAAAGAGCAAGAGCATGTCTGAATATACCCAAGATCAAGCAGATATCCTGATTAACTTGAAAGATCAAACTTTAACTTTGCCGAAACTGAATAAGTTTTACCTCATTTCATCGGGTAAAAATGGCATTGGTGAGCAGGAAAATAGTGGCAAGACGCCACGAGGCTGGCATCAAGTGGCTGAAAAGTTTGGTGGACAACATCCTCAAAATGCAGTTTTTAAAGCACGTCAGTGGACCGGAGAGGTTTACGACGAGCAACTTGCTGCATCATATCCTGATCGGGATTGGATTTTATCTCGAATATTATGGCTCAGTGGTTTAGAACCGGGCTTTAATGCAGGTGAGGGCTGTGATACTTATCAACGTTATATTTATATTCATGGCACACCAGATAGAGAGCCTATGGGGATACCGATGTCACATGGTTGTATTCGCATGCGAAACAGCGATGTTGTAGAACTTTATCAATTGATTCCATTAAATGCGCTGGTTTACATCACTGAACATTGAACACGTCGTTAAAAGCACAAGCCATGAAAGCCGAAGTTCATGACATCAAACCATGGTTTGAAGAATTAAAGTGAGTTTGAAAGGCGTTTTTTGTCAGAAGTAATACACGCAAACTAACAGAAAATCGTGTTTGAATGTATTTTGTACACTGTGGTGTTTTAGAATGTAGTGTATGTGATGAATTAATCGTCGGTTCGCTGAATGATTAGTTATGAGTCCACGCGAAAAACTGTTTTTTATGTGAATGATGCAGAATATAAGTCATATTTTTAGTAATAAATTTACAGGTTTATAGCTAAAAAATGTTCAAAAATACTGATTTTTCCGCAATATAACTTATTTTTTAATCACTCAAACAGAAAAAGTGGAAAAGAGTTAGAAAAGCGTTTGACAGACCGTGAGGATTCTCTATAATGCACCTCATCAAACGATGAACATGTTTTGAAAAGGGCGCTTAGCTCAGTTGGTAGAGCGTCTGCCTTACAAGCAGAATGTCGGCGGTTCGATCCCGTCAGCGCCCACCAAACCTTTTCAGTGTTAAGATATTTAGAGTGCAGCGGTAGTTCAGTTGGTTAGAATACCGGCCTGTCACGCCGGGGGTCGCGGGTTCGAGTCCCGTCCGCTGCGCCACTTTAAATCTTAATTCGTTTGAACCACAATAGCGACATTGTGTAAGTGCAGCGGTAGTTCAGTTGGTTAGAATACCGGCCTGTCACGCCGGGGGTCGCGGGTTCGAGTCCCGTCCGCTGCGCCATTTACATGATAGACCTTTTGAGGGCGCTTAGCTCAGTTGGTAGAGCGTCTGCCTTACAAGCAGAATGTCGGCGGTTCGATCCCGTCAGCGCCCACCATATTTTTTGCGATGCAGCGGTAGTTCAGTTGGTTAGAATACCGGCCTGTCACGCCGGGGGTCGCGGGTTCGAGTCCCGTCCGCTGCGCCATTACAAAGAATATAATTGTTGTACCCTTTGAGGGCGCTTAGCTCAGTTGGTAGAGCGTCTGCCTTACAAGCAGAATGTCGGCGGTTCGATCCCGTCAGCGCCCACCATATCTTTTAAGATATAGGTTGTGTTTCGAAAGAAACTACGTGATGCAGCGGTAGTTCAGTTGGTTAGAATACCGGCCTGTCACGCCGGGGGTCGCGGGTTCGAGTCCCGTCCGCTGCGCCATTTATCTTAAAAATCTCTGTTCAAGAGAATGCCTTTAGAAAAATCTTTGATTTTTTTCTTGCGCTCAGACAAAGCTTCGCTTTGTTACTCTTCGCTCAGGGCGCTTAGCTCAGTTGGTAGAGCGTCTGCCTTACAAGCAGAATGTCGGCGGTTCGATCCCGTCAGCGCCCACCATATTCTTCTATAGAATCTTCTTTCCCCAAAAGCTTGCCTAAATTTTCTGATTTACATAGAATCCGCTCTATAATAATTTTAATATTGTATGTGATCTATGAGAAATCCATATCAGCGCAAGGCAGCGTCTAAAACTCAAACTACAAATTACAATCCTCAACAAACCTATAAACAATTTATTGAAAATATGGTTGCTCAAGGTGGCGTGATTGCGTTATATCAAGATGGTTGGGCACTTTGTGCGACACCTACAGGTCAGCGTTCCTTCGCCATTTGGCAAAATCGTGGTTTGGCACGTTTATTAATTAAAGACAATTGGTCCAATTATGAAATTCAGGAAATTTCATTAAAAGACTTTATCGAAAAAGTCATTCCGTTTTTACGCAGCGAGAGCACTACGGTATCTTTAGATTTGACCCCAGAAGGGCAAAATATTTTGGTTGCGCCTGAAAAGATGCTGTTAGATATTAAAAATTATTTATATCAAGTCTATCAACAGCGCCCAGAAATCTTTGAAAACCTTAAAATTCCTTTGCCACGTAACATTCGTTTAAATTAATGGTTTATTCACAGCATAAAAAGCCCTTGTTTACTGATCAAACAAGGGCTTTTTTAATATTCATTGAGTACAAAACCGCTCAAAAAGGCAAAATATTCACGTAACCAAGAGTTGTAGCGGATGTACAGCGGTGTAGGCGCTGCAATGGTATACACCTGTGTATAGCCTAACTTTTGTGCAATTGCTTTTGCACGTGGAAGGTGAAAGTCACTACTGGCAATTGCAATGGGGGCATCAAGCGAAATTTGATGTTGTTTTAAAATCATTTTACTATTGGTCAGATTGAGTTCTGTACTGGTACTTTTACTTTCTTCATATAGACGTGCCGCTGAAATGTCATAGTGTTGAAGTAAATAGCGCTTCATGACAGAGGATTCGGTCATTTTTTCATTAAAGCCTAAACCACCGGTCATGATCATGATGGCATTGGGCTGTTTCAAGGCATACGGTGCTGCGGCATCGAGACGCGCCTTTAAGGTCGGAGAGGGTTGACCATTTTCAATACCACTACCTAAAACGATGATAGCTTGGACGGAAGTAAATGGCTTGGATTGCTGGCTATTGAAGTGTAAATACGCAAAAAACAGTAAAAGGCTCAATAGCCAAAGCCAAAACAACCACCATGTAGCACGCCAGAGCCTTTTGAGTTTAGGGTATTGATCTAAAATATTGTGGATTTGCGTTGCAAATAGTCCAGATAAAAGAAAAATACACCCAATGACTAAGGGTAAAAGGATGCCTAAATGAATTTTATCTAATGTAAGTAACCAAATGGCATCTACGCAGAGCAGCAAGCCTACACAAAGCAGTAGTATTCTTTTCATTCAAAAAATTAAAGCAGTATTCGTATTTGGCCCAAGTATAGCGAAAAAAAACCAGACACGAGGTCTGGTTTTGAGTTGGGACTATTTATGAGTAAACATCTTACTTAGTAAACATCACGACGGTAACGCCCAGCTTGACGCAGTTCAGCAACAACATCTTCACCTAGTATATCAATCAATGCGTGGTCAACGTCCGTTGCCATACCATTGATACTACCGCAGACGTAAATCACGGCACCTTGTTCTACCCATGATTTTAATAAGGCCGCTTGATCACGTAGCTCATGATGCACATAGCGTTTCTCCGTTTGATCACGAGAGAAGGTGAGGTCTATGCGTTGAACTAAACCGGTGTTTTGCCATGCTTCAATGACGTCTTGATAAAAGAAATCATGTGCGCGTTGGCGCTCACCAAAAATCAGCCAGTTTTGCGTATAGTCTTGACGAACTCGTGTATGTAACAGGCTGAGTAAACCAGCAATACCTGTACCGTTACCAATACAAATCACAGGACGATTATCTGCAATCAGATGGAATGATTCATTGGTACGAATACGCAGTTGTAGTGTGCTATTAATCGCTGCATGTTGTGTTAACCACCCTGAGCCTAAGCCAAGTTCACCCTCTGCATTGGATTGCTGACGTACCACTAAGCGTAATACTTGCTGACTTGGAATACTGGCAATCGAGTATTCACGAGTTGGAAGCGGTGGAAGCTGTTCGAGTAAATGATCAAGGTTGGCAAATGGTTCAACATCCGTATTTAGGTTACGATCCCATAATGCATCTTCAATACGTTGCTGAGTAGAATCAACTACTTGCTGACTTTGAATTTGGTACTTTTGCATGAAGTTTGCAATACGTTCAGCACTATTACCTGGTTGAATCTCTGCAATATCACCCGCTTGCCAGTTGGCTTCATGTTGCGGTTTTAACTCAATATTAAATGCAGGTGCACCTAAACTGTTCGGGTTGAGTAAATCACGTTTGGTCAATGTCCATGCATCAAAAGTTTTTTCAATTTGCATGTGCTGAAGTTCAAGTTTAGTCGCTTTGGCTAAAGCGCTATTCCATGCTTGAATGGCTTGGGTGTCGCCATTATTGACTTCAATCGTGTCAAACAGGGGCTTCGCAGCATTACTTTGCATCCAACGATGAATCGCATGACCAAAGCTACAGAACGTATCCGGATATTCTTCAGAGCCTAAAGCTAAAACGGCAAACTGAACATGACTCAAATCGAGGCTTTGTGTCATCAGTTTACGTTCAAAGCTTGAAGCGAGATCAGGCGCTTCTCCAGTGCCATAGGTACTTGCAACAAATAAAATCTGAGCGGCTTGCGTTAAGTCATCTGCTGAAAGTTGCTGAACAGCTTTCACTGTGACAGGCTGACGAGCCTCTTGTAAGCTTGTTGCTGTACGCCATGCCAATTGTTCAGACTGACCTGTTTGTGATGCATAGCAAATTAACCAAGGCTGTGCATTTGGGTCGATGGTAACTGGTGCTAAGCTTTGACGGGCTTGCTGTGTCAGTTTTTTCTGTTTACGACGTTTGAGATAGAGCATCCATCCTGTGACAAAGAACAGCGGCATCATGAGGGATGCAATAACCACAAAGAACTGATAAATCGGTCCGAAGAAACTACCGCGATGTACAGGCAACATGCTGGTCATGATTTTTTCATTTAATTTTTTATCTTCGTATAACTCGATATCGGTAAGAGCATCCGTTTTGTAGTTATAAGTCGCTTTGTTGCGCGCACGTTCATGTTGAGGGACGGCATCCACAAAGTTAATTTCTAATTCACCATTGGCTTTTTTTGGAATATTAAAAGTGACACTTGAGTATTCACGACCAATATTTTGATTAAAGCCATTCCAACTTTGCGTAAGGGCAATATTCACTTGTTCTGGTTTTAGACCACGTTTTTCTCCGCGACCTTCAGCACCATGTTTATTTTCTTGAGCGCCGTGTTCAGAGGGACTCGACGTTGCAGGGTTTCTTTCAGAACGTGCTTGGTGTTCACCACGAGTTTGTCCTGCTTCAGTGGCTTGTTTTTCACCACCTTGCTTTGCACCCGCCTGTTCAGCAGGTTGTCCATTCGTTTTTGGACCTTCTTGCAATTGGGGCTGTGGACGTTCAACGCCCATGACTTTAAACATGCCATTACGCCACCAATCATAAGACCAATACAAACCTGTACATGCCAAAATGAGATAGAAAATAATCACCCATGTGCCGACGACAGCATGTAGATCCCACAGGAAATTACGTCCTTTGAGCTTTGGTTTAACTGCAAGCCATTGTTTTACAGAATGTCTCTTTGGCCAACGCAGATATAAACCACTCAATACAAAATAAATTAGCATGAGTGTACATGCGCCGGTAATTTGTTTACCAACAGGGCCAACAGTTAAATTACGGTGTAGCTGCTGTACAAACTGGAAGAACTTTTGACCTTTGATTTCAGGTAAAACTTCGGCTGTATAGGGGTTCACCATCATGTTATAGCCACGACGAGCACCTTCTTTGACAATATTCACGGTACTTGAGGCGGTAGCATCTGAGGCAATAGAGATGCTATTAATTTTCATGTCAGGATCAGACTGACTAAAGTGCTGATAAAGCTCAGCAGGGGTTAGTTTAGGCTGCTGTTGAGCCTGAACCACATAACTGTCCTGATTGATTGCTTTAAGTATTTGCTGTTCATAGGAATAAATGGCACCTGTAACCCCCATGAGCGAGAGTATTAAGCCGGCACTAATCCCCAAGAACCAGTGAATCTGGAAAAGGGTTTTCTTAAACATGATGGATTTAATATTGATAAAAGGTTGCTGAATTGCGACGAATTATAAACGATGATGTAGTAGAGAATGTGGAAAAAGTAAGTAATATTCATTCTCATTATTGTAATTATCAATAATTATTCAAAAATTAAACACATAAAAAACCTCCAAAGAGAGGAGGCTTTTTATAAACAAATGTCTGTTAGGCTTAAATTGGTTTAGCTGGGCCTACAGTTTCATTTAAGTGTTTACGAATGGTCGAAAATGGAAACTTCTTGCTATCCATACGTTTAGGCAAGATGTATGCACCATCTTGACCCTTTACTTTAAAGTTCAAAAGGATGAAGTCTTTGGTGTCATACCATTCATGAATGTCTTTCCAACCGACAGTCATCGTCCCCATGTTTGCGCCCATACGTTGCTGCATAGAGATCCCATGCGGCTGAACACCCATACGGATGCCTTTAATTTCTTGAACAGGGACTTCGTTCAGTTTGCGTTTCGCATACCACTCGATACCGAATTTACGCACAAGGAAGTAAATCACAACACAGACAATAGCTACCCAGCAAAATACTGTTGAATAGTTCTTAATAAAGATGAGGCCCAAGAGTGCCAGTGCTAGAATTGCACCCATAATTAGCCATGCTTTTTTGCCAATTTTGAAGTTACTGCGAGACAGAACAAGTTGAGCATAACGTTGTTCTTCTTCAGAAATTTCATAAGCCACTGGCTCTAGCGTGTAGGCGTATAAATTTTTTGCGGTCATAGTGAAAGTAACAGATTTAAAACTGTAAAAAGTTTAGCATTATTTATACCAATTCAGTGAGTATATTGTTCCAAAATCATCCAAATTATAGCGAAGCCAGTTCAGTCGATGCCTGATCATGCTCATGACTGAGATTTTGTTTCAATTGGCTAAATTGGTTCAACACGTTAAACATCAAAGAAAGCTGTTGTAGCACAATTAAGGCTTTCTGATCTTCCTCACTGTTTTGTGACAAACGCTGACGGATTTCTTGCAACATATTTTGCGCAGATAAGTCTGGAACTTCGTCACGTAGCAATGCACCTTGAATGTCATCCGCAGCTTTATCCAATAAGGCTAAGACCTGTTGGTCTTGAATTTTTTCACGATGCGCACCTAAGGCCGCGATATAACTAATAAAGGTATGATTGAGGCACAAAAACTCAAAGGCTAAAGCTTTTTGAGTCGGATCGGTATCGGGTTCGGTAGCTAAGGTGGAAATCAGTGAAGCAACTTCTGCATCGGTATTATGGGCTGCACGACGGACCACACGATAATTCAGCCCGTTATTACGACCAGATTTGTATTGTTCAACCACTTCGGCCAAATAATCACACTGCGCTTGAATCGAACGGCTGATGGTTCGAGGCAGGCGACGGAATTTCCAATCTGGGAAAATGAAACTCACACCAAACCATGCCAAGGCACAGCCAATCAGTGTATCAATCATACGCGGCATAGCTGCGGCAAAACCCATGCCATCTAAGTTAAAGTTGATCAGCGCCAAAATGGTAATAAATGCAGTAGCTTGTGCATATTGCTTACTACGTAATTCAAAAAACAACACGCCACTTAAAATGAGCAGTAATAGTTGACCTTCGACAGAAGGGACAAAATATAAAATCGCATAACCTAAAATAATCCCGACCAAGGTGCCAATGATACGTAAATAGAGGCGACGTTTGGTGGCGTTAAAGTTCGGCTGGCTGACAAACAGGGCGGTCAATAAAATCCAATAGCCATAACTGATATTGGTTACTTGGACAAAAATATAACCAATAAATAAGACAGTCGATAAACGCACAGCATGACGGAACAGCACCGATTCAGGGCTCAAATGTTGTTTGAATCGAATGACGATGTCGTCCCATCCTTTTAAATCATCATCTTTTAAACGATTTTCAATCAGGGCTTGTCGGTCAATATAACGCTCGGTTTCGACATTACGTAATTGCGCATCGATGCCTTTTAGGTTTTGGTATAAAGCAAATAAAGAGTTGATCCAGACTTCATCGTATTTTTGTTCTTCACGCAGCTTTTCGAGTGACAGTTTTAGATTATGGAATGCATGCTTAAAACGTTGATTATGATGATAAGGTTTTCGCTGTAAGATACTGATACTCAAATCTTTACAAGCTTTACCTTGAATCGAAAGCACGCGTTGAAAGCGGAATAAAATATCACTATGTTCAAAAATACGGGTCAATTTTTGATAATCAATATGCGCGGAATCGGCACGTTCATGAATGTCTTGCGCGACAAAATAATATTGTAGGCTACGACGTGTATCTTTTTGTCCACGGTCGCCTTTTAAACGCGTTAATAAGGCCGTTTTCATATCGTTGAAAATGCCAATTAATTTGCCATTTTCGAGCGACAGCTCAATCAAACTTTGCTGGTAACTTTCCGGTGTCATATCGACATCAAACAAGTTAGATTTTGCAAATAAGAAGTCACCTAGAGACGAATAGCTTTGGGCCAATTTGTCCTGAACTTGACGCACAGGAAACAGCAGAAAGCTCAAAGTCGAAAGCAGTCCGTACCACATCGCACCGATGACCAATAAACCTGCTTGTGTATACCAATTTTCAAAAAGTTCAACCCCAAGCATGGAATACACGGAGATCACCAAACAGCCATAAGAAATGGTGGCGTAGCGACGACCCAATGAACCCAAAAGAATCCAACCAATACAAGACACAATCAGGCCCAATGCAAATAAGATCGGATGCGGGAACAACAGATAAATGGATACCGCAGTAACAAAGAACCCGATATAGGTATAAATTTGATTGAGCACACGGACTGAAAAGCGGT
This sequence comes from Acinetobacter sp. YH12094, assembly GCF_013419295.1. Taxonomy (NCBI): domain Bacteria; kingdom Pseudomonadati; phylum Pseudomonadota; class Gammaproteobacteria; order Moraxellales; family Moraxellaceae; genus Acinetobacter; species Acinetobacter sp. YH12094. Next base: position 191,182 of record NZ_VPAK01000001.1, read on the forward strand.
CATCGATATCACTTAGACCTGCGGCAACCACACCCAAAGTGAGGGGAATGGTCATCAATTGCTGATCTAAAAAATATGGGACAAAGGCTGTTCCTGCGAAGGCAATGACCATGCGCAAGTTATACATAAAGGTCGTGTTATAGGTTGCTTGTTTCAGTCGTGCGAGCCAGGCGTTCAAAATTTTTCCTTTGCTAAAGCGATGGGGCAGTAAGCAATGTGTATCGTGTGAATTTTCACATTGAAGCCAAGAAATAATACTATGTGCAGTGTAAACTTGTCTGCAAAACTTGCTTGCGATAAATGAATTATTCTTATGAAAAGCGTCGAATCACAAAAGGAATTTTCTCAACGCTGGATCGTCTTGTTGGCGTTGCTGACTGCTTTAGGTCCACTTTCAATCGACATGTATTTGCCGGCTTTACCTCAAATGGCCGACGATTTTGGTGTCACAACCCAACAAGTGGCCAATAGTCTTCCAGCGTATTTCTTAGGTTTGGCGATTGGCCAGTTAATTTATGGGCCAGTCAGCGACCGCATTGGGCGTAAAACACCGCTATATTTCGGTTTGGTTTTATATATTTGTGCCGGTTTTCTGTGTGTCTTTGCCAATAGTGAATGGAGTTTGATCGCTGCTCGTGTTTTGCAAGCCTTGGGTGGCTGTGTCGGTGTAGTGATTGCCCGTGCTGCAATTCGTGATCGCTTAAGTATGCAAGCTTCTGCTCAAGCCTTTGCCAGCATGATGATCGTGACAACAATTGCACCCATCATTGCACCTACTTTAGGCGCATGGGTTTTGCAGGTGTTTGAATGGCAATACATATTTGCGGTATTGGTGCTTGTCGGTATTTTTTGTCTTTTCTGCGTACATTTTTTCTTTCAAGAAACCCTACCTGTTGAGCGACGCTTAAACTTAAGTTTAAAACAAGTCTTAGGTTTATATGGTGCGATTTTACAGGACGAAAGCTTCCGTAAACCGATGCTCACAGGCTGTTTTTCTGGCGCAATTTTATTTTGTTACATCAGTGGCTCATCTGCCATTTTAATGGATGGTTATGGTCTGAGCCAACAGCAATTTGCTTACGTATTTGGTGCGAATGCTTTAGGGATTATGGTGTTTTCGACCCTCAATAAGAAACTTGCAAATCGACTGGATGTTCGCCATCGATTGCACTTGGGTAATGCACTTCAATTATGTGGGGTGCTGATCTTATTGGTGGCGGGGCTATTTTATCTTTCATCTATCGTTGTTGTAATGTTGGGCATGTTCTTATGTGTTGCTTCAATCGGCTTCACTGGTCCAAATGCGATGGCATTGGCGATGTCTGAACAAGGCTCACGAGCTGGCACAGCCAGTGCAATCATGGGAAGTATGCAATTTGCCTGTGGTCTATTGGCTGGAGTGTTTTTGAACTTTTTAGTATGGTCAGCGCTGATCAATATGGCCCTGATTATGTTGCTATTTGTGGTTGTTGCAATGTTCACCATGCGTAGTTTAAAAGCTTCAGCCATGGGTTGAGCTGAATACAGGTGATGATGTTTAGGTCATTTGACTTAAACGTCGGTCATCAACGTACTAGTATTTTGATCAAATATCCGCGTCACTCATTATAAATGTTCATCATCCATAACGATGAATGATTGTGCTATTTTCCCATTGTGAGGTCAGTTTCTATTTTCTCGAAACTTATATCTAAACAATCATCCACTTGAAAATAAAAAGTGAAACGGTGGATCGCTGTTATCCCACTCTAATAAAATAGAGCAACTGATAAATAAGTATTATTTGCATTAAACACAGTACTTTATGTTGAATCACTATATGTCAAATGCCTCTATTGGCAATATGTCGGATTTTATCATTTTTATAACATACCTATAAAGTATGGATTTTTACCTTTAAGGTATTAATAATGAGCTTTTTTGCCATCTGAATCGGCTAAGTCTGAATTTTAACTAAATATTTCAGTCTATTTTCAGTAATGGATTCAGGTTTCTTGCTTTTTGCTTTCAAGTATTTCGTTATTGGGGGCTACAAGTTGGGACTTTAATGCGACTAAAGCACGGATATGCAGCTTGAAATTTGTCCGCTCAAATAGCTGAATAACAAAGCGCCCAGAGTTAGGGCATACAACAATGACAGGACAATAGAGAGCTTAGGATGAAAACTCAAACTGTATTCCACCCAATGAAAACCCTTGTTGTTGCCATGAGTTTGGCAACGGTCTCAATGGCTCATGCAGGCAGCAATACTTCTGAAATTGAACAATTACGTGCAGAAGTTGCAGAACTGAAAAGTTTGATTAAAGCGCAGCAGCAAGTTCAACAACAGCAACAAACAGAGATTCAGCAAGTTAAAGCGCGTCCTGTTGCACCACCACCGCAACCAGCTACTCCAGCTGCAAGCTTAAAATCTAAAACAGGTGCAGATGTAAGTCTTTACGGTTTTGTTCGTGGTGATGCGAACTACATTATTGAAGGTGCGGATAACGACTTTAACAACGTACATACGTCTAAAGAAGAAGCACGAGATAAACTTCGCGCAACTGCAAAAACCACACGTTTTGGTTTAGATTTTACAGCACCCGTCGGTGGTGATGATAAAGTGGGCGGTAAAATCGAGGTCGATTTCAATGGAAGTGGCGAAACTATTCGTCTACGTCATGGTTATTTAACCTTTAACAACTGGTTATTTGGTCAGACCACATCAAACTTCTTGTCTAGCCATGCACCAGAAATGATTGATTTTGCTACTAACGTGGGCGGTGGTACAAATCGTTTGCCACAAGTGCGTTACAACGTAAAACTTGCACCGCAAACACAATTATTTGTAGCTGCTGAAGAAGGTGATAGTAAAGCTCAAGCACTGACTACCAAAACAGCGGGCACGCCTCCTGTAAGTAATACAACGCTTGAGGATTCAACAGTCAAATATAGCTTACCAGCGTTGACAGCTAAACTGACTCAAGGTTATGCGAATGGTAAGGGGAATGCATCTGCACGTGCGCTTGTGGAACATCATAAAGTTCAAAGCGGTAATGATGATGAATTAGGGTGGGGTTTGGCAGCTGGTACGACGTTTGATGTGACTAAACAGCTAAAAATTAATGGTGATGTATCTTATGTAGAAGGGAACAGCAACTATTTATATGGCTCAAATACCGCATATGTTGTTGATGCTAATGGGGATATTGAGCAGAATAAATTTACCGCAGTACAAATCGGTGCAACCTATAAGTTTAATGAAAAGTTGCGTTCAACTTTAGCTTATGGTGCATTATTTGCTGATGAAGATACAGATTATGCAAAAGCATTTAAAGATGTTGGAAATAATTCTGCAAACAAAGAAGTACAGCAAGCTTGGTTAAATGTAATTTATACACCAGTGAAACCAATTGATTTAGGTGTTGAATATGTGAATGGTAAACGTGAAGCGTTTACTGGGAAAACATATAAAGATAACCGCGTTGGCTTAATGGCTAAATATAGCTTCTAAGCTAAATCATCGAAAAGAATCGATCAAAAAAGCCTGACTCAGTTCAGGCTTTTTTTGTTTAAAAGGTGGATGTTTCAATGCAAATGAACTCACAGTACTAAGTAGATGGATTCACTAAATCGCCTGAGTCATGATGTCGTACTGGTTAAGGCAGGCGTTGAACCACGTCCTATAATGCATTATGTTCAAATCTTTAATATTTTATATAGATAAAAAATGCGAATACATTTTAGTAAAAACAAATAGATATAACTTTAAATTATAGCAAATAAAACTTTTTGTAATTAAAATTAATGAAATTTCTCTGTTCTCCACGCATAATGTGCGACTTTTCTAATCAGCATTTGATTTTATGTATTTCATCTATGATGTGAATATTGTAGTAAGTGTTGGTTTAGTAAGCATGAACTGCTTTTATGGATTTGTTTTGTCGAATTGAGTTTTCACTTTTTTTAACTCAGGCATACATATTTGAATCAGATGATGAATATTTATGATTGGCAATGAATAGCTGGTAGCCTGATTTATTGGTTAAATTTACAAATTGGAATTGTATTTTAATTAATAAACGCTACTAATTTCTATTAATTGGACTAATAAATATTCTAACCATTTTGGACAAATTATTATGGAATTTAGCTTTAACGCATTTTATACCTTAATTGCGGCGGTGATCGTTCTTTTATTAGGACGTTTTCTGGTAAATAAAATCAGTTTTTTGAGGCGTTACAATATTCCTGAGCCCGTAGCTGGTGGTTTGGTTGCTGCAATAATTTCATTGGTTGTACATAGCATTTGGGGTTATAGCATTACTACGAGTAGTGAATTACAAACCAGTTTTATGCTGATTTTCTTCGCATCCATTGGTTTAAGCGCAAACTTTGCCAAATTGAAAGAAGGCGGAATTGGTCTTGTTATTTTTCTGGTAGCCGTTGCTTCTTTCATTGTTGTGCAGGATGTCGTTGGTATCAGTCTTGCCACTTTATTGGGTATTGATCCACTGATTGGTTTGATTGCAGGTTCAATTACGTTGACAGGTGGTCATGGTACAGCTGGTGCATGGGGTGAAATTCTTGAAGTTGAACACGGTATACAAGGTGCATTAGCTTTAGGTATGGCAAGTGCAACTTTTGGTTTAATCATTGGTGGTATTATTGGTGGCCCATTAGCTAAGTTGCTAATTAATCGTTATCGCCTAGCAACTCCGCGCACGAATGAGCAAATTGAGCGTAGTGATAACACACCACTAGCTGATATTAATTCAACAGAATATGTACCTTTTGAATATCCACATCGTGTTCGTTTAATTACCGCAGATAATGCAATTACGACTTTGGGCTTATTTGCTGGCTGTTTAGCATTTGCTGATTTTATGACGGCTTTCAGTAAAGGTACGATGTTTGAATTACCGACATTTGTATGGGCTTTAGCTGGTGGTGTCATTTTACGTAATGTATTAGAAGGTATTTTCCGCGTACAAATATTTGATCGTGCAATTGATGTATTTGGTAATGCTTCATTATCACTGTACTTAGCAATGGCACTATTATCGTTGAAACTATGGCAGCTATCAGATCTTGCAGGACCATTAGTTGTGATTTTGGGAGCCCAAACATTAACAATGGCACTATATGCTGCGTTTATCACTTTCCGTGTAATGGGCAAAAATTATGATGCTGCGGTTTTAGCGGCGGGTCATTGTGGTTTTGGTATGGGGGCAACACCTACCGCAGTTGCAAATATGCAAGCCATTACCAATATGTATGGTCCATCTCATAAGGCTTTCCTAATCGTTCCTTTATGTGGCGCATTTTTTGTTGATTTGATTAACGCAACAGTTATTCAATTAATTCTTAAATTCTTTGCTTAATTTAGAAAGGCTCTTCAAAAAAGAGCCTTTTATACTTTTGACCATTTAAAACTAGGGTTGAATATGAATGAACAATTAAATGAAACCCTGTTGGGGTGGATTAAAATTTTTAATGACCCACTTTGGGATTTCCTTGTTGTCTTCTTGGTTGCTGTTGGTATTTTTTATACTGTAGTAACAGGTGCAGTCCAGATTCGCCTATTCATTCACAGTATGAAAGTGATGAAATCTAGCCGTAAAGAAGGCGATGATGAGCATGGGATTACACCATTCCAAGCCTTTGTGACTGGACTGGCAAGTCGTGTCGGTGTGGGTAACGTCGCAGGTGTTGCAATTGCGATTGCAATTGGTGGGCCGGGTGCAGTGTTCTGGATGTGGTTTACCGCATTTTTAGGCATGAGTTCTGCATTTGTGGAGTCTTCACTTGCACAGCTCTTTAAAGTGCGTGATACGCAAAATCAGCAATTCCGTGGTGGTCCAGCGTATTACATCACGCAAGGCTTAAAGCAAAAGTGGTTGGGCGTGGTTTTTGCCATCGCGCTGATTTCAACCTACGGTTTTGTCTTTAATGCGGTGCAAGCCAATGCCATTACAGGTGCGACCTCACATGCGTGGGGCTGGGATAAAGCCAATATCATTTTAGACTTAGGTGGTTTTGGTTTCGAAATCTCTTGGGTAGGGTTATTCCTTGTCTTTATAACAGCGCTGATTATTTTTGGTGGTATTAAGCGTATTGCAAAAGTGGCAGAACGTTTTGTTCCATTTATGGCATTACTTTATTTGGCAGTCGCGCTCTATATCGCTTTTGCTAACTTTGCAATCTTGCCTGATATCTTCCAGTTAATATTCAGCAAAGCATTTGAGTTTGATGCTGCGGCTGGTGGTTTCTTCGGTGCTATGGTTTCTATGGCGATGATGCAAGGCATTAAGCGTGGATTATTCTCAAACGAAGCGGGTATGGGTTCTGCTCCGAATGCTGCGGCAGCATCAGATGTTAAACACCCGGTCAATCAAGGCCTGGTTCAGATGCTCGGTGTCTTTGTCGATACATTTGTGGTGTGTACCTGTACGGCGATCATTATTTTGGCATCTGGCTTGTATGAAAATGCAGGCTTTGAGGGTGTTGCTTTGACGCAAATGGCGCTTGAAAGCCAGATTGGCGCATGGGGAGATGACTTCCTTGCCATAATCTTGTTCTTATTCGCTTATTCTTCAGTAATCGGTAACTATGCTTATGCTGAAGGTAATGTGCAGTTTATCAATAACAATCCTAAGGTCATGTTTATATTCCGCGTAGTCGTCCTCATGATGGTGTACTTTGGCTCAATCATGAGTGTGCCACTGATTTGGAACTTAGCGGATCTCTTCATGGGCGTGATGGCGAGTATTAACCTCTTTGCGATTTTATTGCTGACGCCATTCTTATTGATGCTGATGAAAGACTACACCTCACAGTTAAAACGGGGTGTAAAAGAGCCAGTATTTAAGATGGATGAACATCCAAAATATAAGGATCGCGTTAATTCCGATATTTGGTAAAGTCAAAAATTAACTTTAAAAAGCTCCGTTATCGGGGCTTTTTTTGCTAGACAATGTTTTGGATCTTGATGTGGAAATTCTGCTAGACACTGAAATTTTGACAGCCAATGACTTTCTAGGTTGTATGTCAATATAATGTGCATCGGTCAGAGGCATTAACGAATAATAACAGTGACGTGAATGTGGACTGATTAGACTACTTTTTCTCTTCAAATCTCGAGTTGCATTTGGAATATCTCTCAATGAAAAGCATAACTGTTTTGATGACTGCATTCGCAATCAGCCTTGTAGGTTGTCAAAGTGTGGGCTCAAAAAAGGTCAGCGCTGAAACAACATCACAAATTCGAACTTATACAGCAGCACCTGCTCAAGTGGCGAATAACCGCATTGACTTTAAAAAAGTGAAAAAGCAGGAAAAGCGTCCGATTGTTGCTTTGGTTTTAGGGAGTGGTGGGGCCCGTGGTTATGCACACATTGGCGCCATTCAGATACTTGAACAGCAGGGAATACACCCTGATTTCATTGTCGGAACCAGTGCGGGTAGCATTGTGGGTTCAATCTATGCTTCAGGTAAAAGTGCCAATGAGTTAAGAGATATCGCCTTAAATATGAAAGCCAATGATGTTCGAGAAATACGTTTGGACAAAAAAGGGTTTTTTGACGGTAAAAAAGTTGAAGATTATATCAATGAGCAAGTTGATGATGTGCCTTTAGAGTTACTAAAAACCCCAATGTATGTGGTGGCAACCGAGTTAAAGGATGGCAAAAAAGTCGTGTTCAACTATGGTAATACGGGACAGGCCGTTCGTGCTTCGGTGTCGATTCCGAGCATGTTTATTCCAACGATTATTGAAGACACTGAATATGTCGATGGTGGCTTGGTCAGTCCAGTTCCTGTGGACGTTGCACGCGATTTAGGGGCAGATATTATTATTGCGGTGGATATTTTGGCACGACCGATTCATACCGAAACGTCGAATGTTTGGGGCTTGTTTAACCAAAATATCAATATTATGCAAAATCGTTTAGCTCAAGAAGAGCTCAAGCGAGCAGACATTGTGATTCAACCTGATTTACGTGAAAAAGCACATATATTTGATGTGAAAGGGCGTGAAGCGACGATGCTTGCAGGTGAAGAGGCAACCTTGGAAAAACTTGGAGAGATTTCTCGGGTCTATGCTGAACATCAATACAGCAAGGGACATCATATTCCTTATTTAGCGGCCAAAGACTAGGTTGGTACAATCCATAAATTGACATGCATCCTGTTCACCTCTCAGGGTGCATTTTTATTTCAGCAAAGCATTTTAATTTTTGCTCTCAGCTTTTCCCATGCTCAATAGTATCTAGTAATCATTAATATCTTGGATGTTGATTGGTTTTAGGTCTTAATCAAAAGATTTGCCAAATATAAAAATCGTAATAATAAGAAAATATACAGTTAATTATTTGAAATTAATTAAGAAAATCATATTAATTGGTTTTACGTAGATTTTAAGAGTATATACCTATATTAGCGTTTTTATTCATGTGCTTACGTTTACCAATACTGTTGAAGTGTTTAGAATATCATCAGGTTATTAATACTTAAAACCAATAAATATTTTAAAGGTAGCTGTAGATGAAAACGCTTGATGTAGGACAAAAAGTAAAGCTTGCGATGATGGAAGAGAGGGTATTTATTGTCACTCATGTACATGTAGATAATTCTTACACGCTAGAAAGTACCAATGATTTTGGGCAAAAAACCAGCTATGACAACGTATCTTTCGAGATGTTAAAAGTCTTAGAAGATTAAGTTTAATGCCGTGCTATGTTGAATCGATGAACAACGCGTTTTAATGAATATGTTTTAAATATAAAACACAGCATAGCTTGGATTAAAAAAAGCTGATAGATAGCGCGATAAATACTTGTTTATCGGGTGTATATCGTTATCGATATATATTTTACTGAATGATGGTATGATCACTATAAATAATAATGATGGTTTTTTTGCCGATTTGAACATTTAATTTTGATTAAAATCTATATAATAATCACATTAATCATTGTTATATCACGAGTCTAGAGAAACAAGATGTCCCCATTAGATCAAATTGCGAATGCACTAGACGACCAGTCAGAATTATCGATGTCAGTTTTAATGACTCCTGACATGGCGAATTTTTCGGGTAATGTGCATGGTGGAACGATTCTAAAATTGTTAGACCAAGTCGCGTATGCTTGTGCAAGTCGCTATTCTGGTAGCTACGTGGTGACACTATCAGTCGATAAAGTGAATTTTAAAGAACCAATTCACGTGGGTGAATTAGTGACTTTCCTTGCAAGTGTGAACCATGTTGGTCGTACTTCTATGGAAATTGGTATTCGTGTTGAAGCGCAGAACATTCAAAAACGTACAGTACGTCATACCAATAGTTGCTATTTCACAATGGTCGCTGTTGATGATCAAGGTAAGCCGAAACAAATTCCAGCATTGAATCTAGATAATGACTGGAAACGTTGTCGTTTCGAAGCTGCGGAACAGCGTAAAGTGGCACGTTTACAGGAAAATCATCATCCTTCTTGCAGTATTTATAAAAAGTCGACACAAAGCTAATCACTTTGGTGGCTGAATATTTGAAAAGATCGCTTAGGCGATCTTTTTTGTATTCTGAAATTCGTCTGGAGAGTGCAGTTGGGATTTGAATTCCGAGTGTGCGACTAAAGTTTATTCTTTAAAGCTCAGTTAAAGATAGTCATTCAGTCCAATACTGTTTAATATAAAACGATACGTAGCGTTTCGTTTTTAAATTATGAGTGAAACTGAAAAAACTTCTCGGCGTAAGCAATGTATCTTACAAGCGGTCACTGATGCTTTAGCGGAAAGTGATTATCGAAGCATGACCATTGAAGATATTGCAGCTCGTGCAGGCGTGGGAAAATCGACGATTTACCGTTGGTGGAAGCATAAGTCCGATCTGGTTTTCGATGCTTTTAAAGCGCACACCGCGTCAGTGTTTGAACTCGATTTATCACAAAGTTTAGAGTTCAATCTAAATCAACAATTGCTCAAACTATCACGGGCTTTAAATCAGCACGTGGGTCGAGCATTGCTGGTTGTATTGGCGGAGCATCGTGAAGCAGCGGGTGAGTTTTTTAAACAGTATTTATTACCTAGACGAGAAGCCACACGTGAGCTGATCCAATTGGCCATTCAACGAGGCGAAATTCGGGCGGTTTATCCTTTCGAACTCATGTTGGATATGTTGTATGGCCCGATTCATTATCAGATCATTTTCTTTAATACCCAGCCAGATGAAGACTATATCAAGCGACTGGTGCAGTTGGCGCTAAACCCGATTTTTACGCAGTCCCAAGCCACGCGTAGCAGCGAGACAATGACCTCATGACTACTCAACATCAGGCATCGCTATGGAACAAGTCTTTCGTTTTTTGTCTGTGTAATAACTTGTTTTTATTTAGCTATTACTTTGCGCTGCTGACAATATTGCCCATTTATATTATGAAAGAATTGGGTGGTTCGATTCAGCAAGCGGGTATGGCTTTAACGCTGTTTTTGGTGTCATCCATTGCGATTCGTCCCTTTTCCGGCATGATCATTGAGCGTTTTGGTAAAGCCAATTCTGTGCGTATTTCAGGCTTTATCTTTGTCGTTTTTGCGCTGAGTTATTTGTGGATTGACAGCATGTGGTCGTTGTTGGTCATTCGTTTTTTACATGGTTTTTGGTTCAGTATATTAACCACGGTCAATGTTCCCATCGTAAATGATTACATCCCAGATCATCGAAAGGGCGAAGGCATGGGTTACTTTGTCATGTCGACCAACTTAGGCGTGGTGATCGGGCCATTTTTAGCGCTGAGTATGATTCAATTCAGCAGTTTTAGTACCTTATTTGCAGTATTAGCCTTATTGGTTGCAGTGGGCTATATTTTTACGTGGTTAGTTCAAATACAAGAACACGTACAGCATAAATCAAGTGATCAAGCGAGCCAATCCGCAGCCATCCAATGGCGTGATGTGATAGAAACACGGGTACTTGCCATCAGTTTTGTGGCATTGCTGACCGCATTTGCATATTCGAGTGTGATGAGTTTTATCACCGCTTATGCAGAGTTGAAGCATTTACTCGCTTATACCAGTATCTTTTTTATTGTCTTTGCTGTGTCGATGTTGCTCGTCCGTCCTTGGGTTGGCAAAGTCTATGATCGTAAAGGCCCGAGTGCAGTCATCTATCCATCCTTTATTTGCTTTGCCATTGGTTTGGTGGTTGTGAGTTTTCTCACGAATCAATGGGTGCTTTGGATATCGGCAGTTTTTATGGGCATCGGCTACGGTTCAGTGTTCCCATGCCTGCAAACGGTCGCGATTCAAACGGTAGAAAAAGCCCGAATAGGACATGCGATATCCACCTTTTTTGCCTTGTTTGATATTGGCCTTGCTGTCGGTTCGGTCATTATGGGTGTGCTGATTGCATACTTTGGATTTCAGGCAACCTATTTATTTTGTGCGGTGATGGTGCTGTTCACTTTGTGGATGTATCGTCTATTCGTGGCAAACCAATTTAAACGCAGTGCTTTAGGAGCTGAATAATGGAATTACGACATCTACGATATTTTGTTGCGGTTGCCGAAGAGCTAAATTTTACCAAGGCTGCGCAGCGAATGTGTACTGTGCAACCTTCTTTAAGTCAGCAAATTAAAGACCTAGAACAGGAAGTTGGGGTGCAATTATTGATGCGAACCAACCGAAAAGTTGAGCTGACTGCAGAAGGTCAGGCCTTTTTAAAAGAAGCGCGTTTGAGTTTAGAGCATGCTGAAAAAGCCATGATAGATGCACGTCAAATCGCGCAGCTCAGTAAAGAACAACTGAATATCGGCTTTGTTCCTGTGGCTGAAATGAAGGTCTTTCCTTATATCATGCCAAATATTCGAGCTCAGTTTCCTGAGTTAAAAATTCATTTTCATAGTTTAATGGATGTCGATCAGATCAGTGCAGTGCGTAAGGGAGAGATTGATATTGCCTTTACCCGTTATGTCGAAGAAAGCCCTGATATAGAATTTGTTCAGATTTTTACTGAGCCTTTGGCGCTGATTGTACCGAAAAATTCGCCTGTTGCAGAACAGCGGCATATCAGCATTAAAAACATGAATAATCAGGATTTTATTATTAGCGATGAACACTCATCACCTGAGCTATACCGAATTATTCAAGATTTCTTTAAGCAAAATAAACTGAATGTGAACTTGGTACAGCATTCGACCAATATTTTGTTAAATGTCAATTTGGTCGGTATGGGCGTGGGATGGAGTTTGGTGCCGTCTTATGTCATTCCATTGCTCGGTGATAAAATATTGGTTAAAAGTACCGTTGAACCTTTGCCGACCATTGGTTTGTATGCGAGCTATCGAAAAGATCGTAAAAATGATGCGATCGAGTTGATTTTAAAAGTATTAAAAGAGCAGTTCTATATGGGCTTTTTCTAAGCCTTTAAATATTGCCCTAAGATTTAAATGAAAAAATCCCGAATTAAGCGCTTCGGGATTTTTTTATTTATCGTATTTTTAATCAAAGACTCAATGAGACATAGTCATTGTCACTCTGATTTATTTAAACCACTTTTGTAAATAAGGTTTCATCACACGGTAGGCAATCAAACCGATAATAATAATCATATAGATTGGCCAAATCGTAATAAGAATAACCAGTAGGCTCAACACAAATTGCCAACCTTTTTGAATACCATACCACGCTCTTTGCCAGAAACTATCGCCATTTAACTGCGCAACAGCATCAAGGTTAATATCGATATGTTCACGGACAGTGGCAGGTTGAGTAAAGCCAATCACAATCGTGCTATAGCGGACACGATCTTCAACTTCTAAGCGGGTCAGTCGTGAGATTTCATTGACTTGCGCAGCTGCAACATGGTCGGGCACGACCTGTGTTTGTGACATTATTTCTTCGAGTAGTTTTAGCTCATAGCGTTTTGCCGAATATTGCTGACGGTTCAAAAAATGCATAAGGGGCAACAGTTGATTAACGAAATGTGCAGCTTTTTCAGTTGGCACACGAATGATCATTTCCGCTTGCGGATTTACTTTTTCAAAGATTTTAATTTTGCCGTCAGCAATCGGGTAGGATTGACTCTCTTGCACCACAAAGTCGATATTTTTCTGTTCAATAAAGCCGCCTAAACTTAGCGTCAGTTTTTCAATTTCTAAGGCCGTTTTAACCACATCTTTCGACTCAAAACTGACATTGGCTTCTCGTACCATTTTACGTGAGGCTTCAGCTGGGTTGACCTGCTCATTTAAAATAGTTTCAGGTTTTTGTGTTGTTGCAGGCGTGGTAGACGGCTCATTGGAAGTGCTTTCCGCTGCTTGATCTTGCTGTGTACTGACTTGAGCAGGTTGTGCATCTGCGCTGGCTTCAGTTGCCATTTCTTCGGTTTTCTTGGAACAGCCTGAAATTAAAATTACCGTAAACATGGCAATTAAATATTTATTTTTCATCGATGTAGAGCTCAATTGTTTGATTATCAGAAAGTCGGAGTAAATACTTTTTGCTTTAAATATCAATTCAAATTTAGCGTAATTATTAGTCGGGCGTATTGTATCGGAAAGTGTTTAAAGCACGGATGAACGCAACATAATTCTACATAAAGCCGCGTATAGTAATAGACAGAACAACAAGGATGAAAATAAGGATATCTACAATGAACCCAACAATGAAACTCTACAGCAATCCACGCTCACGCAGTAATACTATTCTGCCTTTATTGAAAGAATTAGACATCGAGTCAGAAGTTGAGATTATTGAAGTGCCATATGAAGAGATGCACCAAGCGGCATATCTCAAGATTAATCCCATGGGCAAAGTTCCCTGCTTAGTCGATGGTATTGTCGTGATTAGTGAGACCGCAGCCATCTTTAGTTATTTAGCTGATACATTCAGTGACAAAGGTTTGGCACCCGCCTTGGATGATCCCAAACGTGGTGAATATTTGAAATGGATGTTTTTCTGTCATGGTCCGCTGACTGAATACATGGACATGAAAAATGTCGGCATTAGCACTGAGTTGATGGATGAGAAACGTGGCAGTTTGAGTTTTGGTAATGAAAAAATACTTTTAGATTTTATTAAAACAGGGCTTGCACAGGCTCAGCCATATCTGTTGGGGGATAAAATTAGCGCAGCAGATTTATATTTGGCTTATTGGATGGTGTATGCCATTTCATTCAAAATATTGCCATATTTAGATGAATTTAAACCTTATATTCAGCAGATTCAGCAACGTGAATCGGTAAAAGATGTGCATTGGTTTCAGTCGGTTTAACCTGGAAGCTTATTTGATTGTTGGCTGAACTTGGTATTGCTATATGTCTATTCATATAACTCTTTCTTTGAGAACTAAAAAGAAAGAGTTTTAAATATCAATCACTAAGATGATAAAGCGATTTTAATTATTGCCTAGATAATGTATGGCATATATTGCGCTAAATTAAATAGACTCAATCGTTGTTGGTTCTATTTAAAAAATCATGGGCTTCATCATCAGATAGAGGTGGGCCTAAATCTCTTTCAAGTTTGGCATATATTTCAAGCAGTCTTTTTTGTTGTGGATCCATATCTAAGGCACGATGCTGCTGATATGTTAATTGATCTTCAATCCAATCATAATGCTGAACCGCAGCCCCTGCGAAACTGGTTTTCAAATGGAGTTTGTAATAACCAGAAAATTTATGTTTCTTGGTATCTAGACAGAGATACGCGAAGGTAGACCAACCACTTTCGGGAAATTTAAGGCGAGCTCGGCAGGGCTTCTTTTCTAGTGTAAATGTAGGTGAATAGACTTGGCCTTTTAGAATGATATTTTTATCTTGACCAAAATATTGAGTTTGTAATGCAAATAAAGCAAGAATCACTGTGGTGAGAAAAAAGCTGGCAATGACTGAATAAAAAAATGAAATGTATAAATGGAAGGACAAAAAATTAGATTCTTCGTTTTTGTTCACATCTTTTTCTAAGCGTAATAAATAGCAATTCAAAGAAATAAGAAAACAGAGGCAAAAAACGAAAATCGGTAACCAACTATTGGCATGAAAATGATGTATCTTTACGAAAATGAGTGAACAGATAAAAATAAAACCTAACAAACTATAAATGAATAATTTCTGAAATCTTTTTTGCATTTTGCGAAGCTTATAATTATGTATTGAACGATTATAGCATCTGATGTTTATAGTGATTATAGAAAAAAATCACCATGCTTTATGCATGGTGATTTTTAATTCTTGCAGATCTATTTAGATTATTAAGCATACAATTTTGCAAACAATTGTTGGCTCACGCTGTCTAAAGTTTGTGGAATTGCAATCGCTGCAACAAAGCGGTCTGGGCGAAGAATCGTAACAGATTCAGTGGTTTTACCAAACCAACCACGAATATCAGTACCAATATCACCAATCGTAATCACATTGTCGTACTTGGTGCGATTTTCATTGCTAAGCTGAACAGCAGGCAATACTTGGATAAATTTAACGCCCAATTTTTGCCATTTTTTCATGGTCGCATCTGACAGACCCCATTTTGGATCGACGCCCCAAGCAATGATTGCAAAGTCGTTACCGATGACTTCATCAAGTAGGACTTTTTCACCAGATTCAAGTTGAACATGTGGTTGAATGAACATTTTACCCACAGGTGAATCTTTAATACCGTTATTGATCAATGCACCATCGTTGTACTTCGGCATTGGCTTGAAGCGCATTTCCAATAGATATTGCTTGATCGGTTTGATGTAATTGAGCGCATACGCGATACCATCACGCACGAAACCTTGCCATTTTTTTGGTGGCGCAAGGACATGACCCGCCATTACAGAAAGATCAATCATCGCTTTGGCATGATCTTTACGTTCAACTTGGTATGTATCTAAAAGCGCAGGGCCAGCTTTACCTTGTACAACCATTGCAACTTTCCACGCTAGGTTGAACGCATCACGCATACCACTGTTATACCCTTGACCTTGCCAAACTGGCATGATGTGCGCAGCATCGCCTGCTAGTAAAATACGGTCTACACGGAATTTATCTGCAATACGGGCATTGTGGGTATAAACACGCTGACGAATCACTTCAATACCGTCGGTCGTTGGAAGCACTTTCGACAATAATTTGGCAATGTTTTCAGGTTTGCTTAATTCTTCTTGAGTTTCACCAGGCATCACCATAAATTCGAAACGACGAATACCGTGTGGAAGAGCAGCAGATACATAAGGACGCACAGGGTCACAGCATAGGTAAATGTGTGGCGTTGCAAGTGGGTCATTATTGATGTCGATCACGATCCATTGGTTCGGTGCAGTTTTACCATCGAAGCCGATGTTGAGGGTACGACGTACCACTGAGTTACCACCATCACAAGCAATCAAATACTGCGCTTGAATTTTTTCAGCTTCACCGTCTTTATTTTGAATATTGAGCGTTACACCATTGGCATCTTGGCTAAAATCAGACAATTGACGAGAGAATAAAACATTTGTGGTTTCGTACTGTTTTAAACCTTGTAGCAGTACATTATCGACTTGTGGTTGAATAAAGGCATTACGACGTGAGAAACCAAATTCACGAGTGAGCGGTTGAATGTCTGCGAAACAACGGCCTTTAGGGGTTAAGAAACGCATCGCGTGGTTCGGTGTCGTATGCGGTAACACTTGATCCACTAAACCTAATGATTGGATGGTACGTAATGATTCATCATCAATACCAATCGCACGTGGGTAGTCAATCAGGCTGTCCAGTTGTTCAATCACAGTGACATTGACGCCTTGCTTACTTAAGTAGTTTGCAATGGTTAAGCCGACAGGACCTGCGCCCAGAATGGCAACTTCCGTTGTGTAATTTGCTTTATTGCTCATGCGTAAACATCCAATCACTTCACATATGCCACTATTAAGTTCTAAAGCGAGGCTTTCAACAAGCTAGGCATAAGTCGAAACGATGAATCGAATTGTCGTGTTTTTTGCAGGGTTTTATTTTAAGTAAATGATATATATTTATTTATATGAAAATCATCAATCATTTTGAATGATTTATCGATCATTAAAATCTATCAATCAGTGGCTTTGAGCATAAAAAAGCCGAACCATTTTTCAATGATCCGGCGACTTTAATTCATTTAGCACAACATTTTATTAGTGAGGGATAAATGTTGAGCAGCAGACTAAATGAATTTAGCGTGTGGAGTACGCTATCCGTCTATTACTGAGCAGGTTGAGCTGGTGCAGAACCTTCAGCATTTGCTTCTGAAGCAGGTTGAGCAGCAGTACCTTCAGCAGCAGTTGTTTCAGTCGCTGGCTGTTCTTGAGTGCTAACCACTACTTTTTCTTGTTCAGGCGCTTCTTGTTTATCTTTGCTCGCAGCAAAACTTGTTGCAGCTGCAGCAGCTAGAGTAGAAGCAAGTAAAATTTGAGTTAATTTCATTTTGAGCATCCTTATATATTTTAGTAAGTCCTGAAAAGATCATCACGTCCATCAGGAGAGAACTCATGCTAAATCGAGAAAACCGAGTGATCAATGCGAGCAACAAAGTGAAACAGACTGGTTAAC
Source organism: Acinetobacter sp. YH12094 (assembly GCF_013419295.1). Taxonomy (NCBI): domain Bacteria; kingdom Pseudomonadati; phylum Pseudomonadota; class Gammaproteobacteria; order Moraxellales; family Moraxellaceae; genus Acinetobacter; species Acinetobacter sp. YH12094. The sequence continues at coordinate 208,701 of NZ_VPAK01000001.1, forward strand.
TGGATGAATACATAACCGTCCATCCTGTGTTTTAAATGTAAAAAAATATCGGAATCTTCATTTAACTTTGCAAGAAAAAATGACCAAATCGGCTTCATGATTCATTCATTGTTACATGATGATTACATCGATGTCGTAAATAAGCAGAATCCAGAAATTTCACTAAAATCCAAATGTAAGGATTCTTTTCGATATGACCATTTTTTAAAATATAAGAGTTAACTTTGCCAATAAAGTGTGACCAGATATGTCATGCATTCATGCAAATGGAATAAACAGGCTGTTTAACAGCCAGATTATCATTCAATGCCTCGAATACTAGGCTGATCTATGCTTTAGGAAAATGAAGACGGAGAAATGAAGACTAGGCTTGCAGCATTTTTTTGAAATCATTATGGTAAAGGCCATCAATCATTGGCTATTTATTTGAGTGATTCACTTTTGAAATTAGTTTCTACCCACGGTGCGATTCCTGTTCATATTATTTCTGGCTTTTTAGGTGCGGGTAAAACCACAGTTTTACAGCAGCTATTAAAGCAAAAGCCAGCGGGCGAAACTTGGGCCGTACTGATAAATGAGTTTGGGCAAATTGGGGTCGATCAACAGATGTTGCCGCAAGATCAGGGCTTTGCGGTGAAGGAACTATTGGGTGGTTGTCTATGTTGTAGCAGCCAACTGCCGATGCAAATTGCGTTGTCACGGTTATTGTCAGAGGTGAAACCCGACCGACTGTTTATCGAGCCGACAGGTTTGGGGCATCCGGGACAGCTTTTGGAGCAATTGACTGAGCCACATTGGCATCCGCATTTAGCCATGCGGGCATTGGTGACCGTGGTCGATGGCTCACGCTTACACGATCAAGATTGGACGTCGCAAAACCTGTATGCCGATCAACTCAAAGTGGCACAAATCGTTGTGGTGTCGCATGTTGATTGTATGAGTGATGCCGATCAAGCTGGTTTGGAACGACTCAAACAAACGTATTTACCGTATCAGCAGCAATGGATCAATGTCGTCAAAGGTGATTTAAAACTGACAAATATTGATCTCGCCTATGTGGGAAGTCCGCGTAAAATTCAGCCTTTATTGGCCATACAAAAGCAAACGTTGGTCGATGTACCCACAGAAATTAAACAGTTGCCTTATCATTATGTTGAATCCGCTCAGGGCTATAGTGTCGCAGGTTGGAAACTCCCAAAACGATGGACCTTTGATTTTTTTGAGTTGTTAGATTTACTCTGTGAGCAGCAAGATTGGCTACGGATCAAAGGTATTTTTCAGACAGACCAAGGGTGGAAAACCTTTAACTTTAATCCCGATCAGTTTAATTATCAGTCGAGCGAGGAAAGTATCGATAATCGTGTCGAAATTATTTACCAGACTGAACGTGAATGGCTCGAATTTGAAGATCGTTTAATGCAGTGCCGTATCGATGCCGATAAAGCTGAGAAATAAGTAAATCAACGCAGCAAAAGCTTGCTAAATCTTATATGCTAAGCGCCAAATTTGAGGACTTTACCATGGCGCTAAAAGCTACAATTTATAAAGCAGATTTGAACATTGCCAATATGGATGTACACCAATATGGTGATTATCAATTGACGATGGCTTTGCATCCTTCTGAAACGATTGAACGTTTGATGGTACGTGTCTTGGCATATGCACGCTATGCAGATGAAGCCTTAGAATTTACCAAAGATCTTTTCGAAACTGACGAACCAGCGCTGTGGGAAAAAGATTTAACAGGTCAATTGGTGAAATGGATTGAAGTCGGTTGCCCTGACGAAGATAAAGTCAAAAAAGCCAGCGCACGTTGCCCACACGTTGCTGTGATTACCTATGGTTCTTCAGTAGACGAATGGTATAAACGCAACAGCAAACTGAAAACCCTGAAGAATGTTGAAATTTGGCAATTATCTGAAGCGAGTACAGCTGCCATTCAAGAGTTATGCGAACGAACCATGTCTTTACAATTAAACGTAATGGACGGCGAATGGACTTTGATAGGTGATAAAGCTCAAGCGGTGATTGAATGGACACAATTGCAATAAGCGCATGATTTGATTTAACTCATGATGATGGATGTGAGTTCAGGCTTGCATCCTTGGTGCTATAACTATTTTTCAGCTAATACAATTCTGTTAATTTAAAAGTTGATTTAAAACTCAGTTGACCTAAAACCAAAATAAAAATTTAATTCGGGAAATTTTCTAGCCCCCCATTTATGTAATGCCTATGGATGAATCCTCTTTATTATCTTTGTAAATAGCGTTGTTCTTACCGCATAAACGTCTTCATTCAATGAACGTTCAAACTTTTAGTGCGCTTGAAATTTTTTATTCGTTTCTTCCCAATGCATCTTAGGGATAACGGAATACTCCTAAATGTTTCAAGACATGTGAGCTTTACTAGTAAATGTTTATTTGCATGCTGATCTAAATCATTGTGTTCTCAACTTTGCGTCGCTAAGTTCTAACGCATTCAAGGGCATCATGTTCAGACTGATTCTGTTTATAATAGTGCTTTATTTAGATTGCGGCATTTGAGGTTGAGAGCATGAGCACGGAATTAGAAATTATTGACTTAGTGGTAGGTGAAGGTAAAGAAGCGGTTAAAGGCGCTTTGATTACAACTCACTATACAGGCTGGTTAGAAGACGGTACAAAATTTGATTCATCACTGGATCGTGGTAATTATTTTGAAACAGTGATTGGTACTGGCCGTGTGATTAAAGGTTGGGATCAAGGCATCATGGGGATGAAAGTCGGTGGTAAACGTAAGTTAATCGTGCCATCACATTTGGCTTATGGTGAACGTAAAATGGGTAATGTAATTCCTGCCAATTCAAATCTTATTTTTGAGATTGAATTGTATGATGTAAAAACTCGCGATTAATACAGCGACTGTTTTAGATCAGTGACATGGAAGTTATTGATCAATTTGATAAAATAGTAGTTGTTATTTTTGTCTTTTACCGTAGATTAGAATAATTGCTCGAGTATAAACGCAGGAATCAAAGCCGTTGTCTTTACAGTTGCCTTGCACCAGATTGTTCTGGGTTCTTACCTTTATTATTTTTACATTGGCATTCACTGTATCGACTGCTCAAGCACAGTATGAAACTGCTCCTAAATCATTTTATTTAAAACATCAAAACGAAGTTAACCAAATCTACTTCACGGAAGACACCAGTAGCCTCTTACAAGGCAAATGGTTGTTTTATCCAAATCAATTTTTAACTTCTCCGAGTTCGGTTCTAGTCGGTCAAACGGTCTATCTGCCTGCATCATTTAAAGACATCACAGGGGACAGTAAAGGCTTTGGGACATATACTGGACATTTCCAAATCCCCAAACAATTTATTGGTCGTCGTATCGCGGTATTGATTCCAAATCAGTACGGTGCGTATCGGGTCTTTTTAAATGGTGATGTGATCGTTCGTTTGGGTGAAGTTGGGCGAACTGAAGCAGAACAAAAAACGGAGAATGCACCACGAATTGCCTATTTTGTGGCACAAGATGAATATTTCACCTTAACCATTCAGGCTTCAAGTTTTAACAGTATGCACGGCGGGTTTGAAAACCCGATGCGTATTGGTATTGCTAAGACAGTAAACCGCCAATTCCAACAACAGATGATGAGTATTGGAATGGTGTCTGGTGCCGTCTTGGGTGTGGGACTATTTACAATCCTATTTTCTGTTTTCCGAGGTTTACGCGGTCGCAATAGCCGAAGTAACTTGGTGTTTGGCTTATTTATTGTCTTTTTAGCACTCCATAATTTATTTTCAGCACCTTATGCCTATACCACTTTTACCGATATTAATTGGTTGTGGGGCACGCGATTAGAATACTTATTTACCTATTTGGCATCGATTTTCTTTTTAAGTTATATCCACTTGCTCAGTCGTCGCTATTTATTTACCTTAAATTATCAGATCGCGATGTTGCTGTTGTCTTTGAATATTTCAGTGACTTTTGTTTCGACGCCTGAAATTTTTCAGCCTTTGGCAACCTACAGCTTTGCCTATGTGATCGTTGTTCTAAGTAATTTTGCTTATGGTTTTTACCTAACACTGAAAAAGAAAGAACCGTATTCAAAATTAAATTTAATCGCGGTTATTTTCCTATGCATTACTTTTTTAAACGACTTTTTGCTGATGATGAATTTGATTGATTCAGTCAATTTATCGTTCATTTCAACCAGTTTGTATGCCTTGTTGATCATGTTTCAGCAATCGCACCATTATGCACAGCAGTCGATGCATACCGAGCAGTTAAATAATAGTCTGCTTGAGCTAAACAGTTCACTCGATCAGAAAGTCAAAGAGCGCACCTTACAGCTCCATGAGCTGAATAAAAAATTAGAGCTACAAATTCGTATTGATGCCTTAACGGGGGCATTCAATCGTCGTGCTTTGAATGCAGAAATTCAACGTTTATATTCAGAAGTCCGTTTTCATAGTCATCGAACATTGGTCTTTGCCATGTTAGATGTCGATTATTTTAAAAATTATAATGACCACTATGGACATCTCAAAGGCGATGAGGTGTTACAGCAAATTGTGAAAACCATGCAAAATACTCTGCCAAGTTCAGCCTATGTGGCTCGCTACGGTGGAGAGGAGTTTGCCATATTGATGCATGATGTTCCGTATGCGATTGCCCAAGAGCAATTACAATTGGTACTCGAAGCCATGCGTAATGAACAACTTGAACATGTTAATCGGGGTGATGAAAAAAATTATGTCACACTGAGTTTGGGCATGGCATGGATGGATAAGCAGAATGACTTCGACAGTATCGAAGCCTTAATGAAGCATGCAGACCATTATTTATATATGGCCAAACAGGCAGGACGCGATCAACTTAAGCCTTGATACCTAGTTATAAACGGTTAAAACTTTGCGGTGCTATTGCTAGTACCATTGCAACACTCATTTAGATTGATCTCTTTTTAAATTCACCTATCATAATCATCCTATTTGAAAATCTATCTTTTTATGAGGTTTGCCTCTCTACTAACAGAGCTGTTTGACCAATTTGAGCGGAACTTCGGCAGGCTCAAAATCCTGATGTGCGACAAAGCCATATTTTTGGTAAAAGGCGAGTGCCGTATGAGTACTTTCTAGACTGATCTCGGTAATATTCTTTTTCCTGACACAGTGTATCATGTTTAACAATAACGCCTTACCAATGCCTTGGTACTGACGTTCTGGGCAGATATAGTTCAGTAAAATTTGTCCCTGATCACTGACTAAAATAAAGCCGACCACTCGATTGTCACTGACGTAGACCCAACTGTCGTTGTAAAGCATCCACATTAAGATATTTGATTGATTTGCCTCCTCAAGCCAAGTTTGAATCACACTTTCATTACGTTGATGGTCCTGGATACATGAACGAATGCTGTTGTGAATCACGTGAATAATTTCGGGTATATCCTGAATTTGTGCTTCGCGTATCATAATTTTTTCTTTTTATAAAAAACTCCAACAGCCTGCCATTTCAGAAGATATCGCCCTGTGCTTAAAGAGGCTTCTTGTTGCGTTTTATGTTTTTTTGCAGCCATTGCGCCGTTGGGTTGGGTTTTTATTTCAAAATTGTTGCAAAATTTACAAATGTATATTTATAAATTAATCGTTAAATACGGATAAATAACCACATAAATGCATCTAACTATACTGTTTTTAAAGTAATAATAGATATTTTAGAAATGTATACATACTCAATGATTTCAGCAGGTGTAATAGTTTGAAATAAATTAGCAAAGAAAATTGGCAAGATTTCAGCTTTAAAATAATTTTGTATGAATTTTAAACGTTATTGTGCGTTATATTAGTTCATAAAATATTCGATGATTCAAGATGTGCATGCGCGTCATCGGCAGTAGGTTGTTATTATGGTTATTTTTCTCATTGTGATGTGTATTCTGATTGCGTTGTCTGCAGCAGGAATCGTGGTCAAAAAAATAATAAAAACAGAAAAATATCGTCAAAAATATACGCGTTACCAAGCACCAAAAAAATCGAAAAGTATCTCTCTAGCATCAAATGATGATGCTATTCGTGACGTCGATCAAGTCATTGAAGTAGATGAATATGAACAGCAACTTTTTGATGATATTGCGGAAATTTTCTTTCAACAACAATACAAATTAGATTCGCTACAGGCAGCCGAACAGTTACAAGAAGTTTTTTTACGTCGCATGCCAGTCAATTGTAAAACTCAAATTCGCCAATTAGATCTGAATGAATGGTCGATTTATTGGAGTTTTTACAATCAATCGCTCGAGTATTATTTAGGCCGATACGGTGAGTTTTATACACATGTCGACCGTTTTGGCGAAGAACATAAAATTGAATATCGCTATCAAGACTCCGCAAGTTGAAGCAAAATGCGATCTTGGACTAAATCGAGATAACTCAAATCATCGGTTATTCGGGCCATTAAAATAGCGCCTTCATAATCCGCCAAGCTGACTTTGGCAAGTTGAGCGGCGTGTTCGATGGTCATGCATCGCTTAAAAAACACTTCAAAGGCGAGTTGCCACTCCTGAAAGATGGACTGTAATTTTGCAAAAATCTCAGTTGGCAAATGTTGCCGCTCCATACTTAATATCCCGACTAAACAACCTAATCCACCTTGGCTAAAAAATTGTATGGCGAGTTGATGGATGTGCGAGAAAGCCTGTTGAGGTGAGGTAGTAGTTTGCTGTAATTGCTGAAAAATACTGTGCTGTAACTTTATATGCGTCAGGTTTAAAATTTCCATCAGCAATGCGTCTTTATTCGGATAGTCATAATAAAATGCAGCTTTTGAGAGTCCACAGGCTTCAGCCAATTTCCCCATGCTGCAGCCCATATAGCCATAGCGTTTAAAGGCGTGTGCTGACTGTAACAATAGATGTTCAGAGGTGTTTTTCCGTGGACGCATGTATCTCTCTATCCGAATAAATCAATGTGCTATGTATGAAGTAAATTGGTCTAGGCGATTAATAGTTCGTCAAACCTTCCAATGACTTCCTGCCATAAGAGTTCAGCACCTTTGCGGAAATATCCCATATGACCAATCTGTTTTAGACCATAATCTTGCGCTTCAATATTGATATAGTGCATTGATGCTTGCGCATAATGTTGCATAAAAGCATGTCGTGAATTGGGTAATGCCCAGTCATCATCAAGTGCAGCGACCGCATAAATCGGCGTTTGAACTGCAGCATATTGTTGAGATAACTCACTCAGCTCAGGGTCGGCAAAGAAATAGGTTGGGTTTTTACACCAACGGCGCCATTGTTTATAGACATCGACAGGAAGGTCAGCGCCCATATTGAGTTCGCTCCAAGGCAAATACCCTTTGATGGCAACCATCGGCGGAAAAACGATATTCCACATTACATGAACCTTCATTTTTTCTTTAAAGGGCATATAGCCATGCCAACCTGCGCCAGTGCCAAAACAATACATGGCACGTATCTGATCGTGATTTGAGGTAAGGCCTAGTGCTTGACCGCCATAAGAGTGTCCCACTAGAAAAGTTTCCTGACCATGTTGTTGCATATAAGCTATGGCACCAGAAAGGTCATAACGTCCCCAGTCAAGATAAGACATCTTAAAGCCTTTAAGTTTTGACGGTGCAGAACGCCCTATACCACGATAATCAAAAGTCAGTACTTGATAACCGAGTCCTGCGGCATACTCGGCAAATCGACGGTAAAATTGTTGAGGTACACCTGTCGCACTTGAAATAATAATATTGGCCTTAGCGGCAGTATTAGGCCGATATTCAACGCCTGAAAGCGTATAGCAATCGGTTGCTGGGAAACTCACGGGTGTACTGTGTATTTCTTGCGTTGTTTGTTCTAAATCCGTTGGCATAATTTTTCTCTTGATGTTGCAGGGCGTTAAAGGTTTATTCGATTTATCCATAGGCTTATTTGCCCTGAAAATTGGCTGCACGACGTTGTAGCATGGCCATCACACCTTCTTGTACATCTTGTGTTTTTAGTAATAGTTGTAAAAGCTGATCTAATTGAGCAAATGCAGCATCGGCTCCCAAATGCACACCTTGCTGTGCTGCAGCGAGTGTTGCCTGAACCGCTAGTGGTGCGGCCTGCGCAATTTGTTCCGCAAGTTCAATGGCACGAGATAAGGGTGCTTGGTCAGTGATTTCAGTCACCAAATTCATGTCATATGCCGTTTGCGCATTGAAACGTTCACCTGTGAGTAAATAGCGCATGGCTTTATTCCAACCCGCTGCTTGCACAAAGCGAACTGTTGCGCCACCAAAGGGAAGAATGCCACGTTGCACTTCCATTTGAGCAAACTCCGTGTGACGCTGTGCGATCACGATATCGGCATTCAGCATGAGTTCAATACCCGCTGTAAAACAGAACCCTTGTACCGCGACCACAACTGGTTTTTTTCGTTGTCGTGAGTTGGTTCCCCACGGATTAATTTGCTGATCAGGAAAATTAAACAGTCCACTGCCAAGTTTTGGTTGTAATTCGACCAGATCTAGACCTGCAGTAAAATGATCGCCATGAGCAAAAATCACTGCACAGCGTAAATTTGGATCATCTTCATATTCAGTGAGCGCCAGTGAAAGGTCATGAATTAAATGACTGTCAAACGCATTTCGTTTATCTGCACGGTCCAAACCGATTAAATAAAGATGACCACGAATTTCTCGACTTACACGACCTTGTTGTTCTGACATTTGGATGATTCCTTCTGATTATTCTTTATGCATAGCTAAGTTTTTAAATGATTGTTAGAAAACTGTCAAAACTGATGCGTTCAAAACATCAAAATCATCGTCTGGTGGATGAGTGGTTTGATTTAAAATTTACAGCGTTGATATGAAATAGTGCAGGATATAGCTTGCCTTTAGGCTGAATTTTTCCATAATAGCTGCAGCTTTTTTAAGGCCCAATCAACCATGTCGAACTTAGAAATATTTGCAGTCATTATTAGCTTAATCGGGGTGACTTTAACCATAAAGCGAAATATGTGGTGTTGGTGGTTTAACTTTGCAGCTTTTTTGCTGTATGCCTACTTGTTTTATACCTACAAACTTTATGGCGAAACCATTTTGCAATTTTTCTTTGTGGTGGTGAACTTCTACGGTTTTTATCACTGGTTGAAGGGCAAACAACAAGATCATGACATCCGTATTGAACCGATTGCGACCAAAATTGTGATCTTTCAAATGCTCTTAGCTGCGGTGGGCGGTTTGATTTTTGGTTTAAGCCTGCACTATTTTACCGATGCAGCCGTACCAATTTGGGATGCACAATTGGCCGCGTTTAGCTTACTCGCAACGTATTGGACCAGCCGGAAACATATTGCTACTTGGGTGCTTTGGGTATTTGTCGATATTATCTATGTGGGTATGTTTATATACAAAGACCTGTATCTCACTGCGGCGTTGTATGCAGGTTTTGTGGGCTTGGCGGCATTTGGTTGGTGGCAATGGACACAAGTCAAAAATAAACAGCAGCAACAGGCGATGAAAGCTTTATCCATTTAGCCCACAGATGTTTTTTTCATTCCCAATTTGACAATTTATAAAAATATATTTACTTTGTAACCATAAAGGGCATTTCATAATCGGGCTTCACCCCGATGAGAAGTGCCTTTTTTATGCCTTAAGAAATGTGGCTGTGTTCATTTGAGTCTAAGACATGTCATAAAATCCTCTGTGAATTTATAAGCAAAATTGGGTGTCTGCGAAGCTTGATTTTAATAGCCGATGATCCGATCCCGATGAATAAGTAAAGAGCGTGCAGAGTCATGATTATCGACTTTCAACTTGAGCAGCAACTGCGTTTTGACCGACAAGCTACGGTTCTACTGCAGCAAAAGGCGAGCTTTTTTCAGTTTGAGCAAATAGCAGATGTGTATAACGCTGAATGGCTCAATGCATTTCCACAAGGGACGCAATGTAGCATCAGCGGTTTGGATGATGGTGCAGATGAATACGGCATCCAAATCAGTTATAAACACCAAAGCATCTTGATCGATTATTCACAACCAATCAAACTGGTACACCGTGATCGGGATGGTGTAGTGCATAGCATGCTGTTAAATTAACAACTTAAATTAAACTGAGATTTATAAAAGCAGTACCACAAAGATTTGTTATAGAAATATAAAAATAAGCGCAAGAAGAAATGAAAAGATATGGGAAGTTATTAAAGCAATGATGCAACTTGACCCAAAAGATTCAACATTTAAAATTTTTAATCAGCTATGTTTCGAACTTTTTCATGATTATGGCTCGCACTGCACGTCTTTTGAACCAAGCGCTTTGATACATGCAAAACCAATGCAACAGCTCCCTGAACAAGCCCGCTTTGATATTGTAAGCCTCGACTTTGGTCATTGGTACGCAAAGTTGTCCTATGCAGGGATGTATTTAAAAATTGATGCGGGCTGGGAATTTCAGCTCGAGTTTAAAGATCAGCATGGGCAAATCTATCAAAAAGTCCTTTAAGGCAGAGTCCAATGAGTTGCAGTATGGCAATTCTGTTTTTTCAGTTTGGTTTCAGGTCAATGACAGCCATAACGCTTTTCGATTTAATTCAAAGCACAGTTTTAGCAACTGTAAACTGGGCGAAATAAAACAATAAAACCAATATTGACCTGAAGGATTACGAGAATGGCACATCAATTTACCGTCAATGCCACAATTTATGGCGTTTCACTTGAAGATTTTAAACGATTAGCCGCAGATATCAGCTTGCATGAAGCGGTGTGCAAACGCATACCGGGTGAAAATCTAGAAATTTTAGAATCAAAAAAAACAGGTGATATGTATACCTTAAAACGTGCCTATAACTTGGATGTAAATATTCCAGATATTGCCAAGAAGTTTTTAAAAGATGCGTTTCGTCTGAAACGTACGGATATTAGTAATTTGGCGGCATTAACCTCTGACGTCAAACTAGATCCGAACCTACCGCTCGAAGCAAGTTGCAAACGAAGTGTCAGTGGCGATACGACACAAGTCAGTTTCAATTTGGACTGGACGGTGAAAGTCAAAGTTCCACTTATTGGTGGATTACTTGAAAAACATGCAGAAGGTGAAATTCGTCGTTTTAGTCAGCTTGAGATTGAAATTGTAGAAGATGAATTACGTAAAAATTTAAAAGCCTGAATTGATTTGAAAGTGATTTAAAAAAAGCGGTCATTGACCGCTTTTTTTAGTGACTGAGGTTACGCACGTAAAAGTAATTTCACAATTTTTAAATGATATTTAAGTCTATTCGACGGGGTCTTACATCTATGGATTGAATAAAGGGATTAGCCTTCGGCTGGAGGTACTCTTACGAAACATTGTTTCTCATTCGGCAAAATGAGAAGCGAAGCTTCGTAAGGAAACCATCTTGCGGAGCAATGCTCCTCACCGCAAAACTCGTTCACTAGCGTCAAATTTTTCAAAGTATTGCAAAAACAATTTTGATTAAAAGTAGTCCTGTCTCAAACACTTGCGGATGACCTTAGCGCGTATCGTTCATTTATTTGAATCAAATTGCGCTGCTGATGTTACTTCGTAACATCAGTTAGCGAGATGTTTTTTCAAAACGTTGACGATAAAGCATCGCAGTAAAGAAGGTCACCAAACAGACAGTCCATATATAATACATAGCGCCAATGTTGCTGTATAAACTCAACCATTGAACCAATGGCAAAGTGATACCACCCGCGATGGCATAGGCCAAATTGTATGAAAATGAAATGCCCGAGAAACGAATCTGTGCAGGGAACATTTTCACCATACTATAAGACACCATACCAACTGTACCTGATGCCAAACCGAGCAACATATAGAGCGCAAACACGGTCGATGCTGCCACATGGCCCAAGCTGTTATAGAACACGCCCGCAATTATCGCGACAAGGAGGGAACCGAACAGCATCACTTTGCCCGCACCGAAGCGATCTGCCAAAAGACCTGCCAAGATACAACCGACCATTTGCATCACAATAGCGGCACTTTGCATTTTAAAGGCATCGGCCCGTTCAAAACCAAAGGCGCCCGTGAGTAGATTTGGCATCGCTAAAATCAGCACAACAACACAGCCTGTTAAGAACCATGTAAACAGCATACCAATCACAACGCCTGTTTTGTGCTGTTGCAGTACTTGTTTCACTGGAAGCTCTTTAGCCAATTGTTTCTTTTCTTGCATGGCTTTAAATACTGGCGTTTCTTTTAAATAACTGCGTAGATAGAGCGCAACAAAACCAAAGATTCCGCCTAGAATAAATGGAATCCGCCATGCCCAATCATGGATTTCTGACTCTGTAAATTGTAATGAAATAAACAAAGACATCAGTGCGCCCAATAGGATACCTAAAGATAAGCCAGCAGTGAGTAAGCCATTGGCGATACCAATTTTTTGCTCAGGCACATGCTCTGAAACAAAAGTCCATGCAGCAGGGATTTCACCACCAATCGCGATGCCTTGAATCACACGCATCAGTAGGAGCAGGAGTGGTGCTGCATAGCCAATACTTTCAAAAGTTGGCATCACACCGATCATCAGCGTAGGCAAAGCCATGAGTAAAATAGACAAACTAAATAAACGCTTACGACCAATCAAATCGCCAAAATGCGCCATTACGACACCACCCAATGGGCGGAAAAAATATCCTGCGGCAAAAATACCGTAGGTATTCAACATCGCCCAAAATGGACTGAGGCCAGTGGGGAAAAACAGTTCCGAAATAATTTTGGCGTAAAACACATAAATGACAAAGTCATAAAACTCAAGTGCGCCACCGAGGGATGACAGTCCGAGGGTGCGTTTATCTTGACGAGTCAGGCGTGGCTGAGCTTCCATGCAAATATTTTCCAGCAGCAAATAGCATTTGAGGATTTTAGTGATTCAAATTTTTATTGAATAATCAAACTTTGTTGCATTATTAAAAACTTATAGTTATGAAAATATCATTAATTAAGAACAAAATAATATAGATAAAGTCGCATTAACTTAAATAATGATTGCTAATAGATAATGGCGTACCTTGATGTATAAATGATAAATATCAATGGTATAGGGTAGTATGATCTACTATTTTACTTTGTGCTCTATATAAACCACAAAAGATTCAAAGCCATAGCATGCTGTTGTTTTATACTCAGAACCGATAATAATGCATATTGCATGATTGTTTTTTTTACGTAATTTAAGCCCGCTAGACTTAAAAGGATAAAAACATGAGTTATGTTGCTGCTGTTGCACAGCGTGGTGAAGCAATTTTGACGCTCACTGCCGCAGAGGTACAAGCATCTGAAATAGGTTCTGCATGGTTAACTGCACTAAGTGAAACACTGCATGCCACTATGCTTGAGCGTCAAGGCGTAGGCATTGCCGCGCCGCAAATTTATGTTTCAAAGCGGGTGATTATCGTGGCTTCACGTGCAAATTTACGCTATCCCGATGCGCCTGAAATGGAGGCGATCGTGATGGTGAATCCAGTGATTACATCTCGATCTACGACCACGGTTTTGGGTGAAGAAGGCTGCTTAAGTGTGCCGAATGCACGAGGGCAAGTCCCGAGAGCCGAGCAAATTCACGTGCGATATTTGACCCTTCAAGGTGAAGTCAAAGAGAAAACCCTGAATGGCTTTCCTGCACGGATCGTACAACATGAGGTCGATCATCTGAACGGGATCTTATTCACCGAGCGTTTAGAATAATAAACCGTGTTATTTCAAAAATAAAAAAGTGACCAATTGAGCTAAAAAAATAACGGAAAAGTAATTTGAATAGTGGTGCAAGTGAAGTTTAAAGGCTTTAAATGTTGCACTTATAACTGTGAAAATAGGCATTCTTTTTGAAGTTAAAACCTTGTATAACTAGCGAAACAATAAAATAAAAAAGTAGATTAATGGGGAAAAACTGGGGCAATGCTGTCTGTACGAACTGGGGCGTACAATGGCGTAAGTTGAAGCATCTTTTATTTGAATCCGACTATCTCATCATCAATTGGTCTGACTACGATAAAGGGCGTTTACTTCTCATCTTTGGCATGCTGAGTCAAGTTAGCGTGTTGAAGTGGTGCATCATGAATTTTTATTATTCGACCAATCGGATTTGGTTTAATCCGAGTGAACTCAAGTTCAGGATCATCGTCGCTTGTATAGTCCTACTCAGTTATGGCGTATTGGCAGTACTCAGTCTTTATTTCAAAAAATATTTAAATTTTAGACTGTTTTTTAGCTATTTTGCGCCCGTCCTGTTTGGGTTCGGCATGATCTATGGTGGCTATATGATCGGGATCTATAGTCCTGCCACTATGGCGGGGACGGTCAATCTGCTGATGGTCGGTTTGGTTTTTTATCGTCCTGCAATTATGCTCAGTATTACATTTCCGATCACACTGTTTATTGGCTACATTTGCTATCAAACTTCGATTGACCATCTAGAATATGCACCGATTTTCAGCCCAGCTTTAAAACAGAGTGAGTTTTACGACAATGCCTTTTGGCTGATGAGTATGGCGGAGTTGTATTTACCTATATTGATCATCAGTGCAGTATTTTTTCAGATTTTGCTTTTACAGTGGCGACACCGTGAACAAAAGATGGAAGTCCTCAGCCGTGTCGATGGGCTGACCAATGTGTTTAACCGACGTTATGTTAGTCATGAACTTGATACACTCAGCAAACAGACACAGCCTGAATTTGCAGTGGTTTTACTTGATCTCGACCATTTTAAACTGATCAATGACCAATATGGACATGATGCAGGAGATGCCGTTTTACAACGTGTTGCTCAAATTTTAAATGACAATACTCGTGTACAAGATGTGGTTGGACGTTATGGCGGTGAAGAATTTATTTTAATTTTAAAAAATCAGAGTTTAGAGCAGGCGATAGAGGTCGCTGAACGCTGTCGATTGGCCATTTCTGAAGCTGAAACTATGATAGCCAACCATCAAATGTTGAAGATTAGTGCAAGTTTCGGTGTAGCAACTGCGATTGAGGGGACACCGTCTGCTGTGGTCACGCGTATGGCCGATCAAGCGCTGTACATGGCAAAGCAACAAGGTCGTAACCAAGTGCGTAGCTTTCGTGAGTTAAACTTGGCAGAAGATTAAAAACTTAAAAGATAGCGATGCAGCAATTACAATTTCAGCTCGGATTAGCGCAGCTCGACTTTCAGACCGAGCAACAGAATATTCATTTTGATCATGGCTTAGCGGCTTTGGTGCAAAAATGTGTCCGACATCAGCGCTTCGATGCTTTGGCAATTGAATATTTGATCTATGAAATTGAAGAAATTTTAGAACGATTACAGCTAGATTATCAGACGCAGCGCTACGCTCAGTCGAATGATGCGATGCTGCATCTATTGGCGCAAACCTTTTTTGAACATGCGCCCCGCATTGACCGACAAAGCTTTGAACATGGCTTTAATGAAATGATTGAACATACCGAATATTATCAAAATCTATTTGGTGAACAGGCAATCATTCAACTCAGTTATTTCGTTTTTATTCGAGAAATGATGCACCATTTGAATATACAGCACATACAGGTTTTAGCTCAGAACGCGTCTTCACCATAAGGACTTATACAGAGGCAGCTCAATTTGTTATAAATAAACAAGCACACAACAAAAAATAAACCTTATGAAAACGCCTGTTCCAGATTATTTACAGCATGTCCTTAATGCCTGCGATGCCAATCAACACGGAGCTTTGGCAGATTATATTCCTGAGTTAGCTAATGCCAATCCAAATAGACTGGCTTTGGCACTATCTACCGTAGATGGCACGATTTATTCTACAGGTGATGACGAAGTCGAGTTCACTATACAGTCGATGTCTAAACCTTTTGCTTATGCCTTAGCGATTCGTCATCTTGGTCTAGACAGCGTTTTACAAAAGGTCGGTGTCGAGCCATCGGGAGAGGCATTCAATCAAATTGCACTCGATCCACAAAGCAATACCCCGAAAAACCCGATGATCAATTCGGGGGCAATCACCACACATTCACTATTACCGCATGACGAACACAGCCCCCGAGCTGAAAAACTCCGTGAATTTTTAAGTGAACTGGCAGGGCGTGAGTTGAGTTTTGATGACGCGGTTTACCAGTCTGAAGTGAAGACGGCTTTTCGAAATTTGTCGATTGGTTACATGCTGCGCACAGTCGGTGTACTTGAAGAAGACCCTGAAGATGTGGTGAACGGCTATATTCGTCAGTGTGCAATATTAGTGACGGTTAAAGATTTGGCAAAAATGGCCAGTGTGCTTGCCAATGGTGGTGTGCAAGCTGCAACAGGAAAACGGTTGCTGTCACGTTCGGTGGTGCGGCAAGTGTTAAGCGTGATGATGACTTGCGGCATGTATGATGCTGCGGGTGATTGGCTGACAACGGTCGGTATTCCTGCCAAAAGCGGTGTGGCCGGTGGCATCATGGGGGCTTTGCCGGGGCAGGTTGGGCTAGCGGTCTTTAGTCCGAAACTGGATACACATGGGAATAGTGTTCGAGGCGTCGAAATATTTGAACGACTGTCGAAGGACATGGGGCTGCATGTGATGGAGGGAACTCCTTCAGCGCAAACGATCGTCCAAAGTCGCTATAGCTGCGGGATAGATCATTCGGTGGTGGTGTATGAACTGCGCGGCGTATTGCAATTTACTGAGTCGGAAATGTTGCTGCGGATCTTAGAGGATGAAACTGTTGCGACTAACCATATCGTTTTAGACCTGACCAATATTTCTTTGATACACGATGTTGGTGTCCGAATGCTCTTTGAAGGTGTAGATCGTTTAATTGCGGATGGTCATCGCGTGGCAGTAATCGACTCAGAGCATCTCTTGGAACAAAGTCGAAGTCATGCAGGACATGAGGTGGTTGTTCGAGAAGAGTTGGGTCAATATTTACAACGGTTTGAGCGTTAATGGACCAAAAGCCATTGTTGATTCATATAACTTGCTCATAAGTTTAGTGCTTAGATCGGCTATAATTTTCTTTTTGCGTTAAATTTGCTTATGTCTTTTGAGTTAAAAGTCAGTTTACTCCCGAGTGCTGAAGCTTTATCCCCACAGCATAAAAAGCTGAATAAACTGATTGAGCAAATCGAACAGCAAAAGCTAGATTTAGATCTTTGGCAAAATGCCAAAAGTGAAATTCAGAGTTATATCCAACTCAAACTTGTGCCGATCTATCGTGATTTGCATGGGGTCTACTTTCGTCAGATTAATCAACTTTGGCTGCATCTACAGCAAGAAGACTTTGCCAAAGCGGATGTAGCACAGCTCGATGTGAAGCTTGCGAAACTGGCAAAGCAGCTGAAAAAATCCAACTATTTAAATACAGCAGAACTTGAAAAAGTCGCAGAGGTAGATGCCTTTTATCAGCAGCACCATGCACATAATCAAAAGCCAAATAAAAAGGGCAAGTCAGCACAAGCAGAACAGCTAAACACAAATAGTCATGTTGATATAGAACTGGACGCTGCAGAACAACATGAGTCTTATGAAGCGTGGGACAGCGAACAATATCAACGTGAGAAAAAAGAGCATCAGCGGAAACGTTTACAACAAAAACGTGAACAAGCTGAAAAGTTAGTGAATCAATCACTAAAAACCGTGTATTTAAAAATCACTGCCATGATTCACCCAGACCGTGAACCTGATGAAACTAAAAAAGCGGAAAAAACCGAGTTGCTGCAAGTGGTGAACCAAGCTCATGAAGCACAGGATTTGTTTTATTTATTAAAGCTGCAATTACAGCTTGAAACCAATAAAGGCAAAAGCCCTAAAGCCTTAACTGATGAACATTTAAAGTTTTATCAAATGGCGCTAGAAGCACAAAGCCAACGCCTTGCAAGTCAAATTGATGACATCAAGGATAGCTTTCACTGGAGTGAAAAACCGAAGCCGAAAAATATGCAGGTGAAAGATGTGTTTAAGGTGATTGATGGCGATGTTTCGGTATTGAAAGAACACGTGAAGTGGGAAAAAGAACGGCTGAAATATATGGAGAAGGTGAAGGGGCTGGAAGTGTTGTTGGAGAATGGGGTGCTTTGATACTTTTTTTATTAAAAGCATGTTTCCCTCATCCCCCTTGCGAAGCAGTGCTTCTCATCCCATAGGGAGAGGGAGCTGCATCTAATTAAATACCGTCAATCGGCTTAATAATGAATATTCCCTCTCCTTGTAGGAGAGGGCTAGGGAGAGGTAATAAAATTTGATAATCTAATTAAAATAATAAAAACAAAACGTAATGAACAATAAACTCGACCCCCAACTTTTAATATTCGCCAAAACCATGCGCCACACTGCCACCGATGCTGAACATCTCATGTGGCAACTCCTACGTGCCAAGCGTTTTATGAACCTAAAATTCCGTCGTCAGCATGTGATCAAACCTTATATTGTGGATTTTTACTGTCATGAAATTGGTTTAGTGATTGAGTTGGACGGTAGTCAGCATGGGTCTGATGATGTGATTGAATATGATGCCGAACGGACGAAGTTTTTACAGGATTTGGGTTTAACTGTTGTGCGATATTGGAATCATGATGTGTTGAGTCGGACGGATGTGGTTTTGGAGGATTTGTGGCTGAAGTGTAGTGAACTAAAAAACACCTCTCCCTAACCCTCTCCTAAAAGGAGAGGGAATTTCCATTGTGAAATTCATAAAGGCATTAAATCAAATGACGCTCCCTCTCCCTATGGGAGAGGGTTGGGGTGAGGGCTATTGATTTATGAATTCAGATAGAAAAGGGTCATTCTTAACGTAATTTTTCCAAAAAGCAGAAAAGGGATAGTTCGGTTTAAGCATATTACTTATTCTTTCTACTAGATCATCTTTTTCTCTTTGTATTAAGCGATTTAAGCCTTTTTTAAGTTCGAAACGTAAGTTTTGCAAATAAGCATGCTCTTCAAGAATTTTTTCTTTCAAATATTGATGGCTTATTTGTTGATTACCACTGTTTGCATTGTTATAGCATTGCTCTAATAAAGCTATGGTTTTATTTGTGAGTTCAAACAAATCAGAATCATTAGTTAATGTATTGGTTAAGATAATTTTTCCATTTGGAACACTTGGAGCTTCCAAAGAAATAGCAGTATCTACATTATGACTTTCTTCACAACAGTCGAGTAATTCCTTATGTCTCGAGCCTTTAATACCGTTGCAGTGAGAGCAGGCATAATAAAGATTATTCCAATCAGTTCTTAACTCTTCATTTTTATTAAGGTGTGGTACAAAGTGTTCTACGTTGACATTACCGAAATCCGTTTGTTCGCATAAATAACACTTAGATAAGAAATCTTGTTTCAATTGTTTAACTACGACTGGATCTGTGTAATCAGAACTTTTCCAATCTTCAGGTTTATCTGAACGTACTACTCTAAACATCAAGTTCTCCTAGTTCTTGATTGTCTACTAAATGATTTAGTGCTTTAAAATAAAAAGATTTGGACTCAACATCTAGCTGTTTTGAGAAAGGAGCAATATTTTTTAAAATATTCCTGAGTTTTTCATAACTGTTTGGTTCGTTGTTTAAGATTTCAGCAATGGCTTTAATTTCTGATTCTAATTTTTTAGATTGTATTTCTACATGGAATAAACCTTTAATAATAGATTCGTATGAATAACGACTTAAATCTTTTTCAATAAGTTCGTTGGTTGTTAGATCGAAAACAACAGTATTACTATTTTCTGAGGTGATCACAAAAGGTGAATGCGTGCTTACAATAAATTGAATTTTAGGGAATGCTTTTATAAGAAAGGGCAAAATCTTTTTTTGAAGTGATATATGAAGATGTACATCAATTTCATCAATGATGGCTATACCAATTAAATTTTCAGGCTCTAAATTTTTTATTTGTGCGCGCATTAATAAGTTAGTATAAATATTAAATATTGCTTTAAATCCAGATGACAGTTGATCAAAGGAAAAAGAGTTTTCTTCTTGTTTAATTAATACTTTATTACCGTCTTGAGTAAATGAAAGTTTTGTATCTTTATTTTCAAAGATCCATTTTAGATCGGATTCTACTTTTATGAACCATTTTTCAAGTTTACTAATTTGTCTTATTTTTGTTCCTTCTAAAGTTCTAAATTTCATTAAATCAATTAATTCAGATTTTTGACGTACCAAATATGCTTCTAATGCACCTTCAATATTAGCGAATGAATCAATGTCCAAGAAATCATCATATGTCTTAAAAACATCTAAAGAAAAATCCATTCTTGGAACTCGAGCCGCATCGAAGAAAAAAATATTATTTTTATCATATAAAGACATCACTACTTCTAATAGTTTTTGATTTGATAAATAAGAGTTACTTAAATGATTTATTTCTCTAACATAGTTATGTATGTGTTCTGGTGAAGAGTAATAGAAGTTCTTTTGATTATCTTTATAATTTTTAAATCGTAAGTTTAAGTTATTAGTTTTAGAAAAATTTCCTAACTTTTTTTGAAAAATACTATATTTGTAATTTAAATTTTTTTGAAATTCAGTTAATTCTTTTGTGAATACAAAATCTAGGTTTGCGATATCTTGTAAAAATATTTCGTTCAGATGCTTGTTTTCTTCTTCTTGAAAATCTAAAGAAGAATGGAAGTTTTTCACTCCATAATTAATTAAAGATATTAACTCGTGCCTGAGTTTCTCTCTTCTTTCCGAGTTACTACGGCCATTTCGTCCTGTTAAATCATTCGCAAGATTGTTTAAGAAACGAGTTTTTCCTGCACCATTATTACCTGTGATAATAAGGTTTTTACCATCGAGTTGTAATACTTTTCCTTTGAAAAATAAGGCAAAAATTGAAGACATAGAGAAAAATAAAGGGCTGAATAATCAGCCCTTTATACTACAAAATTGGTCAAATTAACAACACATTAAAGCGCTGCAATTTGCTCCATATTCGCTTTAATCTTCGCTAACTGATCCGCAAACTCAGCAAGTTTTACTTTCTCGCCTTCAACCACAGCGGCAGGTGCTTTTGCCACAAAACCTTCATTTGCAAGCTTAGTTGCAATTTGGTCATGCTGTTTTTGAACCTTGTCTAAGTCTTTTTGTAGACGACCCAATTCCGCTTTAGGGTCAATTAAGCCCTTCATTGGAACGAATACAGACACATGACCCACTACAGAAGAAGATGACAATGGCGGTTGTTCAGCATCAGCTAGGAAAGTAATGCTTTCAACTTTCGCCAATGCTTTAAACAACGGTTCAATACGTGCGATTTGTGCTTTTTCCGCATCAGTCGTGTTTTGAAGAAGAACAGGCAACAAGCGCGCATTACCTAGACCCATCTCACCACGGATGTTACGTACCGCACCAATCAAACCTTGCAGCCATTGCATATCAGCTTCAGCTTGTTCGTTGATAAGCGCTTGGTCAGCAACAGGGTACTGCGCAAGCATAATTGTTTCGCCAACGATGTTGAGTTTCGGCGCAAGCGTTTGCCAGATTTCTTCTGTTAGGTAAGGCATCAATGGATGCGCTAAACGTAAAGATGCTTCCATTACAGCAAGTAGGACTCGACGTACTTCAGCTTTACGTTCAACCGATACGTTTTCGTCATTGAGAACTGGCTTAGTGAGTTCTACATACCAGTCACAGTATTCATTCCAAATGAACTCGTAAATCGCTTGTGCAGCCAAATCTAAACGGTATGTTGCAAATGCTGTTTGCACTGCTTGTTCAGCTTTTTGCAGACGGCTCACGATCCACTGTTCAGGCAATTCCCAAAGGTCTTGACGAACGTCTTGACCAATGACTTGCTCTTCGCAGTTCATCATTACGAAACGGGTAGCGTTCCAGATTTTATTCGCAAAGTTACGGTAACCTTCAACACGCTTCATATCAAACTTAATGTCACGACCTGTGTTTGCAAGCGCACAGAATGTGAAACGAACCGCATCTGTACCGTAAGATTGAATACCTTCAGGGAATTCTTTACGGGTAGATTTTTCAATCTTCGCCGCTTGTTTCGGGTTCATCAAACCAGTCGTACGTTTTTGTACTAAAGTTTCAAGATCAACACCGTCAATCAAGTCTAATGGGTCAAGCACGTTACCCTTAGATTTAGACATTTTCTGACCTTCGCCATCACGTACCAAACCGTGAACGTACACCGTTTTGAACGGAACTTGCGGTGTGCCGTCTTCATTTTTCATGAAGTGCATGGTCATCATGATCATGCGGGCAACCCAGAAGAAGATGATGTCGAAACCTGTTACTAGTACATCAGTCGGGTGGAAAGTATTTAAGAAATAGTTTTCTTTATCTTTCGCCGCGTCGCCAGTCCAACCTAAAGTTGAGAACGTCCAAAGACCAGAAGAGAACCATGTATCAAGCACGTCTTCGTCTTGTTTCAATTCAACTTCAGGTGCAATGCCGTTTTTCGCACGAACTTCAGCTTCATCACGACCTACAAATACGTTACCTTCAGCATCGTACCAAGCAGGGATACGGTGACCCCACCACAATTGACGCGAAATACACCAGTCTTGAATGTTGTTCATCCAAGCCATGTACATGTTGCTGTATTGCTCAGGTACAAATTTGATCTCGCCATCTTTCACAGCTTTGATTGCAGGTTCAGCAAGCGGAGCGATCTTCACATACCATTGGTCAGTCAGTAATGGTTCAACGATCACACCTGAACGGTCACCGCGAGGTGGCTTCAAGGTATATGGTTGAATTTGGTCTAACCAGCCTTCAGCTTCCGCTTGAGCAACCAATTTTTTACGTGCTTCAAAACGTTCTAAACCAATGTAATCCGCAGGTGCAGGAATGGTTTTAGAAATTTGCTCGCCCGCTTTTGCGATGTATTCAAACTCAGCCAACACTTCAGCATTTTTGTTGAAGATATTGATGATTGGAAGTTCACAGCGTTTGCCCACTTCATAGTCATTGAAGTCGTGTGCAGGGGTGATTTTTACACAGCCTGTACCAAATTCTTTGTCTACATATTCGTCTTTAACGATTGGAACTGCACGGCCTGTAATAGGTAGGATAATGTTTTTACCCACAAGCGCTGCATAGCGTTCATCATCCAGTGCAACTGCAACAGCGGTATCGCCAAGCAATGTTTCAGGACGAGTGGTCGCAACGACAATGTGATCTTTACCATCGTGGGTGCGGATAGATTTGTCTTCAAAGAAGTATTTGAAGTGCCACAGTGAACCTGCTTCTTCTTTATCAGACTCAACTTCCAAGTCAGAAAGGGCAGTTTGTAGTTTAGGGTCCCAGTTCACAAGGCGTTTACCACGGTAAATTAAGCCTTCTTCATGTAGCTTAACAAACACTTCTTTAACGGCATTTGATAAACCTTCATCCATGGTGAAGCGTTCACGTGACCAGTCTACAGATGAGCCTAGACGACGAATTTGACGGGTAATGTTCCCGCCAGATTGTTCTTTCCATTCCCACACTTTTTCGATGAACTTTTCACGGCCAAGGTCGTGGCGGCTGATGCCTTCAGCACCCAATTGACGTTCAACAACCATTTGCGTTGCGATACCTGCATGGTCGGTACCCGGCTGCCAAAGGGTATTTTTGCCAGACATGCGGTTATAACGAGTCAACGCATCCATAATGGCATTGTTGAAACCATGACCCATATGCAAGCTACCAGTGACGTTTGGTGGCGGAATCATAATACAGAATGAATCACCTTTTTGAGATGGCTTGAAGTAGCCTCTCTCTTCCCAAGTCTTGTACCATTTTTTTTCGATCTCGGTCGGATCGTAGGTCGTAGCAATATTTTGCGCTGAATCAGTCATAGTCTAAACAGATCAAAAGTGGATAAAAAATTAGATCTATTGTAGCAAAAAAAATGGTGAATTAGGGATGTTGGGCGAATGTTAACTTTTAGGATTTGGCAGTAAATAAAAGAGTCCGTATGATAGGACCTAAGATAAGAAGTATCCATTGATCCCAAAACTAAGATAAAAGGAGCAATATCAAATGACTTATTCTATTTCTTTAAAGATTCAACCTACGACATATCAACGTTTTGAGACGATTCATCAAAAACTCAATGCAGGTGAAACAGAAAGTCAGTCCAAAGCCTTAGGGGATAATTTAGCGGATATTGCATGTGAAATTTTAGATCAAGTTTTTGGCCAAATGGCGCGTATGAATAAGTCTGGAGACAATGAATCCGAAAAAATTATTCAGCAAATACGTGAAACAACCCGTAAATATATGCCGTGGTCGGTGTCTTTTTTTGGCAATGACCGCCTTGTACCGATGGTAAATTATTTATATGGACGTTTTTACAGCGAAGATGGTCAGCATTATATGCATTATCCGATCGATGCCTCTTTAGCCACCGACTTGCTTGCCTATGTCAGTCAAATGAAAGAAGGGCAGAATCAATATGTCCCACTCGCATTGAAGGCATTTACACAAGTGGTCGATGCCGGGGTGACGCATTTGGTGCGAGAACCGAAAAAAATGCTGAAATTTAACATGGTGGTGGATAAAACTTTAACCGGTGTCATCAATCTCACCACGCAACTCGGTTATAAACGTTTTGATAAACTCGGCAAAATTTATGATGCACAATCGATGAGTCAGTACTTTGACCATTTTATGATGTTTTTGAGCAATGAGCCTGTACTACATAAAGCATAAAATACATATAAATGAATAAATTAGTTATTTAAAAGGATGTCAAAATGGCAAAACGTGATGATTTAAATGGAAAAGTGGTATGGATTACTGGGGCATCGTCAGGTTTGGGTGAAGCTTTAGCAAAAGAATGTGCTTTGCAAGGGGCGCAGGTCATTTTGACCGCACGTCGTTTTGAAGAGTTGGAAAAAGTCCGTGTTTCATTATTACATCCAGATCAACATCTTTCAGTGTGTGCAGACATTACCAATGAAGAACAAGTTCGCCATGCTTATGAACAAGTCCTTGCGCATAAAGGCCGAATTGATTGGCTAATCAATAATGCGGGATTGAGTCAGCGTGCATTGATCACGGATACGACTATGCAAACTGAACGTGCCATCATGGAAGTAGATTATTTTTCGCAAGTCTATTTAACCAAAACCGTTTTACCGACATTTTTAGCACAAAAGTCTGGTCGAATTGCTTTTGTTTCAAGTGTTGCAGGCTTATTAGGGACACAATACCGCGCGACCTATTCTGCTGCAAAAGCTGCCATTCATATGTGGGCGAACAGTCTACGTGCGGAAGTTGCGGATCAAGGGGTGGGCGTATCGGTGATATTCCCCGGATTTGTCAAAACCAATGTTTCATTTAATGCACTCAATGGTGCTGGCAAGCCACAAGGGCATCAGGATGAAGCCATTGAAAATGGTCTAGAAGCCAATGAGTTTGCCGAAACAGTAGTGCAATCTTTGCAACGTGGGGAAGAATACATCGTGGTGGGTGGTTCTAAAGAAAAGCTCGGTGTTTGGGTGTCACGTTTATCACCAACAACGTTGTATAAAATGATTCGTAAAACCAAAGTGAAGTAAGTTTTAACAAGTTTAAATTGTTTAAAAGTCACTCTTAACAGTGACTTTTTTAATGAGTAACGAGATTATAAGAAATGAAAAAGAATAATTTTAACAAATGGGGAATAGCCATCATTTTGTGCGCAATCATTGGTGCAATCGGTACAGTGGCATATTTTTATTTTAAACAGAAAACTCAAAAAATTGAGCACAACTCAACGCTCGAAAAGCCTGAAAAAGAAATAGGAACTGTATCAGAACTCGTTACTGAATCTGTTGAGATTGAGCCTAAAGTTGAAGCGGCGAGTGCAGAAGTTGTTATGCGAGGACCAAATGAGGGGTGGTTACCGATCGAAGCACTGTTTGATGAAAAAGGATTATTGAAGTCTGAGTATTACAGTCAAAATCCTCAAGATTCAGATGTTGATAAATTACCTTATAGCTCGAATAAAATTGGTGATTTTAAATGGCGAGCTGAATTTCATCCTGTTGATGATTTTAAAGGCGATCAGGCTAGATTTAAAGATCAATGTTTTGGATATTGTGTTTTAGTGAAAGGTAAGTTGCTGACCAGTGTTGAATCGACTGTATTTACGGGAGCATTTATTGCGAAAGATCATTTGATCGAAGTGATTGCACATAAGGGGAGTGGCGCATATATGCCTGTCAACTATAGCTTTATCAAAATCGACAAAGCTGGTAATGCAGAGTTAATCTCAGATGATCATAATTCTTACAAAGATCAATTGGCTCGTATCAATCATTCGGGACTCGAGATTGACTTAAAACCATTTAGAAAACTTCAATATTTTCTTTTAATGAATGAAAATGGTTTAAATGTGTCGATGCAAAAACCCAATAAGGTGGATGTCGAACCGACTCAGTGTAAAGAGTATTACGAAGGAACATTAGAGGCATGTCCAACTTTATATGGATGTAAAGCTGACATTGTGGTGCAAGATCTGGCACGTGCTTATGCTGGAGATGTTGCATTTAGTTATCATGATCCAAATATTGATGAAAAGAAATTTAATGAAGTTTGTTTTAAAGTTTGTCGCAATGAAAATGTGAGTTATGAAGAGTTTGAAAACACATTGTGTAAAGTAAATTAAATAGTAAAAATGAATTGGGGAGAAGTAGAGAGATCAGATGTCTCTCTTTTGAATTGCTGTCCCATACGCAAAGACTTCGACCATGCCGCCTTGCATACCCAACTCAGTGGTGCTTAAACGCAGGCCCATAATTTGCGTTGCGCCCATCTTTTCAGCTTCTTGCTTTAAACGCACCACGGCTTCACGACGTGCCCGATCGACGATGCTTTCATAACTGGTTAAACGTCCGCCAAAGAAGTTCTGAATATTGGCAATCACATATTTAAAATAATCATGTGAAATCACTACATTACTCGAAATCAGTTGTCCGAAATGTTCAGTAGTTTTAAAGCGGTTGTTGTCTATGCGAATATGTGCCAATCGCTTTTCTTGAGCTTCGAGTTCTTTGAGATGTTTTTGTTCGATATGGCGACCGAAGCCCCAACCAATACAAAAGAGCACCACAAAGATCAGGACTTTAAAAATAAAGGCATCCATGACTTAGTCCTGAGTTGGAAATGGGTCTGGGAGTTTTGCTGAGTTGGCTTCTACGCGAACAGCGGTGCCATACACAAATAATTCAGAGGCGCCTTGAGCAATATTTGAGGTTGAAAAACGGATGCCGACGACCGCATTCGCGCCTAAGGCACGTGCTTTATCAATCATACGGCTCATGGCTTCTTGACGAGATTCTTCGAGTAGTTCTGTATAACCTTTGAGTTCACCACCCACGATATTTTTTAGGCCAGCCATAAAGTCACGACCAACATGTTTACTGCGGACAGTACTGCCATAAACGACATCAAGTTGTTGTGTAATGGTATGACCCGGAACAGATTCAAGATTACTTAAAAGCATTTTTAGTTATCAATATAAAAAGGTGAATTGAAGATAGAAAACTCTTTAGCAAAAAGCAATAAATTCATTTTTATTTTAAAGCTTCGATCTAAAAATGAAAAAGCCCACCGAAGTGAGCTTTTCAAATATTACTGGCTAGGCTAAATCAAATTATTGTTTTGATGCAGCTTTACGCTCAGCAGTAGAAGGTTGGTATTGCACAGCATCAGAAGTGTTGGCTTTGATACCACCACCAAGTGTTTTATACAATTCAACTTGATTGTTGAGATTTGCTTGTTCAAGCAACAACAAACCTTGCTCAGCTGCATAAGATGCACGCTGCGCATCCAGTACAGTTAAGTAGCTATCAATACCAGCACGGAAGCGAGCATTTGATAGTTTGTACGTTGTGTTGGTTGCATCAACTAAACGGCGCTGTGCTGCAATACGGTCACCAATGTTTTGGCGAACTGCAAGCGCATCATTCACTTCACGGAAAGCTGACTGAACTGATTTTTCATAATCAGACAATGCAATTTTCTGGTCAGTTTCAGAAACTTTAATATTTGCCTGACGTGTACCCCAGTCGAAAATTGGAATATCTAGGCTAGGGCCAGCAGACCATACAAAGTTGCCTGATTTAAATAGATCACCTAAGTCCGTTGAAGCATAACCCGCTGAACCTGTCAGACTAATCGTAGGGAACAGACGTGCTTTAGCTGCACCAATGTTCGCACCAGCAGCAGACAGTTTATATTCAGCTGCACGTACATCTGGACGGTTGTTCAACAAGTCACTTGGAATACCTGAACCAATGGTATTGGTCGAAGTAATTCGACTGACACGTTGATTTGGCAGCAAGTTCGCAGGCACTTGTTGACCCACTAATAGGTTCAATAAGTTTTGCGCTTGAGCAATTTGAGTCTTGTAATTCGCAACATCATTACGTGCAGTTTCTACAGAAATTTGAGCCTGACGAACAGGAACTTCACTGTCAATACCGACATCAAAACGCTTTTTGTTGAGGTTGTAAGATTCAAGCTGAGCCTTTAAGGTTTGATCCGCAAGCTTCAAGTTTGAGTTAGCGTATGCATAGTTTAACCATGCTTGAGCCACTTGACCGATCAACGCAATTTGTGTCGCATCACGGGCACTTGCAGTTGCAAGGTAACTGTCTAAAGCATTGTCTTTTAAGCTACGTACACGACCCCAAAAATCAAGTTCATAGGCAGTGACACCTAAACCGACATTGTAAGAGGTGATAGGCTTTTGTGTATTCAACGTGTCTTGACGAAGTACACTACCACTTGCACCAATGGTTGGTAATTGACCATTGGCAGTGATTTGATACTGTTGCTGTGCACGTTCAATATTTAAAGCAGCCGTACGTAGGTCACGGTTATTGGCTAAAGCTAAGTCAAGAACTTGTACCAGACGTTGGTCAGCAAAGAAATCTTTATATCCTTGTTCAGCAACAGAAGTACCTGAAGCACTTGCTGTGTAGCTTTCGGGGATATTGGTCTGAACAACCGGCTCTGGACCACGCATGCTTTGGCAGGCAGCCAAAGCAAGCGCAAGTGAAGAAACCGCAATGCTACGACCTGCAATAGACCATACATTTTGCATCACGATAAATGCTCCTGATTATTTTGTTGTTTTGGTTTGTACTTAAAGATACTTCGGATCCATACATAGAACACAGGAATAAAGAAGATACCAAGTAGGGTAGAACTGATTACGCCACCCAATACACCATAACCTACGGAGTGCTGACTACCTGCACCTGCACCCGAAGAAAGGGCAAGCGGAAGTACACCAAAACCAAAGGCTAAAGTGGTCATGATAATTGGACGTAGACGCATTTTAGCGGCATGCAATGTTGCGTCAAACAGATCTTCACCTTTTTCTTGAAGTTCTTTGGCGAATTCTACGATCAAGATCGCATTCTTCGCAGACAAACCAATAACGGCAATAATAGCCACCTGGAAGTAAATGTTATTCGCCAAGTTTGGATTTTTGAAGAACACCATTCCAAGGAAAGTCAGTAATAACGCACCCAATACACCTAATGGTACAACCAGTAATACTGAGAACGGAATAGACCAGCTTTCATACAAGGCAGCAAGACATAGGAAGACGATTAACAATGAAAGTGCGTATAGGAATGGTGCTTGTGCGCCAGACTCACGTTCTTCTAGAGATAAACCAGTCCATTCATAGTCAAAGCCTTGAACGCCCATCGAAGGAAGTTTTTGTACAATTTCTTCCATCGCTTTCATCGCGTCGCCCGAACTTACACCCACACCCGGTGAACCTTGAATGTTCACAGATGCGATACCGTTATAACGTTCAAGACGCGGTGAACCATAAGTCCATTCACCAGTAGCGAAGGTCGAGAATGGAACCATTGTGCCTTGGTTGTTACGGACATACCACTGGCTCAGGTCTTCAGGCATCATACGTGCCGCAGCTTCACCTTGTACATAGACTTTCTTCACACGACCACGGTCAACGAAGTCGTTGATGTAAGAACCACCCCATGCCATACCCATTGTGGTATTGATTTCAGAGATGCTGACACCCATAGCACCGGCTTGAGCTTGGTCAATCGTGATTTTGTACTGTGGCGTATCTTCTTGACCATTAGGACGAACACCCATGAGGCGTTTATCTTGAGCAGCCATACCTAGCACCATATTACGGGCATCGATAAGTTGTTGATGGGTTTGACCTGCAGAAGCTTTTAACTGCAAGTTGAAGCCGGCAGTTACACCCAATTCAGGCATTGCTGGTAATTGGATTGGCATGATGTATGAAGCATCCTTCACGATCATGTTCAATGCCATACCACGTTGAATAATCGCACCCACTTGAGATTCAGGTGATGTACGGTCTTCCCAATCTTTTAACTTGACGAAAGCAAGACCTGCGTTTTGACCCACACCTGTGAACGAGAAGCCGGCAACACTGAATACAGATTCGACATATTTTTCTTCGTTTTTCAGGAAGTAATTGGTCATTGCAGTGACAGTTTTGTCCGTACGCTCAAGTGAGGCATTCGGTGGTAACTGCACCAGTGTCATCACGACACCTTGGTCTTCATCAGGTAAGAATGATGAAGGCAATTTTTGGAATAAAAGTACCAACAAGCCGATTACAACTGCATAAATCACACCAGAGAAAATCTTGTGGTGTGTCATGAAGTTCACGCCGCCTTGGTATTTATGCGCAACTTTATCAAAAGAGCTGTTAAACCAACGGAAGAAACGGGCAAAGATATTGTTGCTTTCAGGTTTGTTTGGATCATGTTGTTTCAACATGGTCGCGCATAGGGCAGGGGTAAAGGTCAATGCCACAATCAATGACAGAATCATTGCTGTTACCAGCGTGATTGAGAACTGACGATAAATTACACCTGTCGTACCACCGAAAAATGCCATCGGCACGAATACAGCGGTTAACACAGAGGTAATACCGATTAAGGCACCCGAGATCTGTTTCATTGAGATTTCAGTTGCAGTCACTGGGTCAAGATGATCTTCAACCATAACACGTTCAACGTTCTCTACGACAACAATAGCATCATCCACGAGGAGACCAATCGCCAGTACCATCGCGAACATGGTGAGTGTGTTGATCGAGAAACCAAACATGTTAATGACAGCAAAAGTACCCAATACCACTACAGGTACAGCCAATGTCGGAATAATCGTTGCGCGCCAGTTCTGTAAGAATAAGAACATCACAAAGAATACAAGAATCACGGCTTCTACAAGGGTATGTACAACACTTTCAATCGATAACTTAATGAATGGAGTCGTATCAAATGCAAGCGTGTCTTCTAAACCTTCAGGGTAGTTTGGACGTAGTTCTTTTAAACGTGCTTCAACAGCTTCGGCTGTGTCTAATGCGTTTGCACCAGTTGCTAGTTTGATCGCTACACCACCAGCAGGTTTGTTGTTGAACTTAGAGTCGAACTGATAGTTGTCAGCACCTAATTCAACACGTGCAACATCACCTAAACGTACCTGAGCACCATCACTACTGTTACGCAGGAAAATGTTTTTAAACTGCTCTGGTGTTTGCAACAAACTTTGTGCTGTAACTGTCGCGTTCAGTACTTGACCTTCAGTTGCAGGCGCACCGCCTAACTGACCAACAGCAACCTGAGCATTCTGTGTACGGATAGCCGCAGCCACATCACTCGGTGTAACTTTCAGGTTTGCCATTTTGGCTGGATCTAGCCAAATACGCATCGCATAAGAACCACCAAATACTTGGACTTCACCTACACCTGCCACACGGCTGAGAGGTTCAGAAATATTCGAGTTTACATAGTCCTTAATGTCGTCCGCAGTCAACTTGCCCGACGGTGAGTGGAATGCTACAACTTGTAGGAAGCTTGCGCCAGATTTGGTGACTTTTACACCTTGACGCTGTACATCTTCAGGTAATAGCGCTGTCGCAGACTGGAGTTTGTTTTGGACTTGAACTTGGGCGATGTCTGGATCGATCCCTTGTTCAAAGTTCAATGTAATAGATGCCTGACCGTTACCCGCACTGTTTGACGAAATATAACGTAAGCCATCCAAACCATTCATTTGTTGTTCAATGATTTGGGTTACGGTGTTTTCAACTGTTTCTGCAGATGCACCAGGGTAAGTCGCAGAGATTGAAACCGTTGGCGGCGCAATGGTCGGATACTGTGCAATTGGCATATTTGATAGCGTGAGTACACCCGCCAACATAATCACCAATGCAATCACCCATGCAAAAATGGGGCGATGAATAAAGAATTGAGCCATTCAGTCTACTCCTTATGCGTTTGAAGTAGCTTTTTGTTCAGTTTTAGGCGCTGCTTGTTCTGCGGCTTTAGCGTCTGGCTTTGCTGCAGCAGGTTGTTGAGCACCTTGAGGTGCAGCAGCCTGAGGTTGATACGGTTTGGCTACAACTTGTTGCTCTGGCTTAACTTTCGCAATACCGTCAACAATTACTTTATCGCCAGTATTCAAGCCTTGAGTCACGATCCAATTCGAACCTTGTGTACCAACAGTGGTTACAGGGCGAGATTCAACAGCACCTTTTGCATTCACAATCATTGCCATTGCTTGACCTGTAGGAGTACGCGTAATGGCAGCTTGTGGAATCAGGTAAGCATTTGGAATCACACCTTGAACGATGCGAGCATTGGCAAACATACCCGGAAGTAATAAATGATTCGGGTTAGAAAAAACAGCACGA
This sequence comes from Acinetobacter sp. YH12094, assembly GCF_013419295.1. Taxonomy (NCBI): domain Bacteria; kingdom Pseudomonadati; phylum Pseudomonadota; class Gammaproteobacteria; order Moraxellales; family Moraxellaceae; genus Acinetobacter; species Acinetobacter sp. YH12094. The sequence continues at coordinate 241,330 of NZ_VPAK01000001.1, forward strand.
AGTGTAACCGTACCTGTATCTGGGTTTACACTCGCATCAGAAAATGCAAGACGACCTTCAATTGGGTATTCGCTACCATCTTCAAGACGTAATTTCACTTTGGTGTTATTACTGCTGTCCAAGTTGCCTTGGCTTAATTGTTGACGTAAGCGAAGAAGTTCAGCACTTGATTGGTTAATGTCAACGTACATTGGATCAAGACGTTGAATTGTGACTAATGGATCAGCCTGAGATGCAGTAACTAATGCACCCGCTGTGACTGTAGAACGGTTGGTTTGACCTGAAATTGGCGCACGTACAGTTGAGTAACCTAAGTTAATTTCTGCATTTTTAAGTTCTGCCTGAGATGCAGCAACGTCTGCTTCAGCCAGTTTTACTTGCGCAACAATATCGTCATATTCTTGTTTAGAAATCGCATTTGATCCCACAAGCTGACGGTAGCGACCTTCTTTAACACGTAACACGCCTAAATTTGCTTGTTGACGTCTTAAAGCAGCACGAGCACTGTCAGCTGAAGCACGGTTTGTACGCGAGTCGATCTCGTACAAGGCTTGTCCTTCGCGAACATAACTGCCTTCTGCAAATAGACGTTTCAGTACTACACCACTGGTTTGTGGACGTACTTCTGAAATTTCATAGGCAGATGTACGGCCGGAAAGTTCAACAGATTGTTCAACGCTTTGCGGTTGGGCAACAATGACACCGACTTCAGTTGGTGGCATTTGCTGTGCAGCAGCAGCTTGCTGTGCATCTTTAGGATCTTTGCTACAACCAACAAGTGCAATACTTGTTGCCAATGCGCAAGCAGTCAGGGCAGGAGCCCAAAGCTTTGCAGACATCATTGTTCCACCTCAATTAGATATTTATCTAAACTATTCATTTGTTTACGCTTTACTGATTTTGATGTAACTCAAATAAAGTAGCGCGATCCAAATAAAACTTATGCTCCAACCGGATAAGACATCTGTCGGAAAATGAACCCCAACATATACTCGCGAAACACCCATACACAGTATCCATAACAATGCCAAAATGGTGATCAAGCGATGTTGAGCATGTTGTCGGTAAATCAAGATCATAAGACACGCAAGCGATGCAGCATAACAACTGTGTGCACTTGGGAATGAACTCCCGTAAGACGCTACAAGATGGTACATTTCTGGGGGACGCGGTCTGGTGAACGTAAATTTAAGCAACCATGCAAGGCCGATACTTCCAAAGATCCCTATACTGATAAAAACAATCTCTGTGTATTTTTTATACCACGCAAAGTGTAAACACCATAGTGTGGTGAAAAATAATACAAAAGGCATGCCGCCTAGCGCCGAAAGTCCGATGGCAATTTGATTAAAAACAGCAATACGGTGCTGACTCATCCATTCCACGATACTTAAATCTAATAGATTTAAATAGCTAGAATAAAGCGACAACACACTGATAATTAATGCAAAAAAACCAACAAACAGTAGCGTTCGTGGCATATTTTATTCCTTGTCATTTTAACCGGTTTGAGCTCGGTTAATTAATGGACTAAAGTGTACTCATCAGTACACTTTATTTCAAGTATGTGTAAATCATACTGATTTTATTTTTTGTGTTCATTTACATCTTACTAAAATAAAACACAAATCTGCTAATGATTGTTCTTACTGGCTTGTGTGCCATCTTCAACTTCAAGTGGGGTTTTCGGTGGCCAGAAAAAATCACTTGGTCGCGTTAGAAAATGAGTCATCACCAGTTTAGCCAGTGGTTTCCATTGTTCAAATCTTACGCGACGTGCCCGTAGTGCCACAATAATGGTTAACGTGAAACTGACGAATAAGTTAGTCAGACCGATCAGAATAACCCCTAAGAATGACACAATGATTAAGCCAATGTCTGGTGAACCATTAATATTGATGAGGCCTTGAATGAAGTTGGCCGAGGCGAAGGCGATATGGCGAATATCTAAAGGTAAACCAAAAATAAATCCAATCGTTCCCATACTGCCCAGCATGATCCCGAATAAGAAGTTACCTGCTAAAGCACCTAAGTTTCGCTCAATGTAAGCGGCAAGCTTATCCAGTCTCTCTTGACCCATGATGCGTTTTAACTTTGGATGTGCTTGAATCCGTGGTCCAACTTTGCGATAGATCGCCATGTTGTCAAAGTATCCAGCAAGCAAACCTGATAAAAACAAACATACCCCAGCAATCGCAGCATGTGGCACAGCCAATGAGGTAAATGGATTGAGGTCGTGTAAGGTTTTAGCTGCTTTTGCATGATTCATTAATGGCTCATGTAAAGCCATGTCCCAACTTAATGCGATCAATGCTGCAACAGGAATCGCAATACTGATGTTGCCTAAGATTGCAATAAACTGGGTTCGAATGATGTTAATAATCAGCGCGGCAAGCTCGGCAATTTGCGCCATTTTCGAGCCTTTACGATGCTGAACCGTCGAGGCAAGGGCAGCAGCAGTCATCGCAGGCTGTTTAGTGGCAACAGTAAAATGTAAGACATGAATCAGCATAAAGCCGAAAGAGTAGTTCAGACTATATGAAATGGCTTGCATGAGCGGTGCCATGCTGACACGGGCCATCAGTACTTTTAAAGTTGCCATACAGGCAATGATCACACCGGCACCTGCCGCAGATCGGTACATGCTCATAAAGCCTTGTTTGTCCGTACTTACATAGTGTTCGCCGGTTTTACTTGCGTTTTCGGTGACTTGTAGGGCAACCAATTCACTATTGGTGGCGAGCAAATCGCGCACACTGCGCTCGCTATAAATCGCTGACGTCACATCACTGAGTAAACTACCCATAGACACATAGCGGACATCATCTTCTTCAACAATCAGGTTGAGTAAGATTTCTAAGCGATCTAAACACTGTTCTAAAAGCGACAATAAGTAAGTCAGGCTGACACTTACACCAATTCGTTTGGTCGCACGCCGAATCTTCAGCACCACATCACGACATTGTTCCAGCATTACCAACGCTTGAGAAGCATCTGGCGGTCGCACAGCACTCATTTCTTCAGCACTTTGATGGAGCTTTTTATACTGCTGAATAAAATCATTTATTTCACGGTTTTGCACCAAAAAAGGTGATTCATATTCGGTCAGTTCAGGCTGTGCATTAATAAATTCAGGATATAAGCCAATACCACTTACCCGATAGGACAAAACGGTAATAGCTTTAATTAACTCACGGCGAATTTTCTTTTTTTCTTCCTGATTGCTATGACCTTGGTTAAACAATCGAAAGAGCTGCATCCATTGCTGATCATCAATACTGTCCAGCCAATATTTGTCGCTATGACGATAAAAAACTCGACGGACTAAATCTTGTAATTGAGTTTCGTCATTGATCAGAGGAAGAAAATGTGCGCCAAGCCGTTGGAACAGTTGTCCCCAGAAACCATCGAGAGACAAAATACCCGTGTCCGCATATAAACTGGTTTGTTTATATCGGCTAATGAGTTTTAGGACAAAACTTTGCAGGGTAGAGGCTGCATCTGGCGTGATGAGTAAAGCTTGGATGAAAGCCTGAAATTTTTTCTTAATTTCGTCGGTATTTTTTGTATCTTCTGGTCGAATTCGGTTGACCAATTCGATCAGCAAGTTTTCATCCAGCACAGCCCGAGGGGTATCGAGCTGTTGCTGCATGGTCAAAAAGATATCATTGAGTTTTATATGCATAGGCAAGGGGAATTACGATGAATATTGTTAATTATTGAATTCGGTGTAATGCCAAGTTTGCGAGGTTGATTAAAGCTTGACGATATTCAGTATCTGGTAGCGCTGCTAAAGCGGCTAGTGCTGCCTCAGTTTCTTCAGTCGCTCGTTGGCTACAATAATCAAGTGCCCCAGAGCTTTGTACAATCTGAATAACACGCTCTAAATCTGCCGTACCACCTGTGGCAATACTGCGGCGAATAATGTCATGTTCTTCGCCAGTGGTATTCTTTAAGGCAGAGATTAAAGGTAAAGTTGGTTTACCTTCCATCAAATCATCGCCAATATTTTTACCTAATGTTTCAGCATCTGAGGTGTAATCTAAAATATCGTCAATAATTTGAAAGGCATTTCCAAAGTGTCCCGCAAATTTTCTAAGCGGTTCACGGTACTCTGGTGTACCAGTCAGAATCGCTGCACCTTCGGTAGCGAGCTCAAATAAACGCGAAGTTTTACCGTGAATAATATCTAAATAGGTTTGTTCAATAGTTTCGGGTTGGTGCTGTGATTGAAGTTGTAAAACTTCACCTTCAGCAATTTCACAGGTACCCGTTGAAAAGTCTTTGAGTAATACTTTGCTGTCTAGATCCACCAATAAATCAAAAGCTCGTGAAATTAGAAAATCCCCCACTAGTACGGCAGTTTGATTATTCCATGTCGCATTTGCGGTTGGGCGACCACGGCGTAAACCCGATTCATCGACTACGTCGTCATGTACCAAGGTTGCGGTATGTAGCATTTCAATAATTGCTGCAAGTTTACGGTGTTTTTCTAAATCTTCTGCGCCACATGCCTTTGCTGCAAGTAAGCACATAATGGGACGCATGCGTTTACCGCCTGCTTCAACTACATGTTTACTGACTGCCATGACCAAGGCAACTTTAGACGTGATCCCTTCATTAATAAATTTGTCCATCGCAGCAAAGTCAGTAGCAACAGGCGCGAGAATATCTTGCTTAAAGTCGATGGTCATATGAAGAGAAACCTCAATAATTTTTGAATTACAGACGTAGTGTAGCAATTTGTTATATGAATAACAGATAAGAACTTACTCAATTGACTTAATCTTAAGTGATTTTTTTCATCAAGCGGAAGTATTGTACTTATTTTTTAACAGACTTTTATCTTTAGCATGTTGTTTGAACAGCATGTTGTTGATGTCAGTCCAGTGTATATTAGCGAATTGTTGCTAAAAATCTATGTCAAACCTTGCCAAAAGCATGGTAAGTGAAATAGAGCACTCATTTTAATGGTTTTAATGACACTGTTTATATAATAAACGCATACTCATCTAATATTTTACGGAAATGACTTGTTGTTTTTCGGGTTATCCCTTAAAATCTTTGCCTTTGCGAAACCCCAGTGACGATCGTTTTAAGATCGGTATATCCCTTTACCGGCACGACAACACGGGCATGTTTGGAGTACTTAAATGTACGCAGTAATCCAAAGCGGTGGTAAACAACACCGTGTAGTTGAGGGTGAAACCCTTAAAGTAGAATTATTGAAAGCTGAAACTGGCTCAACTGTTACTTTTGATGACGTGTTGATGCTTGTTAACGGTGACAGCATTCAAATTGGTGCACCAGTAGTAGCTGGCGCTAAAGTAACTGCTGAAGTAGTTAGCCATGGTCGTCACGACAAAATCCGCATCATCAAAATGCGTCGTCGTAAACACTATCGTAAACAACAAGGTCACCGTCAATGGTTCACTGAGTTGAAAATTACAGCTATTTCAGGCTAATTACGAGGAGTAAGTAGACATGGCAACTAAAAAAGCCGGTGGTTCGACTAAAAACGGTCGTGACTCGAACCCAAAAATGTTGGGTGTTAAAATCTACGGCGGTCAATCTGTGACTGCTGGTAACATCATCGTTCGTCAACGTGGTACTGAATTCCACGCTGGTGTAAATGTAGGTATGGGCCGTGACCATACTTTATTTGCAACTGCTGACGGCGTTGTAAAATTCGAAGTGAAAGGCCAATTCGGTCGTCGCTACGTATCTGTTGAAGCGTAAGCTTGAATAGAAAAAAACCCGCATTTTTGCGGGTTTTTTTTTGTCTGAATAAAATGTGAGGTATTTTTTAGATTGTTACAAATGATGTACAAATCAATAAATTCACCATAAATAGTGATTTAAATCACAAAAAAATAAAGAGCGTAATAGAGGAGTACAAATACAAAAAAAGGATAAGGACATGAATAAAATATTGAATACAGTTTTTATCGGTGCTGACTATCAGAAAAGGAATTGTCCTGATAAAAGCCAACAAATTGCATTTGAAAAGACACTAGGACTTGGTGAAATAACTTCAATCGCTATTAAAGCTGTACCAAAATTACTAGCTGTGAGTATTTTATTTTCTTAGGTTCAATTGCATGGGCTGGTGGGAGTGGCTCGTCATATCCTGAGCATACTTGTAATCGTTGCAATAGTGGAATTCCTTGCCCAGAAGGGCCAATGGGACCTCAAGGTCCTGCTGGTGAAAAAGGCGATACAGGAGCAACAGGTGCAACCGGAGCTAAAGGTGACAAAGGCGATACAGGAGCAACAGGCGCTATTGGTAAAGATGGACTCAATGGCCGAGACGGCATCGATGGTAAGGATGGGTTCAACGGTCTGAATGGCAGCAATGGTCTAGATGGTGCAAGTGCTTATCAAGTTGCGGTGAGCAATGGTTATGAAGGCAATGAAGACCAATGGTTAGAAAGTCTACGTGGTGCAGTTGGCGCACAAGGACTAACTGGTGAAAATGGTTTCAGTGCGTATGAACTTGCGATAAAAAATGGATTTGTCGGTACTGAAGTTGAATGGTTGTTGAGCTTAAAAGAAACAGATCCGTACATTAAAATTCAATCAAACGTTGCCAATACAGCACCTAAACCAACTGCGAATGGACAAGATGCGATTGCAATCGGTGCAGGTAATAAAGCTGATGGTAATCAGTCTATTGCCCTCGGTGTAAACAATACAGTCAGTGGTGATGGATCTGGTGCTGTAGGTTCAAATAACACAGTCACAGGTAATAATACCTATGTGGTTGGTAACAATATCAACACCTCTGCAAATAATGCTGTTGTACTTGGCAATGGTTCAAGCTCTGACCGCAATAATACGGTTTCCGTTGGCCCGGCTGGTGCAGAGCGGCAAATTATCCATGTGGCAGCTGGTACGGCAGACACCGATGCGGTAAACGTGAAACAAATGCGTCAAGCAGATCTAGAAGTGTTAAATAGTTCAAAAGCATATACAGATCAGCATGGGGCAAATGTACTCAACCAAGCCAATAGTTATACCAATCAACGTGTGAATGAATTGAACCATAATTTCAATAAATTTAAAGATAATGTTTACGGTGCTGTTGCTTCAAGTATTGCAATCGCCTCCTTACCTCAACCCACAGATGCTGGATATAACATGTTCAGTGTAGGTATGGGGACTTGGGAAGGTTCACAAGGCTATGCAGTAGGTTTTAGTGGAGTAACTGAGAGCAATAAATATGTGTATAAATTGGCTGCAATAGGGAACTCTGAAGGCGACTTTGGCGCTGGTGCATCGATCGGTTGGCAATGGAAATAACTCAATATTGGATTATTAAAATTGCTAAATCGTTGTTTAATTATTTGAAAGGCATTTGAATCAAATCAAGTGCCTTTTTATTTTATATTTCTCCATCATGATGAATAAAAAACAGCAATTTGCATTAATAACCATACAAAACTTCTTTTTTTCTCTAAATTTAGTCAATGAAAGTGGTTTAAGATGGAGCCATCTAACAAATTGCGTTGATGCAAATATAAAAGGTGAATCTATGAAAATGCTTCGTAAAACCATCTGTGCTATGGCATTAGGTGCAGCGACACTGGCACCGGTTATGAGTACGACAGTATTCGCGGCACCAGTTGCAGCGTCGGAGCAGCAGGCAACTGCCAATTTGGTGAAACAATTATCGGGTATTAAAAGTTTTACAGCTAACTTTCAGCAAACTACAAAAGTGACCAACCCGAAAGCTACTCAAAAGAAAGGTTTAAGTGCGCAGCATATGAACCAAACTTTTACTGGGGTCATGAAAGTTCAGCGTCCGGGTAAATTCTATTGGGAAACAACCAGCCCATCTAAGCAAACCATTGTGACTACAGGTAAAACAGTTTGGATTTATGACCCAGACCTACAACAAGCGGTACGCCAAAGCTTAGATGACCAAGTTGCGAATACACCTGCATTATTATTGTCAGGTAATACGGCTCAAATCATGAAGTCTTATCGTATTACACAGCCGAATAAGACCAAAACTTATTACACTTTATATCCAAAAAGTGATGATGGTGTGTTTCAAAGCTTAACCATTAGTTTTGGTGCGAAAAATGCGCCGACTTTAATGATTCTCCAAGACTCATTAGGTCAAACAACCCATGTACGTTTCAATAATGTGAAGGTGAATGCGTCTATTCCAGCGTCAACCTTTAATTTTGTACCTCCAAAAGGTACGGACATTATTGATCAATAATTCTCATAATCGAAAAAAAGCAGACATCGGTCTGCTTTTTTTATGGAGAAATGTAAAGCCAGCAAGCTGAATATAAGAGAAATTTAGTAGTATGCTGATATTCACAGTTTGCTTAAATGAAGTGACTTGTGGTTTTGACTGTTGCTATAGGGAATTTTGGGATGAAAAAAAATCATATGAATAATATAGCTTGGGCTGTTTCAGCTGTGGTTTTAATCGGGTCATTAACGGCCTGCCATCCTCGAAATGAACCTGTTGAAGGTGAAACAACGGAACAGAAGCCAGCGGTCGTCGCTGATGCGATTCCACTTATTCAATCTAAATCTGTCGAGATGCAATTACCAAAAGCTCAAGCTTGCGATGCGGAAGGTTGTACCCAATATAGGATTCAAACAGTTGAAACCAATGTTGATTGGATTAATCAATATTTTACTGATCGGATTAAAAAAGCAGACCCGATTGCATTTTCAACTGAGCCGAATCAAAAAATCGATTTATCAGACAAGACGGATGCAGGCTTAAGTCAAAGTACAACTTCTGTTCGATATATTAGTCAGTGGGGACATATCGCAACTTTTGCAATCGAAAGCTATACCTACGCAGCGCATGCGGCTCATGGTATGTCCCATGTTGAATATGTCAATTTTGATTTAAAAGCCAAAAAACGTTTGGCTTTACAAGATGTCTTGGTCAAAGGTGCAGATGCGAAAGTGATTAGCGCACTTTTTGATGCCAACTATATGTGGTTAGATAGTCATAATATTGAACGTTCAAAACTACAGTTAAGTGATAATTTTTATTATGGGGCGAACGGGATTGTATTTGCTTATCCACTGTATGAATTGGCGAGTTATGCAGAGGGCATGCCTGAGCTAAAACTTCCATATTTTACGGCTAAAGGACTATTTAAACCTGAATATTTACCAAGTTTGCCAAATTACGACACCAAATAAGACAATTTGAAGCAAGATTATTGGTTTAATAAGGGGCAGCTGTAAGCTCGGTCACTGTATTTTTGAGTGTTAAGAGCTTACACTATAGCCAGTTTTTTTCTTTACTTAAGATTGGCTATGATCGACCCGAAATTACTCAGAAATAATATTGAGGCTGTAAACTTAGCCTTAGCAAAACGTGGTGTTCAACTTAACGTAGCAGAGTGGGCAGACCTTGAAGCGCGCCGTAAGGAAATTCAGTCTAAAACTGAGTCGTTACAAGCTGAACGTAATGCTGGTGCAAAACAAGTTGGTCAAATTAAAAAAGCTGGCGGTGATGCATCTGAAATCATGGCACGTATGTCTGCTATTGGTGATGAAATTAAAGCCGCAGAAGTTGCACTTTCTGAGCTTCAGGCTGAACTTGAAGCCAAATCTTTATCGATTCCGAATTTACCTCATGAGTCTGTGCCAGAAGGTAAAGACGAAAACGACAATGTTGAAGTTTTAAAATGGGGTACACCACGTCAGTTTGATTTTGAGATCAAAGACCATACTGACTTGGGTGAAATGATGGGCGGTTTAGAATTTGAAACCGCAACCAAATTGACAGGTACTCGTTTTAGCGTACTCAAAGGCCCATTGGCGCGTTTACAGCGTGCAATTACCCAATTTATGTTAAATACACATACCTTGGAAAATGGCTATACAGAAGCGTATGTACCTTATTTAGTTAATGCAGATTCTTTACGTGGTACAGGCCAATTGCCTAAATTTGAAGAGGATTTATTCAAACTTCAAGGCGAAAAAGAATACTACCTGATCCCGACTGCAGAAGTGCCTGTAACCAACTTCGTGCGTGATGAAATCATTGATCCAGAACGTTTGCCATTAAAATATGCAGCGCATACGCCATGTTTCCGTAGTGAAGCAGGTTCGTATGGCCGTGATACACGTGGTTTGATCCGTCAACACCAATTTGACAAAGTAGAAATGGTTCAGATTGTAAAACCTGAAACTTCGATGGATGCGTTGGAAGAATTAACGGGTCATGCCGAAGGTATTCTTCAAGCATTAGGCTTACCATACCGTAAAGTCGTTCTGTGTGGCGGAGACATGGGCTTTGGTGCAATCAAAACTTATGATTTAGAAGTTTGGGTGCCAAGTCAAAATACCTACCGTGAAATTTCATCTTGCTCATGCATGGGTGACTTCCAAGCACGTCGCATGAAAGCACGTTACCGTACTGACCAAAAGAAAACTGAGTTTGTACACACGCTGAATGGTTCAGGTTTGGCAGTTGGCCGTACTTTACTTGCCGTGATGGAAAACTATCAACGTGCAGACGGTTCAATTGAAATTCCAGCAGTACTTCGTCCATATATGGGCGGTGCTGAATTTATCGATTAATAGTCGATAAAGTGCATACATTTGTGCACAAAAATTGCTTAAGACAATCAGATTTAAACTATTGAGGTCGTGTGTGGATATCTTTCCAATCTCTTTGAAGTTGCAGCAGCAACCTTGTCTGATTGTTGGTGGTGGTCGAATTGCATATAGAAAGGCTGTGCTGCTTGCAAAAGCGGGCGCTCAGCTGACAGTTTGCTCACCCGAAATTGAAGATGATTTATTGACCTTGGTTAATAAAACCCAAGGTCAATATCTCAACTCGATTTATCACGAATCGGTTTATCAAGAAAATGCCATTGCGCTGCGTCAGTTTCGTTTAGTGATTGCAGCAACCAATGACAAAGCAGTCAATCAGGCGGTATTTGAAGCCTGCGAAGCTGAAAATGTCTTGGTCAATAGTGTTGATGATCCGCCGCATTGCCGTTTTATGGTTCCTGCGATCATTGACCGTTCTCCGCTGGTCATCTCTGTTGCATCTAATGGCACATCGCCAGTGCTTTCACGCCAAATCCGCACCCAGTTAGAAAGCTCAATTCCACATGGCATGGGCAAACTGGCTGAGTTCTCAGGCCAATGGCGCGCAGCTGTTAAAGCCAAAATCGTCAATCCAGATGAACGCCGTATTTTTTGGGAAGATTTGTATGCAAGTCCGCTCAAAGAGCAAGTATTCAATGACAATTTGACTGAAGCCAATCGTTTGATTGAACAGGCCTTATTGGAATGGAAACAGCCGAAAGGTGAGGTGTATTTGGTTGGGGCAGGGCCGGGTGATCCTGAACTGTTGACCTTAAAAGCACTGCGTTTAATGCAGCAAGCGGATGTGGTGATCTATGACCGTTTGGTTTCTCAGCCAATTATGGACCTCTGCCGCCGCGATGCCGAAAAAATCTATGTAGGTAAAGCAAGATCCAATCATGCTGTTCCGCAAGAAGGCATCAATGCCTTACTGGTAAAATACGCAAGTGAAGGCAAACGCGTCTGTCGCTTAAAAGGTGGAGATCCGTTCATCTTTGGCCGCGGTGGTGAAGAAATTCAGGAACTCTTTGCGGCAGGCGTTGCTTTCCAAGTTGTTCCGGGAATTACTGCTGCCTCTGGATGTTCGGCTTATGCAGGGATTCCTTTAACGCATCGAGATTATGCGCAAAGTGTACGCTTCTTGACAGGGCATCTGAAAGAAGGTTCACCTGAGCTACCTTGGAATGAGTTGGTTTATCAAAATCAAACGCTCGTGCTGTATATGGGCTTGGTCGGTCTAGAAAAAATTTGTGAGAAACTCATTGCGCATGGGCAGCGTCCAGACATGCCTGTCGCATTGGTTTCTAAAGGGACGACTCCTGAACAAAAAGTCGTGGTCGGGACATTGGCAGATATTGCATCTAAAGTCAGTGAATACCAAATTCAGGCGCCTACATTGACCATTATTGGTGATGTGGTGAGTCTGCGTGAACAACTTCAATGGCATGAGCGAGGATAAGCAACGCAACGCGTTGCCCGAGCGCAAGGCGAAGGCTATGCCTGAGCAAAGAGGATAAGCAGGCTGCTGAATTGTCCAAATGCAAGGCGAAGGCTATGCCTGAGCAAAGAGGATAAGCAAGCTCTCGTATAGTTCATATGCAATGCGCAAGCTAAGCAAAGAGGATAAGCGAACGCTTGTCGTAGCATCTAAACTTATGCTTTAGCTTTGTAACTATAGCCTGAGCTTTAAGCCATTATTTAACTAAAGAGTAGAGAAAAAAACTGTGATCCATGTTGTTTTATACGAGCCAGAAATTCCTGCAAATACAGGGAATATCATTCGTTTATGTGCCAATACTGGAGCGCAGTTGCATTTGGTCAAGCCATTAGGTTTTGAGCTGGATGATAAAAAACTCCGCCGCGCCGGTTTGGATTATCATGAATGGGCACACATGAAAGTATGGGAAAACTTTGAAGAATGCCTTGCGGGCTTAAAAGCGCAAGGTATTGAGATGGATGCCATTTATCCATTAACCACCAAAGGTTTTGAAACACCGCATACCTCTAATTTAAATCGTCCTGTGGCACTGTTGATGGGGCCAGAAACACGTGGTTTGCCGGAAGATGTCCGTATGATGTTCCCAAAAGAACATTGGATTCGCCTGCCGATGGCACCAAATTCACGCAGTTTAAACTTGTCTAATGCTACTGCTGTGATTTTATATGAAGCTTGGCGTCAGCAAGACTTTAAAGAATTGGTCTAAGTGTGATCTGTTCAAAAAGCCGCTCTATCGAGCGGTTTTTTATTGGGAGTGAGCACAGTGAACCATTTACAGCAATGAAGTTTTGTAAAATAAGGGCTTAAAAACTTCAGCATCAATATAAAAATGTGTATAAGAACACTGTGAAGAAATAAAACGGGTACTTAAAACTTGAAATCTATAAATTTAAAAGCTTTTGGTGTCGTGATTGCGACCGGATTCATTTCATCAATGAGTTGGGCTAATCCAACCGTATCGAACACAACAGAACAGACACCAGTGACCGTCACTGCAACTACAGAAAATGTTCCAGTTGTACCGAAGGTTGAGGTGATCAAGCCTTTTACTAAGGCTGAAATCCAGCAGGGCATGCTGGAAATGCAGCAAAGACAAAATCAGCGTATTGAGGAATGGGGAAAAACACTAAAAGCCGACGATTTTGAACGTTCATGGTATGGTGGTCGTCAATTGAAAAAGTCCAAGCGTCAGGAAGTTTGCGGAATCTATCAGGGTTTAGTGAATGAAACCTATGGGTTGGCACAAAAAAATAAAGCAAGATTGAGTCAAGCGGATCAAAAACAAATATCAGACCGCAACCAATTTATTCAAAGCTTAGGTTATGAAAATAATATCGTTGATACCAAGATGGGTTTTAATTGCCGCCTAAAATAAGTGGTTTGTTGAAACCCTTTTGATCTATCTTAATATAATTAATGTCCTTGATGTCGAAACAACAAGGACATGGAAAAGCTTAAGTACTTTTAAAAGCTCGAGAAACCTAGTGATTTAATCAATTAGATTAAAGTCACTCAGCTCTGTTTGCAGATGTTTTGGATTATTTGCAAACAGCAGTTGACCGCTGGTGTATATCCAACCCAATTGACCTTGCTGCTGAAGACGTTTCAGTAAGACGTCGTTAAATGTCGACGTTGCAAAGACAGTTTCACTAAAGACTTTAAACTCACCGACATTAGTGTTTTCGCTGTCTTTCATAAACAGCATGCCGTTTTTGGTGGTTGAACTCATATCTAAAGCACGGCTGACTAAGCGGTAACCGTCTTTAGCTTGCTCATCAATCAACTCCTGTAATTTTAAGCTGCGCTCTACACTATTGCTGCCGGTTGGGTGAGTTTTATAGCGATAGCTGTAAGTGCCATGGTGTGCGCTGCTATTTATACAGGTTGCAACTTTAGGACTGTTTTGATTGCCGTTAAGAATTTCAGGACGAAAACCTGTGTAATAGCTTTTGAATTGAATAATACGGCAGCCTTGGGCACCCAGTGTATTGAGCATAGTTTCCAGTTGCACTGGGTCTACGAGCGGGGAAACATAGCCGCTGTCGTAAGTATATGTCGCGGTATCATTTTCCTTCTTAATAAAATAATCTTTGAAATTCAGGGCATTGGTTGGTCTGACGCTATGCAGGTATTGATAGCCTGATTTACCTTTTTCATTTAACTGATTACGCCATGTAAAATATATGTCAGCGATAGAGGGTGCTGTACGGTCTGCCACAATATGATTGAAACGCGTATTTTCATTGGCAAGTTTCATGTAGCTATTAACATTACCATTGTCCAAAGTTTTAGAATCATAGCCAATTAACTTATAACCGCTTTGTCCCATTGTATTGAGCTGAGCCAAGAAGTTTACTGTGTCGGTGGTATTAATAAAATTCTCAGACTTAAAATCTGCAGTTGTGATTTTGGTTTTCGGTTTTAAATTGGTGAAGAATTCATTGGAATTTTTTGTATAGCAGCGGCTGTCCTTGAGTGGGTCGGTAATTAGACCTCGTTGCATGATGATATAGCTTGGATTTGAAATCGTCGCGTTAATTACACAGAAAGAATTATTATTTAAAAAAGTTAAGACACGGTTGCTCGTCGCGCCACCTCTGACTGGTTGAAACTTAATGGCATGATATTCAAAGTTATTTAGTGTTGCAGCCGGCTGTATTTCACTCATGACCATGTCATGAAGTAATTGATAGCGTTTGGAAATAAATTCACCGCTGCAAGTTTTACTTGAACTATTGTGTACCGCATATTTTAGTTCTTCGTTCAGTGAACTGACTGAATTTTCACTGGTTTTATGAATTGAAATTTGTGGCAAATCACAATTACTGTTACCGAGGGCAGAGTTCCCTTGAATCCATTCTCCTGTGAATTTATCCGCTACAGTTGTTGGCGTTGGCGTTGGCGTTGGCGTTGGCGTTGGCGTTGGCGTTGGCGTTGGTGTTGGTGTTGGTGTTGGTGTAGGTGTAGGTGTAGGTGTAGGTGTAGGTGTAGGTGTAGGTGTAGGTGTAGGTGTAGGTGTAGGTGTAGGTGTAGGTGTAGGTGTAGGTGTAGGTGTAGGTGTAGGTGTCGCGCCACCATCATTGGAGCTTGATCCACCACAGCCCACCAATGTCGTAAATACAGCAGCGATAATGCTGATTTTGTGATTATTATTCATGACTAGTGCTCAATAGAGTGAAGTTGTTATGTATGGCTGATGCCGTTGTATACACTTTTAAAATCTAGATTTATTGCACAAGGTGTGACTCAATCCAGCCATTGCCATGTTCTGTAGTGACTTCGATCAAACCTGTTTTAGTCATGTTTCCCGCAAAAATAATGTCTGCATTTTTTGACAGTTTATTAATGACTTGGCTCGATTTATCGGCAGTTTGATAAAGCGGTAGATTATTAATTTTAGGTCTGAGTTGCTGTCCCATGCTGAAACCATTTGCAGCATAATTTGAGTTAGTCGTGGCCCGACTACCTGTCCATTCTTTTGCGGTATTCGATACTTCTTTGGATGTTTCATTAAATTGATTCAGCGTATTTCTTAAATCACGCATGGTATCGGCAAAACCTGCATATACCGGTATTGAAGCTAAAGACAGACTGCTAACAATGACTAAATGACGAATTTTCATGAACTTTCTCCTTTACTTTGTTATGTCATTCCGCATGAGTTTTGTCGGATTCATAACATTCGCGGTGTTTAAATAATTATAAAATGCGAAAATTTAGCATTTTTAAAATAGATCATTTATACTTCACTTGTAAAGAGGGTGGAGTGGTGAAGATGAATGTAGAAAGCCAGAGTGAACATCTAAAGCAAAGTAAAAATTGGTATCAGTCCTTACCGACGGAATGGCAAAATTGGTTGAATGAAAATATTGAAAATGGTTGCGATGTACAGAAAATAAGTCTAATTTTACAATCACATGGATTAAGCCCAAGGGCGGATCAATACTTATTTTCTGATGCAGACCAACTTTCAGAACAGCTGCAAAATGAACTTTTGGACTACAGTCTTGAGGGCTTAGAGACAGATGAAATTTTAGAAAAAATTAAGCAAAAAAATATTTCAAATCATTTGATCATTCAGTTTTTAAAGCGTGTAAACAATAACGTAATTTTTAAAAAACTGAAGCAAGTACAGCAACAGCAAAATAAACAGCGTTGGCTATTACAGGTGATGGGTCAATTGAATCAATTGAACGACCACATTCCATCCACAATCGATTGCATAGAAACACCTGATTTTGAAACATTTATAGAGCGGTATTATAGCCAGATGCGACCAGTCATTTTAAAAGGTGGGATACAACATTGGCCTGCACTGCATAAATGGAGTCCTGATTATTTTGCAGAGCATTTTGAAAATGAGTTGGTTGAAGTCCAGATGCATCGTGAGCAGCATCAAGATTTTGAAAAAAAATCGGTACAATTGAAACGTATTATTTTGATGCAAGATTTTGTCGCACAAATTAAAGCCACTAAGCACAGCAATGACATTTATTTAACTGCGAATAACGCCGCTCAAAATAAGCAATTTATGCAAAAGATTAGTGAAGATTTAGGTGACTTCGCCAAAGCTTATTGTCAAAAAGAGATCAAAAATCGACATTTTTTATGGTTTGGCCCTGCAGGCACATTTACACCACTGCATTATGACTTAACCAATAATATGTTGGCACAAATCTATGGACGTAAAAAAGTGACTTTGATTCCTGCATGGCAAATGCCGTATATGTATAACGATCATTGGGTATTCAGTCAGGTTTCAGACGTCGCAAAGGCTGATCTAGCAGACTATCCATTGTTAGAAAAAGTGACGCCATTTGAGTGCATTTTGCAACCTGGAGAAACCTTATTTATCCCAATTGGCTGGTGGCATAGTGTTAAAAGTTTAGATATATCGATCAGTGTTTCATTTACGCATTTTAATGCAAATAATCATTTTTTTACTGAATATCCTCAAGATATCATCAGATGAAAATTGTGAAGAAGATCAAATAATGCGAAAATTTCACCTACAGAGTATTTCTTTATTTGTTGGCTAATTGCATGACTAAACTGCCGCTGGACGATGCCCAATTCAATTTACAGCAAGTGCTGCTTTTAATGGGCTATTTAAGTGAATGGCTCATTCGTTCAGGTGTGGGCTATACGGAGTTTACTGCTGCATTGAAGCCGATATTTTATGAACAGGCAGAGCTGGAACTGGCGCGCATTGAGCAAAAACCGACAATTTCAGCGATCAGTTTGCTGTCTGGCCTGCACCGTAAAGATGTCACCGCTTATAAGCAGACTGTACAGGCGGGTAAGGCGCTGACTGAAGCGCCGGTCTCAGAACCGATCAGCGTGCCGTCCAGAGTTGTTGGCCTATGGCTGGCTGAAGGCTGGAAAGAGACTTTGCCGTTTTACAGCGAAACCGAAAACAGCTTTGAACATCTGGTGAAACGGGTATCTACAGAACGCCACCCGCGTTCTGTCTTGAATGAACTGATCCGTTTAGGGGTCGTCACTGAGCAAGCAGAGAATGTATCGCTGCAAAAAGGCCAGTTTATTCCTGACCCCTCATTGCAGGAAGCCCGGAAAATTTTGACAGCTAATTTGAGCGCGCATTTGGCTTCAGGCTTACATAATTTGTTTCAAAATACAGGTGATACTTATCTGGAACAGGCAATTTGCGCAGATGAATTAACTGAAGAATCAATTAAAATTTTACATAATGAAAGCCTGAAATTATGGCAAGAATATTCATTGCGCTTATTAAAAATAGCATCGGAAAGATGCGCTATAGATGAAGGAAAGCCTGATGCGACACAAGCCTTCAGATTTGGAGTTTATCAGCATGACCGTGAGTAAGCCGCTCAAGCTGTTCAGTATTTGCATGCTTTTCGCAGCAATGTCAGGATGCGGGGATTTATTTGGCGCAGGAGGCGTCAGCTTAGAAGGGACAGGCAACGGCAAGCCGACCGTGCCGGGCATGGGAAATGCCGGTGAGGATAAAACAGATAAAGTAGCGGATTCAGATTATAAGCTGAATCTGTCATTGGGAGCATCAGCGGTAGATTCCTGCAATTTAGTGATTCGTGAATTGCAGTTCATCAATACCGCATCCGATACCGCGGTGTTTCAAAATTCAGTGATCCCTGTGAACTTTGATAAAGACGGCATTGTGCCGGTCACAGTGCAGCTGACTTTGGAAAACGCCAATGCGTCCGCTGTGGAAATTGAATATCCGCATTGCGATGTGCCGCTAATGCTGCAGAATGCCGCTGCGGATGTGCAGTATTTTCCGGCGCGCGAATGCAGCGCAATGAAAACAGAGCTGCTGGCTTCGGATGAAATACGCAGTTTTAGGCTGAATTACAGTCTGGATACAGCTATGCAAGGCAATTGGAGTGTGCACAGCAAGCTGAAAATGAGTGTGCCGGGACAGCCAGCAGAACAGTGTGAACCGCTGCTGCTGCCGATAAGCCTGACATTGAAATGATCAGGTGCAAATCATGCAGGGAAGTATGTGCAGCCTGCTTAACCGCTGCATCTGAATCAATAAAATACAACATAAAAAAAGGCGCTTTAAGCGCCTTTTTTGTTTAGAGATAAACTTGATTAGAATTTATCATCAAATTCGTTATGTTGCGGTGCAGGGTGTTTAAAACCTTTAGTTTTATAACCAAGGTATAAAATACCGAACATTGCCCACCACAAACCATATTTCAATGCAGTTTCTTCAATTTCTAACCACATCGCAAAGATACTGATAAAGCCAAGCATTGGAATAACGACAAAGCTAAAAATATCTTTGGCTGTTTTTGTGCGGCCATCACGAAGTGCATAACGTGAAATCACAGATAAGTTCACGAAAGTAAAGGCTGTCAATGCACCAAAACTAATCATCGAAATGACAATATCAAGATTCATAAAGCCCGCAGTTAATGCAACCGCACCTACGATCATGATGTTGTACGATGGTGTGAAGTTTTTCGGACTAATATGACCAAAGATCTTCTTGTTAATTACGCCATCACGACCCATTACGTACATCAGACGTGATACACCGGCATGTGCAGAAATACCTGATGCCATTACTGTCACAATCGCAAAAGTTAAAACATAGGATTGGAACAGTGAGCCGCCGACGAGCATGAGTATCTCTGGCTGCGTTTCAGCAATATTCTTGAAATAGTTACCTGGCTCAGCAGGGAAGAATAGCTGCATGAAGTAGGTACTAATAATGAAGATAATCCCTGCAATTAAAGCAGTTAAGAAAATCGCTTTCGGCAGTGTTTTCTCAGTATCTTTGGTTTCTTCTGCCAATGAACTTAATGAGTCAAAACCAGTGAACGAGAAGCACAGTAATGTTGCACCTGTAACCAGCGCACCCACAGACGTCAGCTCATTCCAGAATGGCTCAAGGCTCCATAATTGGTAGCGTTCTGCAGCAGAAATCGGGCCATCAGCATTGAAGCCCATTTGAAGCTTGCTGTAGACCATCCACGTGAAAATACCAATTACTAATAACTGCACAAGTACAATCAGGCTGTTGAAGTTAGCAACAAAACGCGCGCCGCGTAAGTTAATTCCAGTCATGAATGCCGTTAGCACAATGACCCATACCCAGTGGTTTACTGTTGGAAATAGTGCTTCAAGGTAAATCACTGCAAGAATAATATTCACCATTGGAGATAATAGGTAGTCTAACCAAGAAGACCAACCCACCATGAAACCTACGTTCGGGTGAATAGATTTTTGGGCATAGGTATACGCAGAACCCGAAGAAGGGTAGCGACGGATCATATGACCATAACTAATCGAGGTAAACAGAATTGCAATAAGGGCAATAATGTAAGAAGTCGGCACGTGTCTATGACTTTCTTCAGATACTAAACCAAAAGTATCAAATAGAGTCATTGGTTGGATGTAAGCCAAACCAATAATAATAATGTGCCAGAGTCCAAGCGTTTTTTGCAGTTTAGCTGCCGATTGAGTCCCAGAGATATTTGTCAACGGCGTTATCCTCTTATCGTTGATCAAGGATCAGTCATATTCTAAGGATCGTTTGAGACGAACGATCCCCCCTACGTTTTAAAACAAAAGTGCGCCAATCTACTCCAAATTGGTACATTTTGTCAGTAACTTTGAAATTATTTTTAGCAGAAATTATGCCAGTTTGATTAAAAAATAACTGATATTGCGTTCTGCAAGTGAAAAGCCTGATGTTTAAAAAAACATCAGGCTTAATTTTTCGCTATATTCGCTTATTTTTCAGCAATTACCAAGCTTTTTTTAGAATAGTTTTAAGGTCTTCTAAGCTGGCTTCTTTAGGATTATAAATAATCGATCCATCATTCAGTGCTTTCTCTGCCACTTCATCTAATTGAGCTTCTGTCACCTTGCCAGTTTCACTCAAAGTACGAGGTAATTTGGTCAAACTATACAAGCGGTCACGCATGGCTAAAAGCGTTGAAATGGCTTTTTCAGCGCGGAGGTTGGCCGGTGTTTGTGCATAAATATCAGGACCAGCCAGTGGTAATAGCAATTCAGCAATCTTATCGCCATTCACTTCTTTGTTGTATTCCAACACATACGGCAAGAATAAATTCATGCATAATCCATGGGGCAGGTGAGCAACAGCACCTAAAGCATGACCCAATGAGTGGACTAATCCAACCATCGAATTCGAAAATGCAATTCCTGCCATTGTAGACGCTTGTGCAAGTTCTAAGCGCCCATGTGCATCGCTGGTATTATCTAATACACCAAATAAGCTATTGCTAATTTTCTTGATTGCGGCAGTTGCATAGGCATCTGAAATCGGGTTCGCCGCCATGCACGTATAGGCTTCAATGGCATGCGTCATCGCATCCATCGCTGTCATAGCCGTAAGATGAGGTGGTAAAGTTTGCGTCATACGTGGGTCAAGAATTGCCGCATGTGGCATCAAATAATTCGATGCAAAGGCCATTTTGACATTCTTTTCAGGGTCAGAAACTACAGCGACCATAGTCACTTCTGAACCTGTTCCCGAGGTTGTTGGAATCACAAAAAATGGTTTTAACGGTTTTGGTAAGTTGTGCGCACCTGAGTATTTCAGTAAATCATCACCACCTTCAGATACCAAGATGTTGGTTGCTTTAGAGGTATCAATCACTGAACCGCCACCGACGGCAATAATGGCATCACATTGGTTGTCGCGGTAAAGTTGAGCCGCTTTACGTACGGTTTCTAGACTTGAGTCTGGCGGAACATCATCAAAAATATAGCCAATCACCGTCTCGGTACTTTCAAATGCCGCTTCAATCGGTGCAAGTAATTGATTACTGCGAACGCCTTTGTCAGTAATGATCATGGGGCGTTTAGCACCCAAAGTAGAAAGTTCGAATGGAATGTGTTCTAAAGCAGCATGGCCAGCAATCACTTTTACAGGACAGAAAAATTCGTAATATGGTTTAGCCATGTGTTATGCGCTCCGTTTTAAATAAGACTGGGCTACTTTTAAATAAATATTTGCAGCACCGCTCAGTTTTTCTTTTAGGCTTAAATGTGTTGGATATTCTTTGACAGCCAATTCAGCCACCAATTTAGGTAAAATTAACGCTTCCATTTTGTTGAGACAACGCACCAGTCGGATGGCATAAGACAAATCACCATCGGCGATCATGCGGTCATTGGCAAAGGCTTGTGCGGTACTTTCTTGAAATGAGAAGACCAAAAAGGCATGATTCAAATGCTTAAACGTAATGGTTAAGTCAGGCTTTTGAGTGCCGGGTGTGAGGAGTTTGAGTTGGTGGTCTTCCGTGACTTGCGCGACAAATGCAGCACCATTAGGAAAAACATTCATAGATAAAATAAAATTAACTGGAAATTTAGCAACTTCTTGTTTAATTTCTTCATCGACCTGGCTCGCCATGACCAGACCTCTGCCAATCACATCCATCATGAGTTTGACATAGGCCTGCTGGAGCGCGGGTTTAACGGATTTAGTTGCAATCACGTGTACATCCCTTATCTATAATTATTAATTTAGAGCTTTTACTCTAAATTATTTTATTTGAGAAAGCAAAGTCTTTTATAGTTGTTTGACTGTTACGTCTTTAAAGTAACCACTGTTTTTCAAAGTATCAATGATATCGACGCATAAGTTTTCAAATTTAGGGTAATCTTGCACCAAATCTTGTATACGAACCATTTCTAATCCAGCATAGCCACATGGATTAATGGTATGAAAACCAAATAGATCACAATCGATATTCAGTGCCAAACCGTGATAACTGCGGCCTTTACGAATTTTAAAACCGAGAGAACCAATTTTGCGTTCTGCAACATAAACACCCGGTGCATCAGGCTTGGCATAAGCGTCGATGCCGTACTTTTTCAGCAGTTCGATCATCAAGTTTTCTGCATAGGAAACCAGCGTACGCACGTTCCAACCTAAGCGATTTAAGTCAAACATGAAATAAGCTACCAACTGACCCGGTCCATGCCAAGTGACTTGTCCACCACGGTCTGTTTGTACCACAGGGATGTTACTTTGCACCAAAATATGTTCAGGTTTGCCAGCTTGCCCCTGAGTTAATACATCGGGATGTTGCAATATCCACAGCTCATCGGGTGAGTATTCATCTCGCTGTTCAGTGAGAGTTTTCATCTCTAAAAAGCGGTCTGCATAAGGGGTAAGGTGGTTATATTGACGAATGATTAATTCGGGTTTTTGAACAGTTTCAGTCACGCGTGTTGCGTCCTTTATGGTCAAACATAGAGTTTTATTATAATGAATTGGCAGAATAATGGGGGCGTTGAACGGTTTGAGTTGTAATTTAATGCTCTATTTTCACATAAAAAAACACGCTCGAAAGCGTGTTTTTCAGTACTTACAGTGCTGTCTTAATTAATGGACAAGCTGCAAGGTCTGCATAAACTGCGTGAACTTGTTCAAGCTCTTCAAAACGAAGATTTGCTGTTACTGAATGGTATTTACCTGTACGTGAAGGCGTTACAGTCATTTCACTGCCGTCAAATTCAGGAAAATGTTTAACGAAAATATCATTTACTGCCTGACGGAGTTCCGCGCCTGCAAGACCAATCAGTTTAATTGGATAATCCATCGGGAACACCCAAAGATGCTCTTGCAATTCACGTGAAGGAGCGCGATTAGTCATATCAGTCATGGGACACCTCATTAGAAAAAATACCTGCAATGAGCAGGTATTTTGTATTGTTTTGCTACATGCTCATATTATGGGGGAGAACCCCCCATATTCAAGCCTGCATTATCCTATAGATAGATTAGTCATTCTCAAGGAAAGAACGTAAGTGTTCAGAACGAGAAGGATGACGTAATTTACGTAAAGCTTTTGCTTCAATCTGACGAATACGTTCACGTGTTACGTCAAACTGTTTACCCACTTCTTCCAAGGTATGGTCGGTTGGCATATCGATACCGAATCGCATTTTCAAGACTTTCGCTTCACGTTCAGTCAAGTTTTCAAGAACTTCACGTGTTGCTTCTTTTAAGCCTTCTGACGTTGCAGCGTCAATAGGAGAGGTGATATTACCGTCTTCAATGAAATCACCAAGATGCGAATCTTCATCATCACCAATTGGTGTTTCCATTGAAATTGGTTCTTTCGCGATTTTAAGCACTTTACGAACTTTCACTTCGTCCATTTCTAGACGTTCACCTAATTCTTCTGGTGTAGGTTCACGACCCATTTCTTGAAGAAGTTGGCGAGATACACGGTTGATCTTGTTAATGGTTTCGATCATGTGTACTGGAATACGAATAGTACGTGCTTGGTCGGCAATCGAACGCGTAATCGCCTGACGAATCCACCAAGTTGCATAAGTAGAGAATTTATAACCACGACGATACTCGAATTTATCCACCGCTTTCATCAAGCCAATGTTACCTTCTTGGATCAAGTCGAGGAATTGCAAACCACGGTTGGTGTATTTTTTCGCAATCGAAATTACCAAACGTAAGTTCGCTTCAACCATTTCCTTTTTCGCACGGCGAGCTTTCGCTTCACCAATCGACATACGTTTAGAAATGTCTTTGATGCCTTTAACATCTAAACCAAGTTCTTTCTCGATGTCAGCGATTTTTTGTTGGAATGCCAGAACGTCAGGGCGGACTTTTTCAAGATAGCCTTTCATTTCTGCAGGTGCTTTAGCAATTTGTTCATCTAACCAAGCAAAGTTAGATTCTTGACCTGGGAAAGACGTACGGAATTGAGTACGGTCCATACGACCACGACGTACTGCATAGCGCATAACTTCACGTTCAGAAGTACGGATTTGGTCATGGGTATTACGAATCAAATCAGAAATGATGTCGAATAAACGTGGTGTGAATTTGAACATCATGAATACAGTTGCAAGTGCTTCAAGGGCAGCAGCAGCTTCTTTACTGTTACGACCATGTTTTTCAATTGCAGCTTTAGTGACTAACCATGCTTGTTCAAGCTCAGTGAAACGTGCTTTAGCAATTTCAGGATCTGGACCAGATTCGCCTTCAGAATCATCATCACCTTCAGACTCTTCTTCTTCATCGTCATCATCAAGTTTGACATCTTTAGTTGGCTTGTTGGTTGACGCTTCATCTTCATCGATCTCAGAATCATCTTCATCGATCACTTCTGGGATGGCTTCGTCAGATTCTGGATCTAAATAACCAGAAAGAATATCAGCTAAACGGCGTTCACCCGCTTCATAATCTTTATATTCTTGCAATACAACTTCGACTGCATTTGGCCAATAAGCAATAGAATGTAAAACGTCACGAATACCTTCTTCGATGCGTTTTGCAATGCTAATTTCGCCTTCACGTGTCAAAAGCTCAACTGTACCCATTTCGCGCATATACATACGCACAGGGTCAGTGGTACGACCGGGTTCATTTTCAACAGATGCAAGTACAGCAGCGGCTTCTTCTTCAGCAACTTCGTCAGTCGCTTCGCTGCCACCTTCAAACATTGTATCGTCAGTTTCTGGTGCACGATCATGTACCGGAATACCCACGTCATTCAACATCTGAATGATGTCTTCAATCTGTTCACTTTCAGTGATTGAGTCCGGGAGATGATCGTTAACCTCGGCGAAAGTTAGGTAACCTTGCTCTTTGCCTCGGCTAATCAGAGCCGCTACTTGAGAAGTAGGGGAAGTCATATCGCTCATCTTTGCTTACTCTTCGTTGAATCTGTGGCAGTAAAAAACCGTGCATTTTAGCACGATCGTCTCATTAAATCTTGTTAATAGCTGGCTTATCCCATTAGGACGGTACAGCATCAAGCTGTCCAATGAGATATTAAAAATTTAAATTCAGTAATTTAGGTGGGGCTGAAATTGTTGTTTTCAAGTTCATCCCATGCATCGATTATTTTACGAGTCATCTTTGACTGTCATAAAAATGAAGGACGCAGGGTGGATTATATCATGCCACAGGTTTTGGTAAGAAAAAAAGACCTATTTTTAAAGTTTAGTTGTTAAAAAAACAAATAAAACTTGACAATATTTTATATCCCATATAAATAGCGGCTAGACCCTTCAATTTTTTTCATTATGAGGTAGTTTTGGTGTCTTCTACAGATTTTGAACTAGATGATAACTACGGTGATGATGATGTGAATTTCGATGAGGCCAGTGCAAAAACTAGCGCGAAAGAATCGTTAGAAAAGCGCCGACTTATTGATGACCTTCTGGCTCAGCGCCGTCTTGAACGTGAGCTTAAAGATTTTGATTACGACATCGACGATGACGATGATTTTGATGACGAAGAAGACTAAATAGCGATTTAGCATAGCGTTTGAAAATGCTATGCTTACGCATTAAGTTTCTAACTCTGGATTTGAAATGAGTGCTTTAGATTTAGACCTTTTGAGTGACTATCTAGACGGCGATGACAACGAGCATGGTCTAGATTTTGCAGCGACTCATGGTTTTTTATGTGCAATTGCAGTAGGCCCAGCTTTTGATAAATGGCTAGACGAACTTTTTGATAACAATCAGAAAAAAGTACCTGCTGAAATTATAGCACAAGTAAAAGCATGGCTCGAATCGATTCGTCAGAATCTTGCCAATGAAGATGGTATTGAATTTCCATTTGAAATTGAAGAAGCCGATGTTGAATCAAGTCTTGGTGACTGGAGTGTTGGCTTCGTTGATGCCATGTTCCTAAACGAAGATGCATGGTTCACCGACGAGTTTGAAGAACAATTGGTAGATTTAACTTTGCCAATCATGGTGTTCAGCGGCATTGATGAAGAAGATCCACAAATGGAATCTTTCCGTCGTAATGGTCAGTTGATGGATGAACTTGCAGAAGAAATCCCAACCAATTTGAACGAATTATATTTGATGTATCACACACCAAATTAATTTCGACGAAATTTAAAAAAAGCACCTTGGGGTGCTTTTTTTAGTGCTAAACCTTTTCAATTCAAAGTTAGTCTAAAGGCTTAACTACGTTTGGCTTTTAAGAAGCTCTTTGCCATCCATCCAAAAGATAAAGCCAACATGAGGTAATGGATGAATAAGGTAAAGCTGATAGCAAGCAGCCAGACCCAAGCGGGTAATTGCGTTAGCGCCATTTGAATAAAGGCTTGGGTTTCAGGGAAGATCAAGAGACAAATGACTGTAGCAACGATACTGATGAGAACCGAAGCTAAAATACAGCTCCAAATCAAAGTTCGCTTTTCTAACTTATTTGGCACTCGCTGATGGTCTTTAACAAAGCTAGATGCTGCAGCAAGACCGCCCACGATGAGACAGGTAATAGATGAACCACCGGGTAAATCAAAGAAAGATTCGATGGCTGCGACAGCAACCATGGCGAGGGCATAAGCAATGCTAAATGTGATGATGTATTTTTTCATTATTCAATGTTCATATTTTCGTTATATAAAGGGAGAGTATAACTTACCCGAAGTTTCTTCACTGAATTTTAAGTTTTAGTGAAGGGTAATGTTTTAAATTTTAACGTAATACATTGAAAAAATTTATAATTTTTTAGCGCAATAGTCTGCATACCAACCATAGGCAATATGAAATATTGTGCCATGAATGGCGACCAAACAAAGCATAACCACAGCAGTTAGCCCGATGCCTGCATGATCTACAGACTTCATAATGCTTTCGGCATTGGGATTCATTAGCACCAAGAACAGCACAAAAAAGCTCCCAATAATGATTGCAACGGCACTGGAGCCCCAAACCAGTTGAATCTTTTCATGGTTGCTAGGCACGCGTTGTTCTTTCTTTACAAAATGCCCAACGCTGATTAATGCACATGCCACCAATGTAGGAATTAATGTAATACCACCTAGATTTAATCCAAAAATTAATACGGTAATCAAAAGCACCAAGGCGATGCTATAAACAGCAGCAAAGTGTAGGAGATAGTGTTTCATTTAAGCCCCAAAAATAAAAAATTAACGAGGTCGACGTTTATGTCGACGGTACAAAATCCAACTAATAATGATGACTGTGATCAGAATAATCACATGGCCAACTTTACTAAATATTTGCTGCATTAACTGCTGATTTTCACCTAAATAAAAACCCATACAAGCTAAAAAAGTGGTCCAAATAATCGTGCCTAAACCACTATAAAACATGAACTTCCAAAATGGCATGCGGCTCATTCCCGCAGGAATACTAATGAGAGAACGCACAGCTGGAATCATCCGGCCAAAAAATACAATGCGGTGACCGTATTGCTCAAACCATGCTAGAGATTTTTTTACATCTGCCGATTTGATAAATAAATACTTTCCATAGCGATCGACGAAGTGAAAGATAGATTCATGCTTAAACTTATAACCAATCCAATATAGCAATGCAGCCGCCAGTAAAGAGCCGACACAACCTGAAATAATGACACCAATGAGGAGTAGTTGACCTTGGGAGGCAGAATAGCCAGCCGAGGGCATAATGATTTCTGAGGGGATTGGGGGGAAGACATTGTCAAGGAACATGAGTAGGGCAATACCGAGATAACCCAATTGTTCCATGATTGAAATGATCCATTCAGTTAAAGTCATGGTAGCTAAGGCAGAGAAAAGGTGTATTTATCCTATGTTGAAAAGCGCAGTGGGTAAAGTTCCGTTTTAAATATTCCTGAAACCACCTAAGCAAAAACAACAAATATTGAGTTCATCTTGTATTAAGTAGCATGTAGGCTTAATGAGAAGGAAAATGTATCAATGCGTGATGGCATTAAGATATGCTGAATGGTATAAGGCTGAATAGCTGAATAATTGAAAGGCTTGGATCATAGTTTTTATAGTATTGAGTGTACGCTGTTCAGTTTGGATTTTATTTAGATTTCGGAGCTTTAGCAGCTTTAAAAATCGTTTTATGTACTGAACAGCGTAGGACAAAGTTGCAATAAGTGACGTTGTAAGGTGCGTAAATTAATCATCATGTTCCATATTTAACAGTGTGTGAATATAGACTTGGCGTAAGCATAGAGATAAAGCAAATGGAATCACACAAAGTCCAAGAATATTGAGCATAGTAGGTTGTAAGTGCAATGTATAAGCAATAAATAAGGCAAAAATTGCACCAATGCATGTAGCAATACTGACTATCAAAATATGCGACTGTTGGTTAAGGAGGTGTTTTAATTCTGTTACACTTTCTTTTACGTGTGGAGCGGGTAAAGCAAGGCGCCTTGAGGTTGCAATTGGAGAGTTGATTAATTTTGGCATAATGCTTTCCTTTTCAATTATCTATAATGATTTTCTCGGATCAATTGATCAGAATAAGCATAAATGCGCGAACTGATTCTCGTAAATAACCAGATATAGTTATTTTGTCAAAAAAATTAAGTCACTGTTGAGAATGCGTAAAAAAAGCCCTAAAAATAGGGCTTTTATTTATATATCGTTACAACAAATTTTCCTTAGAGACGCTTACGTTTTGCTGCCACAATTTGTGATTGACGCATACGGAAGCCTGCTTTTTGCTGTTCAGTAGTTTTGTCGATACAGTATTTGCATGATACGCCGTGTTCGTAGCTCGGAAGTTCAACTTCAGCAGGAGCCAGTGGCCAACCGCATGCGTGACATTTGATATTTTCGCCTTCTTCCATACCGTGAGTGACAGCAGTACGACCGTCAAATACGAAACATTCACCTTCCCACATGCTTTCTTCAACAGGGGTTTCTTCTAAATATTTTAAGATACCGCCTTTAAGGTGATAAACCTCATTAAAGCCTTCTTGAAGTAAAAGTGAGGTTGATTTTTCACAGCGAATACCGCCTGTACAGAACATGGCAATTTTCTTATCTTTATGCTGCTCAAGCTCTTTTTTCACGTATTCAGGGAATTCACGGAAAGTCTCAGTTTTCGGGTCAATCGCACCCTTAAATGTACCTGCTTTGTACTCATAGTCGTTACGTGTATCAATTAGGATTACGTCATCACGTGTAATTAGTTCATTCCATTCTTTAGGATCAAGATAGTGACCGACTAAATCACGTGGTTTCACTTCCACACCTAAAGTCACGATTTCTTTTTTCAGTTTGATCTTCATTTTACGGAATGGTTTATCCGTACTATGCGATTCTTTGTATTCCATCGCATTAAAGCCTTCATTGAGAAGGAATTGATGGATGATATCTACAGATTTACGGTCACCGGCAACAGTACCGTTAATACCTTCACCTGCCACAATTAGAGTACCGCAAAGGTTGATGGTTTTTACCAAGTCTAAAAGACGTTGTTGAAGATCGGCAGGATCTTGAACTTCTTTGAATTGATAAAGTGCGGCAACAACCCAACCAGAGGTCGCTTGCTGTTCTACAGGTGCAAGCTGTTCTACAGTAGCGTTCATGGAGTACTCCAAATGAATAAACAGGATAAAAATTAAGGCGCACATTCTACCGTGATTTGGATGAATAAGCGAGTAAAGCGGTGGCTTTTAACCACACATTTGATCATAGCTTCATTTCAGTAGTTTTAGCGTGTATAGTCATGCCGAGTTGTTTTTATCCCATAAATATTGATTGAATGGAGCCGGTTTTGAGTACTGATCGTCGAATTGCCTCGTTGACCCCATGCGCAGGGCGTTGTTCTACGGTATTTGGTGATTCAGTCTGTCGTGGTTGCCGCCGCTTTAACCATGAAGTCATAAAATGGAATACCTATACAGCAGAGCAACACACGGCCATTTGGTGTCGTTTAGATGCACAATTAGATCAAATTTTAATACCGATGTTGCCGCAAGCAGATATCATCCATGTCGAAGGCTTTGTCTTGTCTAAGCGAGTTCGCTTACGTCCAGATGCAAGCAAAGGCCGTAAACTGTATCACGCACTCAAGCTCTGCGAAAAAAACCGTCATTTCACAGATGAAAGTGGACTCGGGATACATTACAAACAAGTGCGACCGTTGTGGGATGAATTTGAGCGTCGTATTTTAGCACTTGCCACAGCCAGCTATGATTTGGCATTTTTAAGAGCAGATGCCATTCGCTTGCATTTATTGCAAAACATGGATGAAGAGGACTAAGTCCTCTTTTTTTATTTATGAAATTTATCTTGATGTAAAAAAATAAGTGAAGGAATTTCAGCGTGAATTATTCGGAGTACTTTTTATATTGTGTGGCAGTCATCGTGATGATTGCAACACCTGGACCTGTCATGCTGTTGGTCGCAAGTTCAGGTTTACAAGGCGGATATAAAAAGGCATTTCAAACCATTGTCGGGACAAATTTTGCGTCACTGATTTTGATTGTGCTGTCAGTGTGTATTTTAAAAGGCATTTTAAATGTTAATGCGCATTGGCTCGATGGCATTAAAATACTGGGTTGTTTATATATTGCTTATATTGGTTTTGATATTTTAAAAGAAGTAACGATACAGCCCACTGCACAATCTCTGCAGTTAAAAGCAGCACAAGGGGGTTTTAAGCAAGGACTAATTGTGGGGATTTCAAATCCTAAGGATATTATTTTCTTCGCGTCATTTTTTCCGCAGTTTGTAGGAATTACTCCTCATCTTAATCTGAGTTTAATTGTGTTGACCCTGAGTTGGATCGTTTTAGATTTCGCAACTTTGTCTTTGGTGTATTTGTCTTTTCATCGATTGTCGAAATCACGCTGGTATAAAAAATTGTTGGCACTGTGTGGGCTGATTTTAGTGGTGGTTGCCATCTATGGCATCTATAGCATATTCACGGCTTAATTCTTAACTTGAAACGTCTATTAAAAAAATAAAAAGGCTGATTAAATCAGCCTTTTTTATGAACGTGTAGAGCTTTAATTAATTCGCACTAGAGATTGTGCTGTAAACGATATTGCACAATTTCTTCAATGGTGAGTACAGTCAAATGATGGGTTTGTGCATACGCTAAAACTTGTATGCCATTGGCCATTGTGCCGTCTGGGTTGGTTAATTCACACAAAACACCTGCAGGTTTTAAACCGGCCAGACGTGCCAAATCAATGGTGCCTTCAGTATGTCCGCGACGGGTCAATACGCCGCCTTCACGCGCACGTAAAGGAAAAACATGACCCGGACGGTTTAAGTCACTAGCCACAGCACCATCTTTAATTGCGGCTTTGACTGTAGTTGTTCGGTCTTTTGCTGAAACGCCAGTAGTAACACCTTCCGCAGCTTCAATGGTTACGGTAAAGGCAGTTTTAAAATGGCTAGAGTTATCAGACACCATGGGTGGAAGTTCTAAATGATTAGCCTGAGCATCGGTTAAACACAGGCAGACAATCCCTGAACCGTCACGAATCATGCGTGCCATGGTTTCTACAGTCAGTGTTTCTGCAGCAACAATCAGGTCGGCTTCATTTTCACGGTCAAAATCGTCCATGACTAAAACAGGCTTGCCATGACGAATGTCTTCTAAGGCTTGCAGCATTCGCAGTTCTGCAGGTGGAAGGGCAGAAAAGAAAATTTCGGGTTGAATTAAACTAGACATTGAAACGCTCGCGTAAATTTTAGATACGGTTGAACATTTCAGGACATGTGAAATAGTGGCGTTACGATATATATTGAAAATGATCAATGATATAGAGATGTGACGTCGTCTTCTTTCATCCGGACTATACCGTCGGCTCAGGTATTGCACCTGATCTGCGAATCGCGTTTAAACGATTGGCTCGTGGGCTTTTTGTAGGGCTTTCAACCCAGCAAATTTACCACCGGTGGGGAATTTCACCCCGCCCTGAAGCGATGTGTCTTGAGTATAGACCTGTTTGAGTGATGATGGGGGATTATTGCTTAGAATCATTTGCAAAATTTTAGATAAGTAAATTTATAAGATTGGATTTGTAAGCATTTATATAAAGTGTGTCAAAGCATGCTATCGTGCCGATAAATCAACCATGATTGCATAATGATAAAAAATGACCGCTCCTCAGCATTCTCAGCAGCAGAATATAAAGCTGCATCGTTCACAGTTAGATCAAGAGTTTTCAACAGGTCTGTTCCAAGATGTACAGGTCATTCGGTATCTGCAAGTGATCGGTGTTGCACTGATAGCAGCCAGTTTCGTGTATTTGATCGCGGCAAACTGGTTGATGTTGCCAAAATTCATTCAATTAGCAATTCCAATGTTGCTGTTAGTACTTAGTGCTGTGACGAGTGTATATTTTGCAAGTCGTGTTTGGATTCAGCAAAGTTTAGATACTTTAAGCGGTTTGTTGCTTGGATTGTGTTTGGCTGTGATTGGGCAGGTCTATCAAACAGGTGCGGACAGTTATCTGTTATTTTTAGTCTGGGCTTTGCTGCTTTTACCTTGGTTATATCGACCGAATACCGGAGTCTTTGCGTTACTGTGTTTGATCAGTCAATTGGCATTATTTTTATATTTTAAACAAAGCTATTTAATCGTTGATCATTCATGGTGGTATTTACTTTGTATGAATATATTGACGGCAATATGTGTGACCTTGTGTTTGAAATATTATGCTGCACTGCGCTTTGTATTTATTGCATTCATTACATTAATGTCGATGTATTGCATGTTTTTATATTGTGGAAATGGGGTAGAGCAGTATCAATGGCAATATTTAATTTTTGCCTTGTTGCTTCCAATTTATCTGATTATCTATTTTTATCGACAACAGCGTGCATTAGAAACCAGTTTACAAACTGCGGGTCTTGCCGCGAGTTTCAGTATTTTGATTTTCCAATGGGCAGAACATATTTTATCTGATTCGATTACAGGATTGTTGGTTTTTGCTTTGCTGATATTTGCTTGGTTTGCGGTGATCAGTTTGGCACTGATGAAATTTCTGCCAAAGACTAAATTTGCGGTTATTCCTTTAGCGATTGGGGCATGGCTGGCAGGCATTATTTTGTCGAGTTTATTGCTGACCTATTGGAAGGCGTTTTCGATCGTCATGGGCTTGGTTTTTTTGGGTGTGGCTTGGTGGTTGATTCGACATGCTAAGAGTATCTTTAGTCGCCAATTTGCTTACTGCTTATGGGTATGTGGCCAATCTGCGGTCTTCATTCATACAGAGAGCTTAACCAATAGCATTTCGTTTATTTTAGTGTTGCAAATTGGCGTTATATTGCTCTGTTTATTTAGTCGAATGCATTGGTTTATTGTTTTTATTCAACTCATTGCAGGATACGGCCTTGCAGTGGTCACACTATTTGATGCCGATCTTTTTATGAGCGATGAACATGTCATCTTAGCTGTGACTGGATTGAATTATATTCTACTGATTTTCTTGCTCGGGAGTGCAACAGCTTGGTTGCACTCGATGTATCGAAAAAGCATTGTGTTATGGATGTTATGCATCGTATTGGCGGGTGTGGTGTTGCAGACGTTGTCAAATAACATTCTACAGTTTGAACAGACCCAACATGGTGTTCTTGACCTGTTTATCGGTTATCTGTTGCCTGTAGTTTGGCTTGGCCTTTACATCGCAAATCAGAAAAAACAGGCGGGGAGCGAAAAATGGTTGTTACTGCTATTGGGTCTTGTGCTGATTGCGATGGGTTATTTTGAAATTTTCTTATTATTGGTTTTATTGGCATGGGCGCAGGTCTATCAGCAATCTTTGGTTAAAGCCCTGAGCATCGTGTTGATCATTTTTAGCTTATGGATGCTGTACTACAATTTGGGTCTGAGTTTTTTATTAAAAAGTTTAACGATTTTGATCTCTGGCCTTTTGCTGCTTGGCATTACCAAGATGTTATCTGCGATACAGCTTAAACAAGGGGGAGATGTGTGATGACCATACTTAATAAAAAAATACTTCCTGTTGGTTTGGTTGTACTCAGTATTCTTTTATTTGTGCTGATGATTGCACGTCATGAATGGCATCTGGCAAACAGTCAGAGTATTTATGTAAAGCTGCAGCCTGTCGATCCACGCTCTTTGATTCAAGGTGATTATATGGCCTTGAATTATCAGCTCTATTTTGGTGGTCAGCCTTCTGAAGAGCAATCTGCCAATAGGCAGACAGCCAAAGTGAACGATGCTGAAAATTTACACCGTGACTATTTTGTCGATCAAAAAAGTATTGTGAGTTATGTGCAGCTTGATGCACAGCGTAGAGTGATTCGAACCAGTTTCAACCCAGAGTTGTTAGCGCAGTATCCAAGCTCATCTACAAAACTGGTGCTCAAAAATCCTGACAATAGATTTGAGGGTTTATATCCCGCTGCGAGAAGCTTTTTATTTGCTGAAGGCTTGGAGTCGTGCTATCGCGATGCGCAATATGCAGAGCTAAAGGTACAAGAAAATGGTCAGCCTTTGTTGGTGGGTTTGGTCGGAGAGCATTTACAGCCCTTTGATTGTAAACAAAACCAAGCATGGTGGAAGGGCCCGAGAGCAGGGGAGATAAGTTGAGCTGTTGAGTTGTATGTAGTGATATGCGTCTAATACTGAATTTTTGCAGTCAATAATGCATAGTTCAGCCATAAAAAAGCCCGCAAATTTTGCGGGCTTTTTAGAATCTTTAAATGCTTGAACTAAGCGACTTGAACTGGAATACAGTTCGCTGTGTGGTTCACCGTGTTGTTTGGGTTCGCGTAGACTAAGCGTGGCTTATGTGCATTTGCTTCAGCTTCTGTGAAATCACCAAAAGTTGCGATAATCAACAAGTCGCCAATATCTGCTTGGTGAGCAGCACCGCCATTTACAGAGATAATGCCAGAACCTTCTTCACCACGAATGGCATAAGTGGTAAAACGCTTACCATTAGTCACGTTCCACATATGAATTTCTTCATATTCACGGATACCGGCTAAATCTAGAAGAATACCGTCAATTGCACAAGAACCTTCATAATGTAATTCTGCTTGTGTAACGACGCAACGGTGGATTTTAGCTTTTAATAAACGAGATAGCATGGCTAGCGTCTCCTTGGTAGACCTAAGATCGTATCTTATGGTGGAACAATCTCTTGAATGCTGGGTGAGCAGTCAAATGCAAGCGCATTTTGCTCTGAAATCATTCAGATGGCAATAAGTATTGTTCAACAATTTGTGGAATTGTCAGTTCTATTTGTAAGCGTTGATCTGGTTCATGGCTTGCTGAATCTCACCACTTACCAACAATTTAGTACGTGATAAGGCATGTGCAATAGCATCATCCATTAAACCTTGTTCACTACTTGGTGCTTTACCTAAGACATGGCCTGAGACACGTTCTTTAGAACCAGGATGACCAATACCAATACGTAAACGATGGAAATTTGGACCAATATGCGGGACGATATCGCGTAAACCATTATGACCACCATGACCACCGCCAGTTTTCAGGCGAATGACACCAGGGTTCATATCAAGTTCATCGTGTGCGATAAGCATTGCTTCAGGAGCAATTTGATAGAATTTAGCGAAGGGAACAACACTTTGACCAGAGAGATTCATAAAGGTTGTAGGTAACAGCAGACGAACGTCTTGACCTTCGATATTACCACGACCACTGATGCCTTTATATTTAGGATCAGCTTTGAGTTGGATGCCATATTGATCTGCAAGGCGTTCTACAAACCAGAAGCCTGCATTATGGCGGGTTTGGGCATACTCAGAACCTGGGTTACCCAAACCAACAATCAGTGAAAGTTTACTCACTCATTTACACCATTTAACACTTATGCGCGTTTGAAGTCAGCGTGCATAGGAGTGTTTTTAGCTGGGTGACGTTGTAAAGCTTGGATTTTAACGCTTTCAGCTTTACCGTCAATGTTGATTTCAACAACTTCTTCAAAGAATGCGTTGTTTTCTAAAGCTTTAACAAGTTCGCGAAGTTCCAAAGTAACTGCTACAGGTTCAGCTGCACCACCGTAGATGATTGCTGGTACTTTATTTTGAAGACGAAGGCGGCGGCTCGAACCTTTCCCTTGTACTGCTTCTTCACGTGCTACTGCATTTAATACGAAGTTTGCCATGATAGACATTCCTATTTAAGTTTAATTAACTAGACCTTCGACCAGTCTAGTGATAGAAAGCCCCACCAAAAGGCAGGGCTTTTAAATTTAGCGCTATATTATAGATAAGAATCAAACATTGCGCTAATAGATTCTTCGTTGTTAATACGACGAATTGTTTCAGCAACCATACTTGCAACTGAAACTTGGCGAATCTTACCAAGAGCTTGAGCTTCTTCTGAAAGCGGAATAGTGTCTGTTACAACCAATTCGTCAATCACAGAGTTTTTCAAGTTTTCTAAAGCTTTACCAGAAAGTACAGGGTGAGTTGCGTAAGCAACAACTTTGCGAGCACCAAAAGTTTTTAGTGCGTCAGCAGCTTTACACAATGTACCTGCTGTATCCACCATATCATCAACGATGACACAGTCACGGCCTTTAACGTCACCGATCAAGTGCATTACTTGAGATTCATTCGCTTTTTGACGGCGTTTGTCGATGATCGCAAGATCGATATCACCCATTTGCTTAGCTACAGCACGCGCACGTACTACACCACCAACGTCAGGAGAAACAACCATTAAGTTGTCGTGTGACTGTTGACGAAGATCTGCTAAAAGTGCAGGAGTACCGTAGATGTTGTCTACAGGAATATCGAAGAAACCTTGGATTTGGTCAGCATGAAGGTCGATCATGACAACGCGGTCAATACCAACAGTTGTGAGCATATCTGCAACAACTTTTGCTGTAATTGGCACACGGCTTGAACGTGGACGACGGTCTTGACGAGCATAACCAAAATAAGGAATGACAGCAGTGATACGACCAGCACTTGCTCGACGCAAAGCATCAGCCATAACTAAGATTTCCATAAGGTTATCGTTAGTTGGAGCACAAGTTGGTTGTACGATGAATACGTCTTTACCACGAACATTTTCAGTAATTTCGACAGCGATTTCACCGTCAGAAAATTGACCTACAGATGCAGCACCTAGAGGGATGTGGAGGTGGCTAACGACTTTTTGGGCGAATTGTGGATGTGCAGATCCACTAAAAACGACAAGATTGGGCATGAAGCACCCTTGGCGGTTGGCAAATTGGAAAATTAGATGGCAGGGGCGGCTGGATTCGAACCAACGGATGCCGAGATCAAAACCCGGTGCCTTACCACTTGGCGACGCCCCTAATGCGGCAGAACTTTAATATTTTTACGGTATTTTGTCAAGTTGAAACAACAAAGATACTGCAAATTATGCTCTGTCTTTTTTGAAGTAAATGGCAGGGGCGGCTGGATTCGAACCAACGGATGCCGAGATCAAAACCCGGTGCCTTACCACTTGGCGACGCCCCTAAATTGATGAAATAGCGAATAAAGTAAATGGCAGGGGCGGCTGGATTCGAACCAACGGATGCCGAGATCAAAACCCGGTGCCTTACCACTTGGCGACGCCCCTAATACTTTACAGCAATTACATCTACAGGTGAAAAATGATGGCAGGGGCGGCTGGATTCGAACCAACGGATGCCGAGATCAAAACCCGGTGCCTTACCACTTGGCGACGCCCCTATATCAAACTTCAAAATGACGTAATGGTGATTCTTGCAAACTGCGAACCAAGTAAGATTTACATGGTGCATTTTTCAATATGTCATCAATATTCATATTTTCAGTCACTTCAGTAAATACACAAGCACCTGTACCTGTAAGCTTTGCTGTACCGAACTGATCTAAGTACCGCATTGCTTCATCGACTTCGGGATATAAGCTTCGTGCCACAGGCTCAAAGTTATTTCCAAAATCAGATGGTGTTTCCTGATAGCCGCAAAATTTAGTGGGCTTTGAGTCTCTTGTCAACGTTTTTTGTGAAAAAAGCAGTTGAGTGCTGATAAAACAGTCAGGTTTTAACACAATGTACTGTTTTTGAGCTAAATCTATGAATGTTAAGTGTTCACCGATGCCTTCTGCCCATGCATTTAGACCATGTACAAACACGGGAATATCTGCTCCAAGTTGTAAGCCGAGCTCTGCAAGTTGTTCGGTATTTAGACCGCATTTCCATAGTTGATTAAGCACGATTAGGGTGGTGGCTGCATTGGATGAACCACCGCCGAGCCCTGCACCCATCGGAATATTTTTTTCAATGTGGATTTTTTGTGCAGTTAGTGCTTTAGCAAACGGTTTGAGTATTTGAGCAGCACGATAAATTAAATTTTGCTCTAGATTGACGCTGTTTAAGCCCTCAATTTGAATAAAATCTTCATCAGCAGAATTTGCACGTGGATGAAATTCCATCCAATCCGATAAATCGATGAGCTGAAAAATCGTTTGTAATTCGTGATATCCATTCGGACGTCGGCCAGTAATGTGCAAAAACAAATTGAGTTTTGCAGGAGAAGGTACACGAATCATGGAAGTCATAGTTCAGCTTTTAGGCAAATTAACGATTTTGAATCACCATTGTAATACGATTTTCCTGACCGGATTCAAGTGCTTGTTTTAAAATTAACTTGTTCGGTACCGTCGCAGTCTCGTTATAGCTCAGGTCTACGGTCCAACCATCTTCAATAATCTGTTGGGGGCGCTGCGCAGTATCGCGTTGAATTTTTGCTTGTGTGGTTGCAGGGCGCGCCTGTACCCAGTCGATGAGGTGGGTAATGGGAGCTTGCCAACCGGTAGCACGCTCGAGTAATTCTTCTGGTGTTGCTGCTTCAATCAAACCGGTTTTTGCACTATTGAGTTGAACTTGACCGGGTTTACCGCTGATTTGAGTTTTTCCAACACCTAATATGCCACTCAGTTCAATGTCATATTCATTGCGGTCTTGAACCCAAGTAAAAAAAGCACTTCCTGACTGTTGTGGCGTGCGCACACCAATCTTACCTTGTAAGTTGAATTGATTTGCAGCGACCTCTTCAGGGCTAGGTTGAGCGGGTGTTTTAACATATTGCTGACAACCGGTAAAAAATAAAGCGCAGCAGGTCAGGGCAGATACCCCAAATTTTGAAGATACTTGCATAAAGTCTTTTTAACTCTTTTTCATGGGTTGGGGTAACAATAACGAATGTAGTTGCTCTAATTGCGGATCATTCGGATGTTTTTGTTGGAGTTGTTGTAACAACGCGTCAAATTTATTCATATCACCTTGCATGAAGACTGATCGTGCGTAGCGAATGCCAATTTTTAAACTATTACTCAGTTCATACGCTTTGGCCAAAACAGATGCAGATGTACTAAAATCATTTTGCAAATAACAAATATAACCGAACGTATCTAAAATTGAGGCTTGCTCAGGAGCATATTCTAAGGCATGTTCGACGTATTTTCGGGCTTCATCTAAGCGTCTATTTTGTACCGCCAAGGTATAGGCATATGCATTTAAATAGGTCGGGCTATTGGGTTCAATTTCAAGTAATTGTTTTAGTAATTGGTCGAGTCTATCTTTATCTTGATGGGCGTCGAGCAGTAGAACTTCGGCATAAATGAGCTCAGGATCTTCGGGCAAGTTTCTTACCGCTTCATCAAGCAAACGGACTGCTGCTTTTTTATTGTTCATGCGTTTTAAAATATCTGCCTGAGCAAGATATAAGAAACTGGCATGTTGAGGATAATTAACCCGCTCTTGGGTTAAAAAGCGCAGCGCATCATGCAGCTTATTTTGCTGGCTAAAAATGCTGATCATATTGCGCCGTGAAACTGTATAAAGACTGCCATCAACAAGGCGATAATAGGCTTTTGCCGTTTCATAATGCTGTTTGCGTTCAGCATTTACTGCGAGATAGTAATACGCTTCATTTTGGTATTTGCTCGAATAGCGTAACTCCACCAAATACTTTTCGGCTTTTTCATAAAGCTCTAAGTCAATACTGGTCAAACCTGCCATAAATAGCGGTTCTTCAGCAGATGGCCATTTCTTTAGTATATCTTCGAGTTTTTCTAGACCTAATTCTGACTGATTGATTTTAATTAAATATTTTGCTTCTGCTAAGCGAACTTCCATATTGTTGCGGTGTTTACGGCTGGATTTTTCGAACCATTTTAAGGTTTCTTCTTCATCACCTAACGACATAAGTAAATTGGCTTTCATTAAAATATAGCCAGTCACTTTCGGGCGTTTTTTCAGTGCTAAATTAATGGTGTCTAAGGCATCAGCAAAGGCACCATTTTGAGCTTGTAAACCTGCGACTAAGACCAAAATAGAAGGGTTGGTTTTCTCCTTGCTAGCGGTCAGTGCTTGAATCAGATAAGCGCGATCTTCCTCTGATTCAGGGGAAATACCCGCCAAAATTTGTTCTAAATCTGCATTTGGGTCAATGGTTAAAATTTTATCAAGTGTTTCGGCGGCAAGCTCATATTCATGGGCTTTCAAAGCAATATGTGATAAATAAAATAATGCTGGTACATCTTCAGGTTCTTGCACAACCCAATGTGTAGCAATATCTAAGGCTGCTTGTAAATCATTTTGCTCAATAGCAACGTTTAAAGCACGCTGTTTGACCATGGTGGATTTACTTTTGATTGCAAGCACGGTGTAATTATGAAGCGCGGTTGGGATGTCGTTATAAGCTAAGGCAAATTCTGCAATCATACTTTGTTTAATTGCATCATATCCTGAATTTGCATGGTAAACTTCTCCCACGGCCCGAATTGGGGCAGTAGAAGCCATGCTACCAACAAGTAAGAATGTGGTAGAATACTGCTTTATTGTCTGGCCGTTCAGTCGGCTATTTGTTAGACGCAATTTTTCTTGATCCAAGTAATGCTTTTTATGACGCCGATAATGCACAATAGCATAAATTTAGCGAAATGATGATCTGATATGTCTTTCTTTGCATTGGGTGTCAACCATCAAACCGCCTCTGTAGAACTGCGCGAACAGATTGCATTTAACCCTGAAAAGTTAACAGCGCTGCTTGAACAGCAAAGCCATGCACCTGAACTCAATGACATGGTGGTGGTATCTACATGTAATCGTACTGAAGTCTATGCGATGTCTGAAAATGCAGACATGGTATTGAATTGGCTTGCCCAATCAAATGGTATTGATGTAAAGCAATTGTCAAATCATGTGTATCGTTATGAAAATGCAC
This sequence comes from Acinetobacter sp. YH12094, assembly GCF_013419295.1. Taxonomy (NCBI): domain Bacteria; kingdom Pseudomonadati; phylum Pseudomonadota; class Gammaproteobacteria; order Moraxellales; family Moraxellaceae; genus Acinetobacter; species Acinetobacter sp. YH12094. The sequence continues at coordinate 282,840 of NZ_VPAK01000001.1, forward strand.
AGGCGGTGACACATCTCATGCGTGTGGCTAGCGGCTTGGATTCGCTCATGCTTGGTGAGCCTCAAATCTTAGGTCAAGTTAAAACGGCTTTGTCCTTAGCCAAAGATGCCGAAACTGTCTCCCCAAATTTAAACCGTATTTTTGAATATGCCTTTTATGCGGCAAAACGAGTGCGTTCTGAAACAGCCGTAGGAAGTCATGCAGTGTCGATGGGCTATGCCGTTGCTCAGCTAGCTTTACAGGTTTTTAGTCAGCCTGAAAAATTGACGGTCATGATTGTTGCTGCTGGTGAAATGAATAGCTTGGTTGCGAAGCATTTGGCCGAAATGGGTGTGGGTAGAATTATTATCTGTAACCGTACACGTGCCCGTGCTGAAGCTTTATCCCAAGAGATTGCTCATCGTGTAGAAGTTGAAATAATTGATTTTGCAGATTTGGCAGACAATTTACATCGCGCAGATGTAATTTCAAGTTGTACTGGAAGCTTGCATCAAGTGATTTGTTTTGCGGATGTCAAAGCAGCATTGAAAAAACGCCGTTATAAACAAATGTTGTTGGTCGATTTGGCGGTACCCCGTGATATTGAAGCCAAAGTCGAAAGTTTAGATGGTGTTTATTTATATGGTGTCGATGATCTGCAAACAGTCATAGAAGAAAACTTGGCTCAGCGTCGTCAGGCGGCAGTTGAAGCCGAAGTGATGGTTAATCAGCTTGCGACAGATTTAATCACACAGCAAAAAGTGAATTTGGCTGGCTCGACAATCCATGCATACCGTGAACATGGGGAGTCATTGCGTCAAGAAGAGCTGGCTTTGGCCTTGAATCGTCTACAAAAGGGCGAAGATGCTGCGAAGATTATGCAAGAAATGTCACATCGTTTAACCCAAAAGCTGTTGCATCCAACCTCTATCGTGCTGCGCAATGCTGCGATGGCGGAAGATCCTGCTTATTTTGAAATGTTAGAACAAAATTTAGTTAATGTGGCTGAAAATCGCCGTAAACCAAAGAAATAAATAAAGCTATTCATTGAATAACGGTCATTCACAGTTTGAACTTGAAGTTAAAAATTAATCTTCAAGGAGGGTGAGCGATCTTTTTTTATCAATATCATAAATACGTTGTTTTAAATTACGCATTTCAGCAAGGCTAGAAAACTTATTCGACTTGATCTTGAGTTGTAAGAATTGATATTGCAATTTTGTCGATAAATCTGCCGCAAGTTTATCTGCTTGTTCAGGTGATGACGTATAGTCACTGATATTGGCATGTTCTAAAATATGTTGTAATTCATGATGATGTGCTGCACAAGCACCGAGTACATAATAGGTGGATAACTCTGGATCATCAGGCAATTCATCAAAAATCACATTGAAAATATTTAACACATGATAAAGCAATAGGTCTTGTGAAACTAAGGCGCGTAAAGGCTCAAAGTGAATGTAGAGATAAGGATGATTGATTAAAATCGCAATCACATATTCTTCAGCATCAATTTTTGTACTAAAGCTCAGAGACGCATCATTATTGACTTGAGGCTGCCACTTTCGGCTAAACCCTAATTTTTCACGGAAATATTGTTGTAGCAAATAACGATATGAACCACCTTTCGGCAACAGTTCAGTGAGCTGTCTGAGTTCACCCATCACCTGACTTTTACCCTCAGGTGAACTGACATCATGATTTTGCGTTAAATGTGCAAAAACAAATTCAGAAAGAAGCGGTGAGGTGTGCAGTAACCGTCGAAAATTTTCAATACCTTCACGGCGGATCAATGAATCTGGGTCGTGGTCATTCGGCAAAACAAAAAATTTAAGTTCACGTCCATCATTCAGTAATGGAAGGGCAATTTCGAGCGTACGACGAGCTGCTTTTTGACCTGCGGCATCACCATCAAATGCAATGGTAATGCGGCTATTTTGCTTAAATAAAATGTTTAAATGTTCAGTATTACTGGCAGTCCCTAAAGTCGCTACAGCGCCATGAATGCCATATTGCTGTAGGGCAATGACATCCATATAACCTTCGACCATTAACCAATCTTGGGCTTTTTGTTTACGGCCTTCATATAAACCATAAAGTAACTGGTTTTTATGGAAAACTTCAGAGTCTGGAGAGTTGATGTATTTCGGTTTGATTTCATCATTTAGGGCACGACCACCAAAACCGACCACACGACCTTTCGCATCTCGAATCGGGAAAATCACCCGCTCACGCAGTAAGTCAAAGTCACGACCACTATCACTGGTGCGAATCAAACCGAGGAGTTTGAGTCCTTCGATATCTTGTGGAAAGGCTTTTTCCAGATGTTGCCAATCTTCGGGGGCATAGCCTAAACGCCAATAGGCAATGGTGTCTGCACTGAGACCCCGTTGTTTAAAATAAGCTTGCCCAATTGGACTGAGCGGAAGTTGTTGCTCATAAAACTGTGCGACATTTTCCAGCAAGTCATATAAGTTTCCGTCTTGCGGCACATCTTCAAAACCATTGGTAACTTGGTCAAAGTGAGCAAACGGATCGTTCCCATAAAACGCATCTTCGTTATTTTGAAACTCAGCAAATGGGTCGTGTTCGAAATTTACTGCAGCAGGATTTGTGTCGGTTTCGCCTGTTTTGGGCGGCAGAGCTTTTGCTTCGATTGCAGGTTTTTGTACAGGTTTGGGTTTAGATTCGCGTTTATATTTGAGTTTATTGGAATCGTTATTGTCTTTCGGTAGTTCAATCCCTGTTTGGCTTGATAAATCCTTCATCACTTCGATGAAGTTACGGCTACCAATATCCATTAAAAAACGGATGGCATTACCATTGGCCTGACAACCAAAGCAGTGAAAATATTGTTTATCACGATAGACATGGAAAGATGGCGATTTTTCCTGATGGAATGGGCAGCATCCTGAGTAGGTGCGTCCAGTCTTTTTCAATTTCACAAATTGACCAATCACATCGACAATATCGGTGCGATCTAAAATTTGATCAATTGTATGTTGAGGAATGGCCATGCTGTTTTATCTGTCTATCTATTGAATTTGGGCAGTTCGTGAAATATGTTGAAATCAGCAATGCTGTAAGTTCAGTGGGGATGCAGTACAGCATCGCCCATCGAACTATTGTATACCTTTTAATCTAACCGAATCTGTAGATCCTGAAAAGATAAAAGGGCAAGTATTCTAACTTGCCCTTTGTGAAAAATCGACCTTCGTTGCGACTATATTATTCAGCTTATTCTGACGACTCAGTTTTTTCGCTATGAGGACGATCCAATAAGCCAAAGCTTAAACGATTAGTTAAACTACGTTTTTCTTCATCATTTTCAACTACATCTGTAGAGGTTTGCTCAGACATCGTCTGTGCTTCTTTACCGAAAATACCTAAGGTTGCACGGTTTAGGAAGCTACCTTCACTACGTGCAGCACGCATATTGACCGTACCGTCTGACTTCACAAGTTTTGGATAGTTTAGCTTAAGCACTTCAATGTATTGCTGAGACGTGATTTTATCACCAAGTTTGTCATAACCATAGGCAACCGTCGCTAGAGCTTCTGGAACTTGTGGTGCTTGAGGATAATGTTCGATCACCCAAAGTGAACGTTCAACAGCAGCTAACCATGCTTTACGCTTCACATTAAAACGTGCCGCATTCATTTCGCTTTCAGCCAATTCTTGACTGATGAACTTCATACGTTGTGCGGCATCGACTGCATATTCGCTCGATGGGTAGCGACGGATAAAGTCGACAAAGTTTTGATAAGCCACTTTGAGATAGCTCACATCACGATGCGATTGCTTTAAAGAAGTATAGCGAAGCAAACCATTGTAGTTTTGCTCCATGTTTGAAACACCACGCACGTAGTACGCATAATCAACTTGCGGATGCTGTGGGTTCATACGAATAAAACGGTCTGCAAGTGCAATCGCACCTTCATAGTCTTTTTGCTGAAACTTTACATACAATAGTTCAAGTTGTGCTTGCTGCGCATAGTTACCTGTAGGGTAGTAGGTCTCTAGAGCTTCAAGGTGTTTTGCTGCATCTGTATATTGGTTACGTTCAAGCGCTTTTTGTGCTTTCTCGATATAAATCTGTTCGCTTGATTGTGGACCTGTGTCGACCACTTCTTTCTTTGGATTACTGCTACAGCCTACCATTGCCGATGCAATGCCTATTGTTAGAGCAAGCATTGTCATTTTATATTTTGGTAGCGACATAAAAATTCCTCTGTTAATACGGGCAATGAGCTACAATTGAACTATTAAACCACTTTTGTCTGAATGAGCAAATGAGTCAAGCACAATCTTCCAATTCTAATTTCCCTGAAACTGATTTCAATTTACTTGAAGATTCTGAGGATGCAGATAACCATACTTCAGACTCAACTGCAACACGTTTATCGTTGCAATTTCAATTGGATGAAAGCTATTTAGGACAACGTATTGATCAGGTTTCAGCACTGGTATGGACTGATTTTTCTCGTGAAAAGCTAAAACAGTGGCTCAAAGAGGGCCATTTGTTGGTCAATGGTAACACTGTGAAACCTAAGTACAAATGCGAAGGCACAGAGTTACTGACTTTAGACGTCGAGTTAGAAGCACAAACCCGTAGCTTACCTGAAGATATTCCGCTCAATATTGTCTATGAAGATGACGATATTATGGTAATTAATAAACCTGTCGGCATGGTTGTTCATCCGGGTGCTGGAAACAGTACAGGCACATTGGTGAATGCAATTTTGCATCACTACCCAAAATCTTCAGAGTTGACTCGTGCAGGTTTGGTGCATCGTATTGATAAAGACACCTCAGGTCTGTTGGTTGTTGCGAAAAACCTCGAATCCCAATTTTCTTTAAGTAAGCAATTGGCGAAGAAATCGGTTTACCGTATTTACGATTTGATCGTATATGGCAACATTATTGCTGGCGGTACAGTCGATGAACCAATTAAGCGTCATCCTGTCGATCGCATCAAAATGGCAGTCTTGCCGGGCGGTAAAGATGCGGTGACTCACTACAATGTGAAAGAACGTTTCCAAAACTTTACCCGCGTTCAAGCACGTTTAGAAACGGGTCGTACCCATCAAATTCGTGTGCATTTTACTTATATCGGTCATGGTCTTGTGGGCGATCAAGTGTATGTACCACGTGTACGTATGCCGGCAGGCGCGTCGATGTTATTAGATGACACTTTACGTGGCTTTAAACGTCAAGCGTTACACGCGGTTAAATTGGGTCTCGTTCATCCACGTACAGGAGAAGACATGATGTTTGAAGCACCATGGCCTGAAGACTTTAATCAATTGGTTGAAGTTTTACGTAGTGAAAACAAAGCTTATTAAGTTTTAAAACTGATTTACACGCCATAGATAGAAAAGGACGGCAACATGCAATTTGTTCAGGGACTTCCACAGGGTGTTTTTGTGGGACAAACTCGAGTTCATCATGATCAGACGCAACCCGCTGAACAACGTGAACTGGCAGGATTTAATCTGGCATTGCATGTGGGAGATGATGCAGCGCGTGTGCAAAAGCACCGGATGCAATTGCTCAAAGACTTTGCTAAATATGGCGTGAATAAAATCAGCTGGATGAACCAAACCCACAGTACGCTATGCCATCGCATTGATGAACAGATCAACTTTGTTGCACCCCAAGGCGATGGTATGGTCACGCAGTCTAAACATCATGCCCTGATGATGATGACCGCAGACTGCTTACCCGTGGTTTTGGGTAATGCTGATGGGACTGAAGTTGCCAATCTGCATGCAGGTTGGAAGGGCCTGGCTAATGGTATTGTGGAAAATACCATTGCAGCTATGCATACTCAGCCAACATGGGCGTGGTTGGGGGCAGCCATTTGTCAAGAGAGTTTTGAAATTGGCGCAGAAGTCAAAGCTGCCTTTTGTTCCAAATACCCAGAACTTGAAAGTGCATTTAAAGCTGGTGTAAGGGAAGGCAAATATTATGCTGATCTTTATGCGATAGCGCGTTATATTCTTGCATTACATGGGGTTAAAGCCGTAACAGGTGGCGACCAATGTACCTTTTTGCAAGCTGAAGAATATTTTTCTTATCGCCGCGAAGCGAAAACAGGACGTATGGCAACATTCGTCTTTATGCTTTGAAAATGCTAAACTTGACTGAATCTATCGACTTTTAAATGTTATGTCTTTGACTGCTAAATCTCTTGCTGTTGTTTACCACAGTCCCTATGGGCACACTGCCAAAGTGGCGAATTTCATTGTACAAGGTGCAGAAAAAGCCGGTGTAAAAGTCCATCTCATGAATGTAGAGCATGTGGATTGGGATGAATTGGACAGTGCAGATGCCATCGTTTTTGGATGCCCAACCTATATGGGCAGTATGAGTGCGGCAATGAAATTATTCATGGAGCAATCATCTAAACGCTGGTTAGCACGGACATGGCAAGGCAAGTTAGCCGCAGGTTTTACCAATGGTGGCGGCTTAAGTGGAGATAAATTGGCAGTATTGCAGCAAATCAATTTATTCGCCATGCAGCACGGTATGTTGTGGAGCGGTCTTCCATTGATGCCAACTGGACGAAGCACAACAGATTTAAATCGGATGTCGAGCTTTTTAGGTTTAATGACACAATCGGATAATGCACCTGTTGAAGTCACGCCACCTGCGGGCGATTTAGAAACCGCCATTTGGTTTGGTGAATATTTGGGGCTGTTGTTAAATAAAGTTAATTAATTTGTAAATAAATCGTTTGAACTATCATTTATAAATCTTTGAAAACCCTAGTGATGGAAATGTTACTGGGGTTTTTAATGGCCTGAAATTTGTGAAAATTGGCATTTTGTATAATTGAGTTGTGATGTGTGTCACAAATTGCCATTCATTTACGCCAACGCTATTGATTTAATCTTCTCATAAATTTCACTCGGGATGAGTGACGAATATTAAAAAGGATTAAATAATCGTGAAAAAAACAATAGTCGCAATGGCATTGACCTTATGTGTTTCTGACGTTGTTTTTGCAGCAGAAGGATTGGTGGGATTAGCCGATGAAGAATTGTCTGCCATCAATGGTGCTGCATTGATGAATATGTCCTATACCGATCCTATTTTGGTCAACCAACAAATGGTCGATGAAAATATTGGTTTCTACAAACTCAGTTTAGATGCCGTCATGGATCTAAATGTCAATGTCAAAAGTTTGCAACTCGGCTGTGGTGGGGTAAATGGGTCAAATGGCTGTGATATTGATATTCGTCATCTGGCGTTGAGTGGTAATGCAACGTCGACCGATGCCAATGGTAATCCCGTCTTTAATGGTGATCGAGCGTCAACAAGTGCCGAACTGAAAAATCCGTTTATTGAATTTGCAATTAAAAACCCAAAACAAGCGGCTTTACGTGAAGTTAAAGGCTTCCGTGTCAGTGCTGAATCAATTACAGGTTTATTGACCACAGGTATTCAAAACACGGGTGCGCCGATAGATGGGATTAAGTCGCTAAGCGGTTATATGAAAATTGCACCGACTACAGGGATAGCAAAGACCCAAGCAGCAATTTTTGGTGATAGCAGCAGTGAGACTTTATCCGGTAACTTGGTGATTAATACGATTTGGAACAATGATCGTAGCTTTGTTAGCCAACCCGAAAATAGTAAGGGTTTAAAAATTCCTTCAATGAATGTGCCATTTACCGTCCCTGAAATTACTATTAATGGAAAACGACAAACTCAAGCCGTTGCCAAAAATATCAGTGCGACTGTACCGTCGATTCAACTCAACCGTGATAGTGGTAGTTTGCAGGTCAAACTTGACCGTAATTTGTTATGGGTAGAAGGGGCGCAGTTCTTTATGGATTCGGGTTCATCAATTGATGGTTTGAAAATGAACATTACCTTTGAGCAAGCCTTAAATATGATTCATAACATTCCATTAAATGGCACAGCCGGTTATTTATCACTTCAATCTCAAGATATCAGTTGGCCAGATGCCAATGCCGATGATATTGCACGTACAGGTTGGTGGATGTCATTTAAAGACCCGATCAATATTGGCAAATTGAATCCAACATCTGAAGTGGATATCTCAGGCGTCTTGCCACAAGTTGCTCAAAAAGTATCGCAAATTTTAACCAATGAACCAATTTATATTCCCTTAGGTTCTGCTGTTGGTGCAGCATTTGGTCTGCCAATTTATAAAAATGTCGGTTCAATTAACCTTAGTAATGCCGGTGCGGCCAATTTAACGTTAAAAAATCAGGTCTTGGGGAATCAGGAAGTTCGGACCAACTGTTTTGGTGGATTGAAATTCTGCTAAATCTGCAATTTAAAAATAAAAAAACCTCCAAAAAGGAGGTTTTTTTAATGAACTTATTTATGAAAAATACGGGCTTTATCGCGTTGCCAATCACGGTCTTTTTCCGTTGCACGCTTGTCGTGAAGCTGTTTACCTTTTACTAGGGCGATTTCAAGTTTGGCATGAGGACCTTTCCAGTAACATGCCAAAGGCACACATGAATAACCTTTTTGGTTAATCGCACCTTGTAGTTTTTCAATTTCACGGCGGTTCAGCAATAATTTACGAGTACGTGTTGCTTCAGGCACCACATGTGTCGAAGCACTCAGTAAAGGTTGCACTTGAGCGCCGAATAAAAATGCTTCACCATTTTTAAACGTAATATAGCTCTCTACGATAGTCATACGACCCGCACGCATTGATTTGACTTCCCAGCCTTGTAATGAAAGACCCGCTTCAAATTTTTCTTCAATGAAATAATCGTGACGCGCACGCTTATTTAGGGCAATCGTACTGCTACTATTTTTTTTAACTACTGCTTTCGTCATAATCAAAAACTTCCAAACTTAGCACTATTGTACCCGAACTTTGAATAAGATGAAGTTTTTAAATTTACAAGCTGACTTCACCTATAAATCAAGATTTTGTTAAAATACCCGTCTACAAAATAACAGAGTACAACTGGATGTCTAAAACTCGTGTAATTTATCCGGGCACATTCGATCCAATTACTAATGGTCATATCGACTTAGTGACACGTGCATCACGCATGTTTGACGAAGTTGTCGTGGCAATTGCAATTGGACATCACAAAAACCCTGTGTTTAGTCTGGAAGAACGTGTTGCACTAGCGCAAGAGTCTTTAAGTCATTTGTCAAATGTTGAGTTTGTAGGTTTTGATGGGCTGTTGGTCAACTTCTTTAACGAGCAAAAAGCAACAGCCGTATTACGTGGGTTACGTGCAGTTTCAGATTTTGAATATGAATTTCAATTGGCAAATATGAATCGCCGTTTGGACAGTAAATTTGAAGCGGTGTTCTTAACCCCATCAGAGCAATATTCGTTTATTTCATCTACGCTCGTGCGTGAAATTGCACGTTTAAATGGTGATGTCACTCAGTTTGTACCACAAGCTGTCGTGGAAGCCTTTAAGCGTAAACAACAGCAAGGTTGGTAGAGTGTCTTTATATATCACTGATGAATGCATCAACTGCGATGTCTGTGAACCTGTATGCCCCAATGAGGCGATTTTCATGGGGGAACTCATTTATGAGATTAACCCTGATTTGTGTACGGAATGCGTTGGGCATCACGATAAACCGCAGTGTCAGTTGTTCTGTCCGGTGGACTGTATTCCATTGGATCCGGCACATCCTGAAACTCAGGAACAGCTTCAACAAAAGTACGAAAAACTAACTGCTCAAAAAACATCAAGCAATTAGTTGTCAGATTTGTTAGAATGCGCCCCGAAGTGAACCAGACGATCGCTGCTGTGTATAGGTCTCCGTGACTAAAGCAGGGGAGGAAAGTCCGGGCTTCATAGGGCAAGGTGCCAGGTAACGCCTGGGCGGTGTGAGCCGACGGAAAGTGCAGCAGAGAGTAGACCGCCTTCATTATGGTTTCGAGCAATCGAAATCGGAGGTAAGGGTGAAAGGGTGCGGTAAGAGCGCACCGCGTGTCTGGTAACAGTTCACGGCATGGTAAACCCCACCGGAAGCAAGACCAAATAGGGATCCTTTAGGCATGGCCCATGCTGGATCCGGGTAGGTCGCTTGAGCGTATGAGTGATTGTACGCCTAGAGGAATGATCGTCCTCGACAGAACCCGGCTTATCGGTTCACTTCAACAAATTTTGATCAAATACGCGCATTATGGGCTTGACGATATTTAAATATCCCTCCATAATGCGCGCACAGTTTAAGGCTATGTAGCTCAGTTGGTTAGAGCACCGCACTCATAATGCGGGGGTCACAAGTTCAAGTCTCGTCATAGCCACCATATTCAAAAAAAGACCACTCCGATTGAGTGGTCTTTTTTTATGTCTCAATTTTCCAAATTTAAAAAATTAACGATAAACAAAACGACGCATACCTGCACGTAAGGCAAATGCGCCATGCATATATAAGCCACCGAGCCAATACGGCACATTGTAAATATCTTCATGGCGATATTTAACTAAAGCAAACTCAGTCAATAGTCCTTCAAAGAACGTGCCGCCAATGGCAAGCATAATGGCTAATATCAGTAGCCATGTACGCTCATAGCTAAATAACCAGCGAATAAAAAAGCTAATATAGAAAATCCAGCACAATGCTTCAGGGTGGAAGTTACCAAAACCACTGAGTATGTAGACAATCGCAAAGAGTACTAAAGCCTCAACTAATGGAGCTGTACCATCGTGATGGCAACTGAGCTGAGTCATTACATAGTGTTTAAGTAGTTGTGTAAGTTGAATATAGCTAAATGCCATGAAAGCAAAGGCAATAAAAAAGCCGGGGAATACCCACCAAGCCTGATGGAAAAATAATGGGTTGGGATAACTAAGCGTCTGGGTATAGACATGAATCGCATCGCAAAAAGTTGCGACGACTGCTGCCAGCAGGGCAAGTATAAATATGCCTGAGAATTGAGTGGTTCTCGTCATCATTCATCCTGAAAAGTGGGGTCTTTTTATTTTATGAGTTCTTTATAGTCTGAATTTGAGGAAAAGGCTATGACAAGTTACGAGATGCTTATGGGTTAAATGTTAATTTATAGCGCTACTGCTATACTCAATACATAGTTAACTTGATGAATATAAATAGAAATGATGGATAATCAATTAAACTGGGCTAAAGATAATTTTGAGAATATTGAAACTGCATGGGAGGGTGATCTTTGGGATCGCCGCCGTTTAGGAGAGCAACTCACCAACTATGTTGACCGCTTAAATTGTGGGGCTGTTCTTGCCTTAGATGCACGATGGGGAGAGGGCAAAACATGGTTTGTTCGTAACTGGGCGAAACATTTAGATGATACTCAGCATAACGTGATTTATTTGGATGCGTTTGCAAATGATTATTTGGAAGATCCTTTTTTAACGATTGCCGCTGAAATAAGTCAAACTTTTAAAGAATCAGAAGAAATTGATGATAATGAAATTAAAGATTTTAATGCTAAGACTGCTTCAGTTTTAATATCGTTGGCTGCTATTATACCAATGATTGCAGCTAAAGCTGGGATGCATTTGATTGGCTTGGGTGGAGCTGGAGAAGCATTTAAAGAGGTATATGAAGAAGGAAAAGAGTTGTATGACACAGCAAGTGAGGAAATAGCTGCAAAAGTTAAGGAGAAAATCGAAAAGAAAATAGAGAATCATCAAGTTGAGAAACAAACAATTCATGACTTTCAGAGAGAACTTGCTGAATTAGCTGGAAAATTAGATAAACCTTTAGTTTTTATTATTGATGAGTTAGATCGTTGTCGGCCTGATTTTGCGATACGATTAATTGAAAGGGTTAAACATTTCTTTGATATTCCTAAAATTGTTTTTGTTTTGGTGATGAATAAGCCACAATTATCACAGTCAGTTCAGAATTTTTATGGTTATGAAGCAGAGATAACAGCTGATTATTTTGAAAAATTTATAGATTTAACAATTAAATTTCCAAATTTGGAAGCTTATATTAACTATGAAAATGTATTGAAGGAAGAGCTTTATAGAATTGGTGAGATGGAGCATAAAGAAGCTTTAAATGAATTCTTTTTTTGGGTATTAGCATTACAAAATTATAAAAACTTCAACTCACGTGAATTAAAAAGAAAAATTAATCAATATGCTATTTTGAAAACTAATGATTTTAGAAAAAACCTAATATTAATTGCGTTTGTATTTGGTGTGGAATTTTCAAAAGATTTGAAAATATTTCGTTTAGTTTTAAGTAAGTTAGTTGAAAAACTTAATTTGTCTTTTAGTGATAGTAAATTTCTTGGAAATATTATTATCAGTAAACTACGAACTGAATATTTCATTGATGAATTTCATATAGGAAATTTATATAATAAACAAGTAACATTGAATGAAAAATATGTATCAGTGGGACAACAAGATGCCAAAGAATTGTATATGCTTGAAACTTATACTCCCTTTGCTATCCAGAAATTAAAACACTCCGATGATTTTATAATCGATTGGAAAAACTATGTTGAATCGGGATTTAATCTAGATATTTGATTAATGTATCAACATCATCCGTCTGCAACTGCTCCCGCATCTTTAAAAACTGCTTTTCATCTAAGTCATAAAGCTTAAGGGAAAGCAGTTTTTTGATATCTTCTTCAGAAAAGCGATATTTAATAATTTGAGCAGGTACACCGCCGACAACTGCATAAGGTGGCACATCTTTAGTCACCACCGCGCCTGTAGCCACCACAGCACCTTCACCAAGAGTCACACCTTGCATAATCATCGCACGTGAGCCGATCCAGCAGCCATCACCAATGACTGTGTCGCCAGCAGGTACAAAACTGCGTGTATCGAACGGAAATGCTGAAATCCAGTCAGTGCGGTGGAGTTGGTTACCGCCCATCATAATCACGCATTCTGCGCCAAAACAGACAAAATTACCGATATGTAGCTGGTCTATCGGCTTCTCTAGAGTCGCAGGTTTATCATGCAGATAACGCACCACACAGCGCTCAAAACCTTGATCCCAATATGCAGAATAATATGAATAATTACCTTTGATGTGAATATTTGGGTTCTTCACTGTTTTAGAGATGAACTCAAATTCACACCAATGATTGACAGGTGAATTAATCAATTTTTCAGACATAACTGGGATACAAAAATAGGGAATGTGCCATTATACCGAATAGATCTTTACGCTGGTGAACAATCCAATTCCACAAATGAACTGATGGCAAAACTAAGTTTTTAGGTGGTTTTAGATTGTTGAGGAATACGGGCAATGACCTTAATTTCAAAATCAAAACCCGCCAGCCAATTCACACCAATCGCTGTCCAGTTCGGATAAGGCTTTTGGGTAAATACCTGATTTTTGACTTTCATAATGCTTTCAAATTGCTGTTCAGGATCAGTATGAAAGGTGGTGACATCAACGATATCATCAAAAGTACAACCAGCAGCTGCCAATGTTGCAGCCAGGTTTTCAAAAGCCCGTTCTACCTGTTTCTCAAAATCAGGTTCAGGAGAACCATCCTCACGGCTACCAACCTGACCTGATACAAAGAGTAAATCTTCCGATTTGATGGCAGCCGAGTAACCATGCTGTTCATACAAAGCATGCCGATCTTGGGGAAATATTGCAGTTCTTGTCATGACTATTCTCGCTTAATGTTAAATTTAAAAAAATATTTTTAAAAACGGCATAAGTTTTCACATACGCTTCGTATGTAAACATAATTGACATACGGGCCGTATGTCAATTAAAATTTTGGTAAGGATGAGGTAAGCAAAGCAATGTCTGTTCGTGAACAAAAAATGGCGGCAACCCGCAAGAAACTGATTGAAGTGGCACGTCGTGCATTTGCTGAGTATGGTTATGCAGACACGTCCATGGATAAACTCACGGCAGACGCGGGGCTGACACGTGGCGCGCTGTACCATCATTTTGGCGACAAACGGGGCTTATTTGCTGCTGTGGTCGATCAAATTGATTCAGAAATGGCTTCATCTGCCCAGCAGCATCTGGAGCAGCCTGAAGATCTTTGGGAAGGGCTGATGCTTGAAGGGCAAGCCTATATTGAAAATGCTTTGAATCCTGAATTTCAGCGTATTGTACTGCGTGATGGGCCAGCTGTATTGGGAGATCCTGCACATTGGCCCAGTCAAAACAAATGTTTGCAGTCTACCCGTGAGTGCGTACAACAGTTATTGGCAGTAGATCGAATTAAAGCAGTAGATCCTGAAGCGGCTGCCGTATTTTTAAATGGCGCTGCCATGAATGCCGCACTTTGGGTCGCCTCCAGTGAGCATCCTGAACAGGCACTCCCAGAAGCATTACATGCCTTTCAAGTCTTTGCGTCAGGATTGTTAAAAGAAGGATAGAGTGGGGTTGTTGATAATCAATTGTCTGAATATAAAAAACCCCTCAAAAGAGGGGCTTAAAATTGCTTATCTTAATGAATTAAAGATATTCAACTTTAGAAATTTCATACTCAACTTCACCTTGTGGTGTGTTGATTTTTACATCGTCGCCTTCGTTTTTACCCAAAAGACCACGCGCAATTGGAGAGTTCACAGAGATTTTGTTGATTTTAAAATCTGCTTCGTCATCACCAACGATTTTATAAGTCTTTTGTTCTTCAGTATCTAAGTTTTCAATGGTCACTGTCACACCGAAAACCACACGGCCATTTTGCTCAAGTGATTTAACATCAATCACTTGGCAAGCACCCAATTTACCTTCGATATCTTGGATACGGCCTTCACAGAAACCTTGTTGCTCGCGAGCAGCGTGGTATTCAGCGTTTTCTTTCAAATCCCCATGTTCACGCGCTTCAGCAATTGCTGCAGTAATACGTGGACGATCAACACTTTTAAGTTGCTGTAATTCTTTCTCTAGGGCAATTTTGCCTTCGGGAGTCATAGGATAACGTTGCATTGTTGTCCCTCATGTTTGTAAAAAGAAAAAATCAGTAAAATTTTTACTGACCTAGAAATGAAAAAAAGCCCGCCACCGAGAGGTGGCGGGACTTCTCGGTAACTTAATTAACCTTTAGTAAGGTCTTGTAAGCGGTATACATCCATTGGCAATTTGATTGCTAAAGCTTGGCATACTGCATCAGCACCGTTAAGGGTAGTTGTGTAATACACTTTACCTTGTAATGCAGAGCGGCGGATCGAGAATGAATCTTCTTGAGCCTGTTTGCCTTCAGTTGTATTGATAATGAGCTGAACTTCGCCATTTTTCAAGCGGTCTACGATATTAGGACGGCCTTCAGTCACTTTGTTCACACGTTCACATTCAATACCAGCATCTTTAATCACATCATAAGTACCGCCAGTAGCGATGACTTTGAAGCCAAGATCTGTTAGCTGTTTCGCAATACCAACAGCACGAGGCTTGTCAGAATGACGAACAGATAAGAATGCATGTTTAACTTCGCCTTCTGTTGGTAGGCCAGGTAAACGGTCATTAGAGCCTAACACAGCTTTATAGAACGCTTCACCAAATGTTTTGCCTACACCCATCACTTCGCCTGTAGATTTCATCTCAGGGCCAAGAATTGGGTCAACACCAGGGAATTTGTTGAATGGGAACACTGCTTCTTTTACAGAGAAGTGTTCAGGAATAATCTCTGTAGTGAATCCTTGAGATTCTAAAGATTGACCAGCCATACAACGCGCAGCAACTTTCGCTAAAGATTCACCAATGCACTTAGATACGAATGGAACAGTACGTGATGCACGTGGGTTCACTTCTAGAATGTATACGTCAGTGCCTTTAACAGCAAACTGTACGTTCATTAAACCAATTACGCCAAGCTCTTTCGCCATAGCGATGGTTTGACGGCGCATTTCGTCCTGAACTTCTTTAGATAAAGAGTAAGGAGGAATAGAACATGCTGAGTCACCTGAGTGAATACCAGCTTGTTCGATGTGCTGCATGATACCGCCGATCACAACGTCTTTACCGTCAGATACGCAGTCCACGTCAACTTCAATCGCGTCATCTAGGAAGTGGTCAAGAAGTACAGGTGCTTCGTTCGATGCTTGAACCGCATCACGTAAGTAACGTTTCAATTCTTCGTCGTTGTACACGATTTCCATCGCACGGCCACCAAGTACATAAGATGGACGTACCACAAGTGGGTAGCCAACTTTTGCTGCTTCAGCCATACCTTCTTCAGCAGATTTTACGATGCTGTTGTTTGGTTGACGAAGTTGTAGACGTTGAATCATTTGTTGGAAACGTTCACGGTCTTCTGCACGGTCAATCGCGTCAGGTGATGTACCAATAATTGGCGCACCAGCTTCTTCTAAAGCACGAGCCAATTTAAGCGGAGTTTGACCGCCGTACTGAACGATAATGCCTTTAGGCTTCTCGATACGCACGATTTCAAGTACATCTTCCAAAGTAATTGGTTCGAAGTACAAACGATCTGATGTGTCGTAATCTGTAGAAACCGTTTCAGGGTTACAGTTCACCATGATGGTTTCATAGCCGTCATCACGCATTGCAAGGGCAGCGTGTACACAGCAGTAATCGAACTCGATACCTTGACCAATACGGTTAGGACCACCACCGATGACCATGATTTTGTCACGGTTCGATGGGTTTGCTTCACATTCTTCATCGTAAGTTGAGTACATGTAAGCTGTATCAGATTCGAATTCAGCCGCACATGTATCTACACGTTTGTAAACTGGAGTTACGCCCAAGTTCCAGCGGTGTTTACGGAATTGTTTTTGTGAAATGCCCATCAAGTCCGCAATGCGAAGGTCAGATAAACCTTTGCGTTTGAACGAACGGATGTTGTCAGCGTTTAAGTCACCAAAACCTAAAGATTTGATTTTCTCTTCAGTTTTGATGATGTCTTCGATTTGGATCAAGAACCAACGGTCAATATTCGTCGCAGCGAACACTTCATCTAACGTGAAACCATGACGGAATGCATCGCCAACGTACCAAATACGCTCAGGACCAGGCACTTTAAGTTCTTGAAGGATTTTCTCTTTCGCACCTTCAGTACCCACTTCGATTTTTTCATCAAAGCCAGCAGCACCCACTTCAAGACCACGAAGCGCTTTTTGTACTGACTCTTGGAAGTTACGGCCAATTGCCATGACTTCACCCACAGATTTCATCTGTGTAGTTAAAGTTGCATCAGCTTGTGGGAATTTCTCGAAGTTGAAACGAGGAATCTTAGTCACAACATAGTCAATCGCAGGTTCGAATGATGCAGGAGTTGTACCGCCAGTGATGTCATTTTTCAGTTCATCAAGGGTATAACCGACTGCCAATTTCGCTGCAATTTTTGCAATTGGGAAACCGGTTGCTTTAGATGCCAAAGCAGATGAACGAGAAACACGAGGGTTCATCTCGATCACAACCATACGGCCATCTTTCGGGTTAATACCGAACTGAACGTTCGAACCACCCGTTTCTACACCAATTTCACGAAGTACTGCTAAAGAGGCATTACGTAAAAGTTGGAATTCTTTGTCTGTTAATGTTTGTGCAGGGGCAACAGTGATTGAGTCACCTGTGTGCACGCCCATTGGGTCAAAGTTTTCAATGGTACATACAATGATACAGTTGTCGTTTTTGTCACGAACAACTTCCATTTCGTACTCTTTCCAACCAATCAATGATTCATCAATTAAAAGTTGGTGAGTAGGAGAAAGGTCGAAACCGCGTTCACAGATCTCGATAAATTCTTCTTTGTTGTATGCGATACCACCGCCTGAACCACCCATCGTAAATGATGGACGGATAATCACAGGGAAACCGAAGCGTGCTTGAATTTCTAACGCTTCTTCCATTGATTCAGCGATGTCAGCTTTTGGACATTCAAGACCAATTTTACGCATTGCTTGGTCGAAGAGTTTACGGTCTTCGGCTTTTTCAATTGCTTCTTTAGTCGCACCGATCAATTCAACATTGTATTTTTCTAAAATGCCGTGCTCATCAAGGGCGAGGGCACAGTTCAATGCAGTTTGACCACCCATTGTTGGAAGAACTGCATCTGGGCGTTCTTTCTCAATGATCGCTGCAACAGTTTGCCAAGTGATCGGCTCGATGTAAGTTGCGTCTGCCATCGCAGGGTCAGTCATAATGGTCGCTGGGTTAGAGTTCACCAAAATAACACGGTACCCTTCTTCACGAAGGGCTTTACATGCTTGCGCACCTGAGTAGTCAAACTCACATGCCTGACCGATCACAATCGGACCAGCACCAATAATTAAGATGCTTTTAATGTCTGTACGTTTAGCCATGATGCTTCCTTAATTACTTCTTAGATGCTTCGATAAGTTCGATGAAATGATCGAACAGTGGTGCGCAGTCATGTGGACCAGGGCTTGCTTCTGGGTGACCTTGGAAACTGAACGCAGGTTTGTCTGTACGATGAATCCCTTGAAGGGTTTGGTCGAACAGCGATTTGTGCGTAGCTTTCAAGTTTGCAGGAAGAGTTTCTGCATCCACTGCGAAGCCGTGGTTTTGAGAAGTAATCATCACTGTACCATTTTCTAAGTTTTGTACAGGATGGTTAGCACCGTGGTGACCGTGAGGCATTTTCACAGTTTTTGCACCTGATGCAAGTGCAAGAATTTGGTGACCTAAGCAAATACCGAATACAGGTACATTACGTGCGTCTTCTACAATTGTTTTTACAGCTTCAATTGCGTAATCACATGCTGCTGGATCGCCGGGACCGTTCGATAAGAACACGCCATCTGGATTCAGCGCAAGTACATCAGCAGCAGGAGTTTGCGCAGGCACGACAGTCAATTTACAACCGCGGTCTGCGAGCATACGTAAGATGTTGGTTTTGACACCGTAATCGTATGCTACAACATGGAATTTAAGTTCTGGTTGAGCGAAACCTTTACCAAGCGCCCAAGAGCCTTCAGTCCACTCGAAACCGGTCGGATCACAGCATTCTTTTGCAAGGTCTAAACCATTAAGACCACCAAAAGCACGTGCTTTAGCTAACGCTTCTTCTTCAGTTGCATTTTCACCAGCAAGGATACAACCGTTTTGCGCACCTTTTGATCGCAGAATACGCGTTAATTTACGAGTATCAATATCTGCGATAGCAACAACATTGTGTTGTTTAAGGTAATCACTTAGTGATTGCTCAGCACGGAAGTTGCTATGCAATAAAGGTAGGTCACGAATGATCAATCCGTTGGCCCATACTTTATGAATTCGACCTGACTCAGCGTCTTCATCATTACAACCTGTGTTACCGATATGTGGGTAAGTTAGGGTCACAAGTTGTTGTGCATAACTTGGGTCAGTCAAAATTTCTTGATAGCCAGTCATGGCAGTGTTGAAAACGACTTCACCAGTCGTACTACCCGATGCGCCAATTGAAGTACCTTTAAAAATAGTACCATCGGCAAGGGCTAAAATTGCTGGGGTGCTCAAACCAAAGCTCCTGAAATTTAGGCTGTAAAAAAGCGAGAAGACGAAAAAAAAGGAAGGCTGCTTAAAAACCTACCCTCCTTACATCTGCTCGCTTGAACTTAACACGGCATTATACGCAGAAAGCCACTGAAAGTCCATTGTAAATATTAGGAATAAAGCAGATAAAGCGCTTGCATTTTAGAATAAAGTTTGGTTTTGCAAAATCGTAGAAAAATGTAAGCAATTAATTATTGTCAGACAAATCATAAATTAAAATTTATCAATAAGCGCTATTGTGGTTCGGTCAGCAAAAACTATAGGTACAAAGTCATGGCAACACAACAAAAACAAACAGCGGCTAAATCCTCCCTGAAAGAAGTCGTTATCGAAGGTGCTGAAAAGCTTGAACAAGTTGCAAAAGAAGCGAGTGTCCAAGCCACAGAAGCGGTCACTGAAAGCAAAGAAAAGATCGGAGCAGAGGCAAAGCAGTTGAATGCCAGTGTGCAAGATCAATTGCGTCAGTTGAAGCAAGATGTGTTGAATAAACTTGATCAGCTAAAAGTTCAATTTGGTTCATCGCAAAAAGATTTTAGTGAACTCAAAGAATTTGTGAAAACTGAGTTTAATACGGTTATTGATGATCTTTCAAAACTTGGAAAAGAGCTGAAAGAAGATGTGACCCAAATTTCAGGAAAACACAAAGATCATCTAACAGAAACATTTAAGCGTTCTAAGGAACATACTTTAGAAGCGTGGAAAAAAGTTTCACCACTGAAAGCTGATGTTACGGATCAAACCACAGATCTTAAAAGTTAATTGTGAATGACATGAATTTTAAAGCGCTTAAGCTAAATCTAGTCATTCCAGGGAGCTGGATTGGGTGAGAGCGAATTAAACTTAAAGTTAACGCTATATATGCATAAGGGAGCCATTAATGGCTCCCTTATTGTGAATAGTACATTTAAGTCCAAAGCAGTTATTTAAAAATAAGCAGGCAATAAAAAAGCAAAAGATCGTACTTTTGCTTTTTATCGAAGATCAAAACGTTAAAAAGTTTAGAACTGATGTAGCCAATCACGTTTGTTGTGAAAGTCAGCATTTGGACTACTATGCTGCATGGCATAGTACTGTTCACCTTGAGGGGTTTTCAGTACAGCAGTTAGACCAATATAGAGATCTTCCCATTTAAGTTTGTACTTCAGCATAAATTCTGTCAGATCAAGACTGACATTTAAGCCATAGTGCGTCCGTTTCAATTGATTCAGTTCGATATCGTAAGCAGCTTGTGGCGGCATATCTTCTGGATAGCGATATTCTTCAAACTGGTAAACCTGCCAAGCTTGTGAAGGGGAGAGGTTGATTTCACGATAAAAGTCTTCGTTGCGTACACCAATAAAAACTTCTAAGCAGGTCTGTTCCCACAAAAAATCGATTCGTGGGTGAGCTGATACCAGTTCTGGCCATTGAATCAGTTGGTTTGGGTCTCGAATCCAATAACCCACATTTAAAGTATATGGGCTTTGTTGTTCGATAGCACCAACGACTGATACAGCCTGAAAGCGACGATCAAAAGCGCTGAGTTCGAAACTTGCCATAAATGCTTAGTTAGACAGGTGTGCGTAGCGAACAAGGTTAGACAGTTTTGCATTTTGTTTTGCCGCTTTGCGGTAAATCAAAGCAATCTTACCAATCGTTTGAACAACTTCAGAACCTGAAACAGTCGCAATTTCAGTAATCATTGCAGCACGAGCTTCACGGTCTTCTGCCACAACTTTCACTTTAATTAACTCATGGTCGTTTAACGCACGGTTTAATTCTTCAACAACGCTTTCTGATAAGCCTTTGTCCGCAACCATTACAACTGGGTTTAGGGTGTGACCAATTTGACGTAAGCGTTTACGTTCTTGAATAGATAAAGCCGCCATAAATATAACCTAATTTTAAAAACGACCTAGTATAGCAAAATCAAAGTTGAAGCGCTGTATTTAATCGGCATTTTCTCGATGAAGATTATTGAAAAAAACATGATTTAAGATGCTTTTTAGATACACATGTCTACTGCAAAAGTGCTGAATTTCACGTACAATCAAGACTGAGAAGTTTTTTTTATTTAGAGAGTTATGGCTACCCGCATTACTAACCAGAAATTATCCAAAAGTAGTCGTGACTGGATGCGTGAGCATCTTGATGACCCCTTTGTGAAAAAAGCACAAAAGGAAGGATATCGTGCGCGTGCCGCTTATAAATTGCTTGAAATTCAAGAAAAATACAAATTGATCAAGCCAGGCATGACCGTTGTCGACTTAGGTGCTGCACCAGGTAGTTGGTCGCAAATTGCCGGTAAACTTGTTGGCGACAAAGGTTTGGTTATTGCTTCAGATATTTTACCAATGGATGCTTTACCCGATGTGACCTTCTTACAAGGTGACTTTCGTGAACAAGAAGTGTTCGATGAATTGTTAAAAATTTTAGATGGACGTACTGTAGACGTTGTAATTTCAGATATGGCCCCCAATACATCAGGTAATAAGGCTGTAGATCAACCGCGTCAGATCTATCTTTGTGAATTAGCAATCGACTTTGCTCAAAAGGTTCTTGGACCAAATGGACAATTTGTTGTTAAAGTGTTCCAAGGTGTTGGATTTGATGAATACCGTAAGCAAGTTGTAGACACATTTGATGTGCTGAAAACAGCAAAACCGGCGGCTTCACGTGCTCGATCTAAAGAAGTGTTTTTAATCGGGCAGGGACGTAAGAAAGCTTTCAAGTAAAGTTTACTTGCCAACTCGTTAAAAATTGTGCATTTTGTACGTTTTTAAATTATTGCGAAGCTACTCTGCAGCGTAAGTATTAGAGTCACCCATATAAATGGGATTGAACGAATTAGATAGAAATGGGAATAAAGCTTTGAGCGATCTTTTTAAGAATGCCGTGTTGTGGCTGGTTATCCTAGGCGTGCTGGTTTTAATCTTCAGCAACGTCAGTGACCGCAATCAACCGACCGCGATGAACTATTCTGAGTTCGTGGCAGCCGTAAATGCGGGTCAGATTAAACAAGTCACCATTGATGGCGAAAGAATTCGTGGCGAAAAATCAAACGGTTCTGAGTTTGAAAGTATCCGTCCTGCGGTTCAAGATCCTGAACTTATGCCGAACCTAATCAAGAACAATGTTGTTGTTGAAGGTACAGCGCCACAGCGTCAAAGTATTTTGATGCAACTTCTGATTGCAAGTTTCCCTGTTCTTTTAATCATTCTGTTATTCATGTTCTTTATGCGTAACATGGGTGGTGGAGCTGGTGGTAAGAATGGCCCAATGAGTTTTGGTAAGTCAAAAGCAAAAATGCTGTCTGAAGACCAAATCAAAGTGACATTTACTGATGTTGCGGGCTGTGATGAAGCTAAACAAGAAGTTGTTGAAATCGTTGACTTCCTAAAAGATCCATCTAAGTTCAAACGACTTGGTGCAAGCATTCCAAAAGGCGTGCTTATGGTTGGTCCTCCGGGTACGGGTAAAACTTTACTTGCTAAAGCGATTGCGGGTGAAGCGAAAGTACCGTTCTTTAGTATTTCGGGTTCTGACTTTGTTGAAATGTTCGTGGGTGTGGGTGCGTCTCGTGTCCGTGACATGTTTGAACAAGCAAAGCGTCATGCACCATGTATCATTTTCATCGATGAGATCGATGCCGTTGGTCGTCACCGTGGTTCAGGTACAGGTGGTGGTAATGATGAGCGTGAGCAAACATTAAACCAAATGTTGGTTGAAATGGATGGTTTTGAAGGCAACGAAGGTATTATCGTCATTGCTGCAACAAACCGTGCTGACGTATTGGATAAAGCTTTACTTCGTCCAGGTCGTTTTGACCGTCAAGTGATGGTGTCTCTACCTGATATTAAAGGTCGTGAGCAAATCCTGAATGTACATTTGAAAAAATTACCTTCTGTGACTGGTGTAGATGTCAAAGTCTTAGCACGTGGTACACCGGGCTTCTCGGGTGCACAGTTGGCTAACCTTGTAAACGAAGCGGCACTGTTTGCTGCACGTCGTAACAAGAATACGGTCGATATGCATGACTTTGAAGATGCAAAAGATAAGCTTTACATGGGTCCTGAACGTAAATCGATGGTGATTCGCGAAGAAGAACGTCGTGCGACGGCTTATCATGAAGCAGGTCATGCAATTGTTGCTGAAATATTGCCGGGTACAGACCCTGTGCATAAAGTGACAATTATGCCGCGTGGTTGGGCACTGGGTGTGACTTGGCAGTTGCCTGAACATGACCAAACCAGCCATTACAAAGACAAAATGTTGAATGAACTTTCAATTTTGTTTGGTGGTCGTATTGCAGAAGAAGTCTTCATTAACCAAATGTCGACTGGTGCTTCAAATGACTTTGAACGTGCAACGAAAATGGCACGAGCAATGGTTACTAAATACGGTATGTCCGATAAAATGGGCGTCATGGTTTACGAAGATGATTCACAGCAGTCATTCATGGGTGGTTTAGGAAGTCGTGTGATTTCTGAAGCAACGCAGCTTGAAGTTGACCGTGAAGTTCGCCGCATTTTAGATGAACAATATAAAGTTGCACGCGATATTCTTGAAAATAACAAAGATATCGCACATGCCATGGTGAAAGCATTGCTTGAATGGGAAACCATTGATCGTGATCAAATCCGTGACATTATGGAAGGTCGTGAACCTCAACCACCAAAAGTGTACATCGCTGAAAATCCAGTGATTGATGTTACACCAACGGATGGTCCAGATGTTCCACCACCATTACCGTCATTGCCAAAAGCATAAAATTTTAAAACCACCTTCGGGTGGTTTTTTTATATGAAAATAAATGCATGTGAGCGCAATGCTGAGCAAACTTAGCGTTAAAATAAGCGCAGCAAAATCTGGGATGTGTACTATGAAGTTGGTGTCTTTGCCTAATAAAATTTTAAACTGTGGTAATTTGCAATTAGATTTGTCAGAGCCACATGTGATGGGGATTTTAAATGTCACACCGGACTCTTTTAGTGATGGTGGCAAACATAATGGTAAAGACCAAGCTATAGCACATGCCTTACAAATGATAGTGGATGGCGCGACAGTGATTGATGTCGGTGGTGAGTCAACACGTCCGGGTGCATCTGTTGTTGAGGTTGAAGAAGAAATTCGACGGGTCGTACCCGTCGTTGAAGCATTATCCAAACACAATGTGGTGATTTCTATCGATACCTCGCAACCTGAGGTGATTGAGGCAGCGGTTCAAGCAGGTGCGCATATCTGGAATGATGTACGTGCATTAACTCGGCCGAATGCCTTAGAAACCGCTGCAAAACTGGATATTCCAGTGATCATTATGCATATGCGTGGAGAACCCACCACGATGAATAATCTAGATCAGTATCAAGATGTCGTTGCTGACGTCATCGATGAATTAAAGCAACGTGTGCAAGATGCATTGGACGCAGGCGTCCGTGCAGAAAATATTATGATTGATCCGGGTTTTGGTTTTGCTAAAAATGCGCAGCAAAACTTAAAGCTTTTACAGCAATTCTATCAATTGAATAACATGGGCTATCCGATCCTGTCTGCATTATCACGTAAGCGTTTTATCGGTGAAGCACTTGGCGGTGCAGATGCACAAAATCGCGCTGTAGGCTCGGTTGCAGCGCATTTACTCAGCATTCAACAAGGTGCATGTATGGTTCGCGCACATGATGTCAAAGCGACGGTAAATGCGATTCGTGTTTGGCAAGCCATGCAGAATGCAGTGTGATTTGAAAATACTGAATCCCAATAAATTTGGTGAATTGTAGTATTTGTGTTATATAAGCGCCCTGAATGTTTTGTGATAGAGTTTCGTATGTTTGCAGATTTACTGCTACCCATGTTTGATGATGAATATTACCCAGATGTGTTGGTTGCAGAGGTGAAGTTATTGGTTGTTCAATTTGCGAAGAAAATCGCAAAAGCAGATTTAAGTTCAACTGATATCTACCATTTTGCCAATGAAACGGTTGCACAGCTCAATAAGATGAAACCTCAATTTGAAGATTTAGATTCGTCTTTGGATGATACGGCTGCAGATTATATTGCAGAAGCCATGATGATGGTGCTGCAAGACGAAGGCCATATGGATATTGAAATGGAAGAGTTAGTTGCTAACCGAGAATGGTAATTGAACTTTAAAAAAAGCCCTGTAGTGACAGGGCTTTTTTGTGTCTAGGGATTTAAAAAATTATTTAGCTTTGTCTATAAAATCTTTAAACGATGATTTGATCGATGCTGATAGTTTTTGTTCTTCATGCATGGCTTGTAAGTGTAGGGCGTAGACATACGATTGATGTTCTTTTTGTTTTAAAGATTGTTGATAAGACCAAAATGCCAGTTGGCGAAGCTTTTGTAGTTTTACTCGTTCAATGGCGCTGCTTTCAGGTTTATAAAATAATTCAGTAAATACACATAAAAACAGACTGAAAAAAAGTCCACAGAGACTGATGAGGTTTAATACATCTGTTTGTAGATACTTAAAGTTAATAGCGAGGATAAGTGTGAATCCGCCAAGGAGATATAGTTGTATTTGCAGGCGTTAAACTGCGGACTTGCTGCTAAAACGTGCTTGATAATGTGCATACCAGATATAGCAATAGATCAAAGGAAGAATAATCAATATACCAAGATTAAACGCCATGTTTGTGTCGTGAATTGAAAGTGCCGTTGATAGTATCTGGCCAAGTACAGCGCTGCCAAGCGAGATTAAAAGTATCAGGCAAAAGCTAAAGATTAAAACGGGTGCAGTGGGCGTTAGATTGATAATTTTGAATTGCGCAAACAGCAGCCGTTGATAAAAGGCATCGGGATGCTTAAGTTGTAGTGCAGGGAGATTAAAATCTGAAGGTATTGGCATTGAATAATAATAGATTTATAAATTTTAGGCATAAAAAAAACCAGCAAATTGCTGGATCTTTTATTGCACCAATCTTAGAAGTATAAGAATGGTGCCCGAGGCCAGACTCGAACTGGCACGCTTTGTGGGCGGGGGATTTTAAATCCCCTGTGTCTACCGATTTCACCACTCGGGCATGTGCGCAATAATAGAGGACGAAATGAAGCTTGGCAAGTGTATTTGATGGTGTTTGTTTTAAAATCAATCAATTCATGCATATAAGTTGAAAATATTCAAAACTAGTGATGTATTGAATGACTTTTTGAGCAGTAATTGAAAGTTTTTTGCACTATATCAATGCTAACTTATTTCATTAGCTCATCAAGATAATGTTCAACATTTTGGTGCTTTAGCTTTTTACACAGCTGATTTTCCTGGTGCAGCATTTGTATGTGTAAATTTTGGAAATGGGTAAAGCGCTCAGATAACTGTTTATGATTTACTTGATTTGGATTACTGAGTGTCAAACGTAATTTTGCTTTAAGCATTTGTTTATACGACCAATAAGCAATACGACGTGTCTCTTGTAGAAAATAGTATTCTTGCGTGTTACTTCCATCTTTGAATAGATTTTCTTTATAAAAACGCACAAAGCCGAAACTCATGGCGAAAAAGAACAATACAGATTGAACGAAGGTACTTTGTAAAAAGGCGATATTGAGTAACTGTAATAAAATCACGATCGCAAGTCTGAACGGCGTATTCTTCAAACTTTGATACAGTGACATCGAACTGTGTTTGATTTGCTTGATAACTAAAGGCACAACCAGCATGAAAAACAGCATAATACTTAATACAGCAATACCATGAGCTCGAAACTCACTCATTTCTGGAAAATACAGTTGCACTGCATGACCAATACTCATGCTCAAAGAAATAAAAATCATCGCCGCCAAAACCCAAGGAATGAGTTCTTTGAGTTCGTCTAAAATGCCTTGAGTTTTCAGTTGGCTATAAAATAAATAATTATGTTTAAAGGCTGCTGGATATTGCTGTTTCAGTTGTTGAAGGTAAAGTGCAGCCTGTTTCTTTTGAGCCATATTGTGACGTTAGTATTAAAGCGTGAAAGTAATATAGTTGATTTCGATATTTTTGACATAATTTTTTTCTAAATCATGTTGTATATCTGAACATTATAAGAGAAAACGCAATTTCTATAGCGAAGGTCGCAGTTTTCATGCTGCTTTTATGCGAAAATACATACTTATTGAATATTAAGTTTTTATAGGCAGTTTATGACTGATCACTCTCCTGAAACATTAAGCGATATCGAAATTCTAGACATTCTTCAGTCGATGAAATCAGATGTTTTAAATACTGAAGCAAATGAAGTGATTCGTAGTGGGGGAAAAGCTGGTCGTCAAGAAGCACACAAACAAGCTTTGGTGAAATTAAATCAAGCATTTGAAGATAAATTTGTTGAAGCTGTGACTTTGGCTTTAGGCTTAAATGAAGGCCAAAGTAAAAAAATCCGCTACAAAAAAGATCGTATCCGTATTTTGAAAGTTCGTGGTATCGATTATTTAGCGATTGATGGTGCTGAAACTGCACAAGTATTGTCGCAAGTTGCACAAGCGATTGTACGTGAAGACGCAACGGTGACTCATGACCTGCATAATATTTTCCCATTTTGGAAAGAAGGCTGGCCAATGGTGCAATTCGACAATGTCTATAAAATTTTAGAAGATGACATTCGTATTCATTATGAAGCAGTTCTAGAAGCATTAATTTCAAAGCATTAATCACTACAAATGAACCTGTGAGTGTAAAACACTGGCTAGTTCATTTATTGTTAAGCATAAAAAAAGCACTTGATGGTGCTTTTTTTATCTTTAACTTTTTAAGTTAAGCTCGAATAAAATGGAAACATTCCAAAGATCAGACCTGCTGCTAACATGACAAAACACGTGATTACAGCCCAGATAATGGTAAATTTCTGATGTTGTCCAAACTCGATACCCGCAAGTCCACAGAGTAAATAGGTCGAAGGGACAAGTGGAGAGAGTAGGTGTACAGGTTGCCCTACGATGGAGGCACGTGCCATTTCTACAGGTGCAATTCCATAATGAGCTGCTGCATCGGAAAGAATTGGTAAAACCCCAAAATAGAAAGCATCATTCGACATAAAGAAAGTCATCGGCATACTGATGACAGCGGTAATCGGTGCTAAATAGGGACCCATACTTTCAGGGATAATTGCCACAAGTTGTTTGGACATGGCTTCTACCATGCCTGTTCCAGCTAAAATTCCGGTAAAAATACCTGCAGCAAAAATAATGCCGACCACGTTTAAAGCACTACCTGCATGATGTGCGATTAACTTTTTCTGCAAGTCGACATTTTTGTAGTTGACGACTAGCGCAATACATAAAGCCACCATGAATAAAATAGGCATAGGTAAAATACTAAAAACCAGACAAATCATCAGAACGACGGTTAACAGTGCATTAAACCAACGTAGATCTGCGCGGTTGGCTTCTGGATTATCTGAGATTTGAATGTTTTCACCATGGCTGATATCCAATTGGACAATTCCTAGACGCTTTCTTTCCATGCGACCATACATCGTTCCTAAGAAATACAACCAGCCGATGGCAAATAACATCGGTAAAACCATCGGAACAAAAACATCACTTGGGTCGACATGAAGTGCGCTGGCGGCGCGGGCTGTAGGCCCACCCCATGGCGTAAGGTTCATAATGCCGCTAGAGAGCATAATCAAACATGCCATAATCAGTGGGCTCATACCTAAGCGCATATAGAGTGGCAGCATGGCCGCAACACAGATCATATATGTTGTAGAACCATCTCCATCCAAAGAGACAATTAACGTCAGGGTAATGGTTCCAAGAACGACTTTTAAGGGATCACCTTTGACCATTTTTAAAATAAATTTCACCGAAGGGTCGAACAAACCTGTATCAATCATGATGGCAAAATACAGAATCGCAAAAAGCAGCATGATGCCAGTCGGTGCAAGTTTTTTTACACCTTCAATCATCATGTCGCCAATTTCATTTATTTGTATGTGTGACAAGCTGTCAAAATAAAAACCAAGTAACCACGCAATCAAGGCAAAAAGTAGGGGAATTAAAGTCAGTGCGACAAGTGGGCTTAAGCGTTTCGACATGATCAAATACATAAAACACAAGATCATGCCCAAACCGAGTACGGTTAACATGGTTCATTCCTTTGAAATATAAAGCTGTTTTTAAATCCAAGGGCAGAGCATAAAGAGAAATTTCATCAGTCAAAACAAAGGTGAGAAAATGTGAAATACATCACTATTTTGATGAAAAATAGTCATTAATAATGAAGGTATTAAGGAAGGCCGATTTTTCGATTTATTTTAATTTTTATTCAAAAAAAGTGGTCTGTTTACATATATTCAACATCTGTAGAGAACTGTAAGTGCGGTGTAGATCCAGTTTGATCACAATAATTGCACTTAAGCAAAAATAGACAGTAGGGTCCGAATCGGCCAACTAAAAAATCGGAACCAAAAAATTAAGGGATTATAAAAAAACAGACCAAAACGCATGGTTTCGTCATATTGTTGTCTGCCACGTTCATAAGGATAAGGCGTTAAAAACCAAGCAGTGACGATCAGTGCAACACCGAGCAATAGAAATAAAGGTTGTGGATGAGCTTTGAAAAAATAATAGATTAGATAAGCCCCAGTATAAAAACTAAAGCAAGTCAAAATCGCTTTAAGTGAAAAAGACATCTTCGTATTCCATCGTATTTATATTTTATTGTTTTAGAAAAAAGAAGAATCGAATTAATCCGATTCTTCTGGTGTATCAAGTTCAGTTTCAGTCTGTTGTAAGCGGGTCACTAATAATTGGTCAATTTTAAAGTGGTCTACATCAACAACTTCAAATTTGTAGCCATGATAAGTAACAAAGTCAGCTGGACGTGGAATTTTACGCAGTTTAAACATCATAAAGCCCGCAAGGGTTTCATAGTTTTCTTCATCGGGCATTTCATCTAAAGCGAGGGCATGCTTTAAATCTTCAATTGGTGTACTGCCATCGATAAGCCAAGAATCTGCATCACGTTTAATAATTTGTTGTTCTGCTTCAATCGGTGTTACCCAGTCGCCCATCACGGTAATCATAATGTCGGAGAGGGTAATAACGCCAACAACCAATGCATATTCGTTAATTACAACGGCAAATTTTTCTTTGGTTGAACGGAAACGATCGAGTAATTCAGACAGTGTTAAGGTATCTGGAATCGTGAGAACATTACGAATAGTATTTTCGTTGAGTTGTAAAAGTGACTGATTGTTGAGGATACGAACCAAAATATCTTTGGCATCTACATAGCCAATCACGTCATCAATATTTTCACTACAGACCAAAAACTTCGAATATGGAAATTCAGCGAGTTTTTGACGAATACTGGCTTCTGATTCTTTTAGGGTAAAGTACACCACGTTTTCACGTGTAGTCATACTTGAAGGGACGTTACGTTCTTCCAGCTCAAATACGTTTTCAATAAAGTGGTGTTCTTGCTTTTGAAGTACACCAGCTTGAGCACCGGCATCCATCACGGCTGAAATGTCGTCAAAGGTAATATTGTCATCACGTGTTGTATTCACTTTGAATAAACGAAACAACAAATTGGCAATGGCATTAATCACCCACGCCATTGGCTTACACACCTTAATAAAGATTTGAATCGGGTCTACAACAGCAACGGCAATTTTTTCAGGTGCAATCATCGCCAAACGTTTTGGCATCAAATCAGCAAATAGAATGAATAAGGATGTGACTAAAGTAAACGACAGAGTGAAACCGATAGTTTCAGTCCACGGGCCCTGATAAAAACGAGTGACTAAGCTAATGAAATAAGGACGAAAAGCACCTTCACCCAAAATACCGCCAAGAATTGCCACGGCATTTAAGCCAATTTGTGATGCGGCGAAAAAGTCTGCTGAGTTGGCTTGTAAGTCAAGCACACGTTGTGCACGTGAATCTCCAGATTCAGCCAAAATTTTAAGTTTTACTTTTCGTGCACCCGCAAGGGCAATTTCTGTTAATGAAAGAAAACCTGCACCGACGATCAGGAGAATAATAATGACAATATTTTGGAAAAGGCTCACGAATACACCTGTTTGTGATTCATTCTATTTTTCTGTATTTCTAACACAAAAATGGGCAAGGTAGTAGTCTTAACTACTACCTATATAGTGACAGTATACGTTTGAATTAATAAGGAATTAAAGAATTAATTACTGATACTGTGAAAACTGAGAGTTATTCATTAAGTATTCGCGGTTTTCTTCTTCAATCATTTGACGTGCAACATACAAAATAAGTTGACGTAACCAGCGATGAGCAGGGTGATGATGAAGTAAAGGACACCACGCCATTTTTAATTCAAATTCAGGAATATAGAATGGAGGATCACGAAGTAATAGGTTTTGACTTTTAGCTTGAAGGCGAGCAATACGGCTTGGCAGAGTTGCAACCAAGTCAACATTCGATGCCAATAAGCCCGGCATTTGATAATGACGGGTGAAAACTGAAATTTTACGTTTTTGGCCAATACGTTCTAAGGCTTGATCAATCCAACCTAGACCTGCTTGTTTTTCTGGGTTGACACCAAAACCGACACCCATACCTGTTTTAGACACCCAAATGTGTTGTGCATCCAGATAGCTTTTCAGGTTTAAATTATTTGCAGCAGGGTGCTTGGCATTTAAAAGGCATGAAAAACTGTCACGCCAGACCAAAACTTGGTGGAAACTTTGCGGAATTTCATTAAAGCGGTTAATGGCCAAGTCGACTTTACCTTGTTCCATATCTCGATAAGACACATCACTAGGCGTTAAAAAATCGAGAACCACATTGGGTGCTTCTGAGCGCAAAGCTTTTACTAGGCGCGGCACCAGTGTTGCTTCAGCATAATCTGAAGTCATGATGCGGAAGACACGATTTGAGGTGTAAGGGCGGAACTCGGTACGGGGTTCCAAAATCATCGAAAGGTCAGAAAGTGCATCACGGATACGTGGCTGTAATTCAAGCGCACGTTCTGTAGGTGTCATACCTTCTGAAGAACGAATAAGAAGTGGATCATTAAATAAGTTGCGTAGACGACGTAAAATATTACTCATCGCGGGCTGAGTTACACCCAGTTGCTCGGCAGCACGAGTCACATTTTTTTCACGAAGAAGTACATCAAGATAAATTAATAGATTGAGATCGACCCGCTCCAGATTCATAAAATAAATACCGACAATAAAATCATGAAATTTATCTGATTATGCCATAACTACTAAGGCTTGTGTAAAAAATGGATGAAAAAATGACGTGTACTTTTGTACTAAAATTCAGCAGTTTTAAGACAAATTTGCTGAAGTCGTAGCACATACTTCTTAAATACTTATTACCTGTTTAGACCGATATTTTTAAAGTGAATGAAATAAAAATACGGAGCAATTTTGTTTATGTGATGCGATGTTCATAAAACAAAAAAATTAGATGAAATATCTCATTTGCATGATCATTTGAAGACAGAATAACCAAGTATTTAGCTCGGTAAATTTGGGCAAAAATGGCGTAAAAAATGCTGTTTTTTTTAAAAGTGAATGCTCAGTCGACTTAAGTCTAATGAAGAATAATTCATCAGAGTGTTTGTAAAATAGACAAAAAAATCAGCCTAATTTATTGATAAAATTATTTAAATACAAATACTTCTGAATATTGGTTAA
Source organism: Acinetobacter sp. YH12094 (assembly GCF_013419295.1). NCBI lineage: Bacteria > Pseudomonadati > Pseudomonadota > Gammaproteobacteria > Moraxellales > Moraxellaceae > Acinetobacter > Acinetobacter sp. YH12094. The sequence continues at coordinate 315,842 of NZ_VPAK01000001.1, forward strand.
TTATTATAATACGACTTTAATCTACATATTTTTTAAATAAATACTGAAAATTAATGCAGAATATTGGATTAATTTTATTAGTCAATCTACTCTGTGTCTATCGCAACGAAGTGTTCTAAATCTGAGCAATCATTCGAGGGTATGATTTTAGCCTTACGTTGCAGAAAAATCCTAATATTATTACAGGAACATATCATGTCTACATACTTAACAGCGATTGATGCAATCCGTGAATTAAAAGCAAAATTCGGAAGCACTTGGCGCGATATTAGCCCAGAAGATGCTGCACGTATGCAAATGCAAAACCGTTTCAAAACTGGTTTAGACATTGCGAAATATACAGCTGCAATTATGCGTCGTGATATGGCTGCTTATGATGCTGATTCTAGCAAATACACTCAATCATTAGGTTGCTGGCACGGTTTTATCGCACAACAAAAAATGATTGCGAACAAAAAATACTTCGGTACAACTGAACGTCGTTATATCTACCTTTCTGGTTGGATGGTTGCAGCTCTTCGTTCAGAATTCGGTCCACTTCCTGACCAATCTATGCACGAAAAAACTTCAGTTCCTGCATTGATCGAAGAAATCTACACTTTCCTTCGCCAAGCTGATGCGAAAGAATTAAACGACTTATTCCGTGCGCTTAAAAAAGCAAACGAAGCAGGTGATACTGCTAAAGCTGCAGAAATCACTGCTCAAATCGACAACTTCCAAACTCACGTTGTGCCAATTATTGCGGACATCGACGCTGGTTTCGGTAACGAAGAAGCGACTTACTTACTAGCTAAGAAAATGATCGAAGCGGGTGCTTGTGCACTACAAATCGAAAACCAAGTATCTGACGCTAAACAATGTGGTCACCAAGCTGGTAAAGTTACAGTTCCACACGAAGACTTCATCGCGAAAATCCACGCTCTTCGCTATGCATTCTTAGAAATGGGTCTTGATGATGGTATCATCGTTGCTCGTACTGACTCTGAAGGCGCTGACTTGACTCAAAAAATCCCAGTGGTTAAAGAGCCAGGCGACATCGCTTCTCAATACATCAGCTACTTAGACACAACTGAAATTGACATTTCAGAAGCTCAAGAAGACGAAATCCTAATCAAGCGTAACGGTAAACTTCACCGTCCAAAACGTCTTGCTTCTGGCTTGTACCAGTTCCGTCCAGACACGCAAATCGACCGCGTTGTACTTGACTGTGTATCTAGCCTTCAAAATGGTGCTGACCTTCTTTGGATCGAAACTGCGACTCCAAACGTTGAAGAAATTGCTCACATGGTTAACCGTGTACGTGAAGTTGTTCCAAATGCGAAACTTGTTTATAACAACTCTCCATCATTCAACTGGACATTAAACTTCCGTCAACAAGCGTACGATCGTTGGGTTGCTGAAGGTAAAGACGTATCTGCATACGACCGCGCTAAATTAATGAGCGCTGAGTACGATAACTCTGAATTAGCTGCTGAAGCTGACGAAAAAGTTCGTACATTCCAAGCAGATGCTTCTCGTGAAGCAGGTGTGTTCCATCACTTGATCACACTTCCGACTTACCACACAGCTGCGCTTTCTACACATGAACTTGCTCAAGGTTACTTCGGTTCTGAAGGTATGTTGGCTTATGTTGCTGGCGTACAACGTAAAGAAATCCGCGGTGGTATTGCATGTGTGAAACACCAAGCAATGGCTGGTTCAGACATTGGTGACGACCACAAAGAAATCTTCGCTGGTGACAACGCGCTTAAAGCGGGTGACGATGCGAAAAACACAATGAACCAATTCGCTGCTCACTAAGCATTGAACTGATTCGAAAAAAAAGCCCAGCGAAAGCTGGGTTTTTTTATGGCTTTAAAATCTTCTTAAATCCATTTATTGAAGTGTGTCGATATAAAAAAGCAGGGCATAACCCTGCAAATATAATGAGACCCCCTTTATTTAAGGCAAAAGGATAATTAACCAAGTAAAAAAAATAATTGCTAAAGCGACGAATTGAGCGGCACTTCCCATATCTTTGGCAATTTTAGAAAGTGGATGCTTGTCTAGAGATACCCGGTCGACCACGGCTTCAATAGCAGAATTGAATAACTCAACAATTAAGGCAAATAAACACACCACTACCATAAGGACATGTTCAACACGACTCACATCGAGTAAGCAACTGGTGGGAATAAGCACAATATTCATCCAGACAATTTGTCGAAATGCAGCTTCATTTTGATAAGCAGCTTTGAATCCGTCGAGGGAATATTGCGTTGCATTAAAAATTCGTTTAAGTCCAGATTTACCTTTAAACGGGGAAATTTCACTCATAGCACTGTACAGACGTATAGATTTAAAAACTGGCGAAAATATAGCATGCCAAGCTTAAAGTTTTCTTGCATTCAGTTTTTATTTTATTGAGCATTAAAGTTTAGGATGATTTACATAAGCCTGTATTAAGTTAGTGCTATGTTTATCCAGTATTAGACTTAAAATTTGCCTGAATTTCAGGCACAATACAAGCGTTTAAAATTTTTAATTTTGAAGCCTTTGCTTCATTGCATGAAATAATAAAAGTGATATAGGTCAACAATGAAAAACTTTAGTTTTGCTGTGCTTGCAGCAACACTTTTAACCAGCCAGTTTGTCAGTGCAGAGCCGGCAGTTATTCAAACGGAAATCAAAACGAATGTGACACAGCCCATGGGATTTTATCCTTTCCAAGTGGGTGCATATAAAGTCATTGCTTTAAAAGATGGGACACTCGAATTAAGTCCTGATTTGTTTAAACAAAATTTAACTCCAGAAGAAGTCAGTGCCTTATTTCAAAAGCTTGCGGTTGATCAGAGTAAAGGTATACAAACCAGTGTCAATGCCTATCTGATTGATGATGGACAAGGCGGCATCAGTCTTGTCGATAGTGGTGCAGCCAGTTGTTTTGGACCAAACTTAGGTTCTATTGCACAAAACATTGAAGCGGCCGGCTATAAGCTTAATCGTGTACGCAGTGTTTTCTTAACCCATTTACATCCAGATCATGCATGTGGCATTGCGAAACAAGGTAAGGCCGTGTTTCCGAATGCAACGGTTTACGTCAATGAACAAGAAAGTCAGTATTGGTTAAGTGAAAGCACCGTCAACACTTTAGCTGCCGAAAAACGTGACGGTTATTTAGCAACCGTTGCAAAAATTAAAGCTGCGATTGCGCCTTATCAGACCATGCGGAGTTTTAAGACTTTTAGCGTTGGTTCTGTGATTAATGGATTAGAAGTACTACCGAGTGTTGGGCATACACCAGGGCATTATTCTTTTATCTTAAAGTCGCAAGCTAAAAGTTTTGCTATCCTCGGTGATGTGGTTCATTCGTATCATTTACAGTTTGAACAACCCAAGTTATCTGTTGATTTTGATGTCGATCCGGTCAAAGCCAGTGAAACTCGTTTAGCAATTTTTAAACGTTTCGCTCAAGAGCAAACGTTTGTTGCATTTGCACATTTACCATTTCCTGGTATTGGTAAAATAAGTGAAATCAATGATGGTCAGTTCCGTTGGAACCCGCTAAATTTAGCTCCGACAGCTCCGACAGCTCCGACAGCTCCGACAGCTCCGACAGCTCCGACAGCTCCGACAGCTCCGACAGCTCCGACAGCTCCGACAGCTCCGACAGCTCCGACAGCTCCGACAGCTCCGACAGCTCCGACAC